>JBPBQX010000081.1:0-5540 GCA_050955025.1 Janthinobacterium lividum
GGGCGCGCTCGATCACCTTGGCCATGGTGAAGGTCTTGCCCGAGCCGGTGACGCCGAGCAGCACCTGGTCGCGCTCGCCCTGCACCACGCCGGCGGTGAGCAGGTCGATCGCCGCGGGCTGGTCGCCAGCCGGCTCGTACTCGGACTTCACCACGAAACGGCGGGTCGCCGGCTTGACCGGCTGGCGCACCGGCATGAAGGCGACGGGGCCGGGGATGCTGAGGGCGGTGGACATCGGGCGAGGGGGCTCCTGTCGGCCTTGCCGGAATGTGGCGTGCATCGCGGCGGATACCACCAGGCCGAAGGCGGCAGGCAAGCATGGGCTCCCCCTCCGCTGGCCTTCCAACGACCCGAGAGGGTCGTCGGAGCCTTTGGCCAGCTCCGCCCAAACCCGCAAAGGGTCCGAGGACCCTTTGATCCCTTGACCTAAGGGAGGCGTTCCAAGGGCGCAGCCTTTGGCAGAGTCCAGAGGCAGCGCCTCTGGCCTTGCTTCCCGCTGTTGCGGATCCCGCCCCCCGGGAGCAACGTCCGCCCCCTCGCGCACACCCTGGAAAGCCCTCGATGACACTGCGGACCCGCGTTCTCGCGTCGCTGCTGGCAGCTCTCCCCCCCGTGGCGGCGCTGGCCCAGCCTGCCCCGGTGCAGGTCACCGGCGCCTGGGCCCGCGCGACCGCGCCGCACCAGGATGAGGCCGCCGCCTACATGACCCTGACCAGCCCCGGCAACGACCGCCTGACCGCGATCGCCTCGCAGCAGGCGGGCATGGCGATGCTCCACACCACGGCGCACGACGCGGGCGTGATGCGGATGCGCGAGGCGGACGGGCTCGACCTCCCGGCCGGGCAGGCGGTGGCGCTGTCGCCGGGCGGCACGCACGTGATGCTCGGCGACCTGCAGGGGCCGCTCAAGGCCGGGCAGACGGTGGTGCTGTCGCTCAGCTTCGCGCACGCCCCGCCGTTGGAGGTGCGCGTCCCGGTGCTGCCGATCGGCGCGCGCGGGCCGGCGGGCACGCCGTGACGCGGTCCGGCGCGGGCCGGCTCGGCAGGAGGGTCGCGGCCGGCGGGCTGCTGGGCCTGCTGGCCCTGGCCGTGCTGCTGCTGGTGGCGGGGCCGCGCCTGCTGGAGCGCAGCGGGGCCGAGCCGCCGGTGGCGATCGGCGGGCCGTTCACCCTGGAGGACGGCGGCGGCGCCCCGGTGAGCGACACGGCGTTCCGCGGCCGCTGGATGCTGGTGTACTTCGGCTACACGCACTGCCCCGACGCGTGCCCGACCGCGCTCAACGACATGGCCAACGCGCTCGACCTGCTCGGGCCGCAGCGGCGGAAGGTGGCGCCGCTGTTCATCACCGTGGACCCGGAGCGCGACACGCCCACGGTGATGCACGACTACGCGCAGGCGTTCGGCACCGAGATCGTGCCGCTGACCGGCACGGCGGCGCAGGTGGAGGCGGCGGAACAGGAGTACCATGTCTACGCGGCCAAGCACCCGAACAAGTCGGGCGGCTACGACATGGACCACAGCTCCATCATCTACCTGATGGACCCTGCCGGGAAGTTCGTGGCGATCTTCAGCGACGGCACCAGCCCGAAGGAGATGGCGGACCGGATGCGCAAGCTGATGTGACGCCGCGGGACGGGCACGCGGCCACGTCCCCGACCAGCAACGGACCGCCTACGGCCGAGGCCGTGGCCCCTCGGCCAGGAAGTTGCGGACCGTGGCGTTGATGAACTCCAGGTCCGCCGGCTTGTACCCGGGCGAGGCGGCGACGTGGCCCTGGACGGAGGGAATCGTCACGTGCCGCCCGTCCGGGATCGCCTCGGAGGCGGCAATGCCCTCTTCGACGGGATTGTAGAGGTCGAGCGCGCCCGACATCAGCAGCGCCCGCGCCTTCACGCCGTGCAGCGCGCGCACCGGATCGCCCCCGAACGCCGCCGCGCCGTCCACCGGGGTGTCGCCGACGTTGTGGCGGTCGTAGGCCCAGGTCTGCGCGATCCAGTCGTTGGCGTCGAAGCCCGCCTTGACCACCGCGTCCTCCTGGCCGGCGATCCAGTCCTCGACCTGCGCCGGCTCGGCGAACTGCTCCCGCATGGCCTCCGGCGTGCGGGTCGCCAGCACCTGCAGCACGTCGGCCCGCATCCGCCAGCCGGCCACCGGCTGCTGCGTGTAGCGCCCCCCCTGGAACGCCGGGTCGAGCATCAGCGCCTGCCGGGTCGCGTGGTTGACGGCGATCGACCAGGCCGACGTGCGCGCCATCGGCGTGAGCGCGACCAGGCTGTCCATCATGCCGGGATGCGACACGCTCCACTGCAGCGTCTGCATCCCGCCCATCGACGCGCCCGCGACCGCGACCAGATGGGTGATCCCGAGATGCTGCAGCAGCCGGTACTGGCTCTCCACCATGTCGCGTATGGTGAAGTGCGGGAAGTCCGGCCCGTGCTGGGTCGCGCTGGTGCTGGGCGAGGTCGTCAGCCCGTTGCCGATCGCGTCCGTCTTGATGACGAACAGGTGGTCGGTGTCGATGCCCCGGCCCGGCCCGATCAGGAAATCGATGCGGTGGTGGTTGCCCCCGATCGCGGTGACCATCAGCACCGCGTTCGACTTCTCGGCGTTCAGCGTGCCTTCCGTCATGTAGGCGATGCCGAAGTCGCGGATGACGCCGCCGTTCTCCAGCGGCAGGTCCCCCTCGCCGAAACGCTGCAGGCCCGGCTCGTCGGCAAGCGCCGCGCCGCCCGACAGCAGCAGCGCCAAGGCCAGGAACCGCCCGGCGGCCCTCACTGGCCGAGGTTCGCGTCGAACCACGCCGCGATCTCGCCGATCGCGAAGCGGTCCTCCGGGATGCGGTCGTCGCGGTAGAACTGCGCGTGCGACTCGCCCTCCATCACCTGCAGCCGCGTCTCGACGCCCGCCTCGCGCAGCTTCTGGTTGGTCCGCACCGTGTTGCTCAGAAGCAGGTCGCGCGTGCCGCTGGTCAGGATCGCCGGCGGGAAGCCGTGCAGGTCGCCGTGCAGCGGCGACAGCATCGGGTCCGCCAGGTCGTGCCCCTGCGCGTAGAACCGCGTCGCCGCGTCGCAGAACCCCGTGGGCGAGACCAGCACGTTGTCGAGCAGCGCGCTGGTCTGGAACGTGTCGCCGGCGTTCGTCGCGTCCGCCATCGGCGTCCCCGGCGCGATCGCGCCCGCCATCGGCAGGCCCGAAGCCTTCGCCCGGAGCATCATCTCCAGCGTCAGCGCGCCGCCGGCCGAGCTGCCGAACACGCCGAGGTTGCCCGGCGGCACCATCGCCGTCGCCGCCTTGTAGACCGTCATCGCGTCGTCCAGCGCGGCCGGGAAATACGCCTCGGGCGGCATCCTGTAGTCGACCGCGATCGTCTTGATGCCGCTCGCCGCCGCCACCTGCACCGCCTCCGGCAGCGCGGCTAGGTGCGGGTTCAGCACGTAGCAGCCGCCATGCACGTGCACCAGCAGACGGTTCCGGTTCCGCAACGGAACGTCGTGCGGCGTCAGCACGTAGACCTTCACGCCGTCGATGGTGGACGGCGCGATGTCCACGTGCAGGCGCTCGGCCATCGGCTGCGTGGCGGCGCCGACGCTCGCCTCGGTCTGCGCGGCGAGCTGCGCCCAGCCCTCCGGCGTGGTGGGCGGCGTGTCCCACCCGGCACGCAGCGGCTGCGCGATGACGGCCTGCATCTCGGGGCTGACGGTGCCGGGAACCGGGACAGCCTTCGCGGGAACGTCGCGCGGAGCCGGCGCCGCAGCGCACGCCGACGCGACGGGCATGGCCAGGAGCAGCGCCCCGGCCACGGCGCGGGTGATGTGCAGGCAGGTCATGGGCGTTCCCCCGGGACAGGTCGTCCGGCAGACGGTCGCATGACGCATCCCTGCCCGGCAAGGTCGCACAGAAAGCAAGGCCTTCTTTTTCTGAAGAAAAAGAAGCAAAAAGACTTCTGCAAATTCAGGCCTGCTTCCCACGGCTGGCACAATGCGAATTGGCAGAAGTTCTTTGGTTCTTTCTCTCAAGAAAGAACACGCTTCCTTTCTTCCGGCCCGCCGTCACCCCTGCCGCCCGTTCTTCTCCCCCGGCCCCGCCGGGACCGGCATCACGATGGTGCAGCGCACGCCGTCCGGCCCCAGCTCGTAGCGCGTCTCGGCTCCGAGCTGGTAGGGCAGCGCGCGCTCGATCAGCTCGCGCCCGTAGCCGCTGCGCCCGGCGGAGGCCGGCACGTCCACGCCGGCCTCCTCCCACTCCACGCGCAGGCGCCGCTCCCCCTCCTTGCCCTGCTCCACGTCCCAGTGCACCTGCAGCCGCCCCTCCGGCCGCGACAGAGCGCCGTGCTTCACCGCGTTCGTCGCAAGCTCGTGCAGCGCCAGCGCGAAGGTCTGCACCGCGGCCGAGCGCAGCCGCACGTCGGCCGGCCCCTCCAGCCTCACCTGCGCGCCGCGCCCGTCCGCGTCGAGCGCGCCCAGCGCCGTCAGCTCGGCCCGGATCAGCGCGCCGAACGTCACCCGCTCGCCCTCCGCCAAGCGCGACAGCAGGCCCTGCACCCGCGCGAGCGCCGACAGGCGGTCGCGGAAGCGCAGGCGGAACTCGTCCAGCGAGGCGCTGCCGGCCAGGGTCTTCTCCGCGACCGAGCGCACCACCGCGATCAGGTTGCGCGTGCGGTGCTGCAGCTCCGCCACCAGCACCGCCTGGCGCTCCTGCAGCTCGCGCATCTCGTGGATGTCCGTGCTCGTGCCGAACCACTCGATCCCGTCCGTACCCGCGCCATGCGCGGGCGGCGTGGCGCGGGAATGGAACCAGCGGTAGGTGCCGTCCGCGGCCCGCACGCGGTGCTCGACGTCCAGCACCCCGCCCTCGGCCGCCTCCAGCCACGCCGCCTCGACCGCCGCATGGTCCTCGGGATGCACCATGTGCAGCCTGCCCCGGCCCCAGCTGGCCGGCTCCGTCTGCCCCGTGTACTCCGCCCACTGCGGCCCGGCCCAGGTCCACTCGCCCGTGCCCGACGCGGTCCAGACGAACTGCGGGATGCGGTCGGTCACCAGACGCAGCCGCGCCTCGCTGTCGCGCACCAGCTGCTGCGCCTGGGCAACCTGGGTGACGTCGGTGAAGGTCACCACGGTGCCGGCAATCACGTTGTCCACGCTGCGGTAGGGCAGCACGCGGACCATGTAGCGCATGCCCGTGCCCGGCTCCTCCACCTCGCGCTCCAGGGGAAGCAGGGTGTCCAGCACCCGGGCCACGTCGTCCTGCAGCCCGTCGTAGGCCACGCGCGACTTGATGTGCCCGATCGGCCGGCCCAGGTCGGCCTCGACCAGGTGGAACACCTGCGCCGCGGCCGGCGTGAAGTTCGTCACCCGCAGCCTGGCGTCGAGGAACAGCGTGGCGATGCGCGTGGCCTGCAGCAGGTTCTTGAGGTCGGAGTTGACCCGGCCGAGCTCGTCCACGCGGTGGGCCAGCTCGTGGTTGACGGTGGTCAGCTCCTCGTTGAGCGACTGCAGCTCCTCCTTCGAGGTCGCCAGCTCCTCGTTGGCGCTCTGCAGCTCC
>JBPBQX010000082.1:0-5333 GCA_050955025.1 Janthinobacterium lividum
ACGCCAACATCGTGCCCTGGCAGATGCTGCGCGACGCCCACGGCATCGAGCTTCGGGTCTGCCCGATCACCGACGGCGGCGAGCTGGACATGGAGGCCTACGAGCGCCTGCTCGAGGACCGCCGCGTCGGCCTGGTCGCCATCACGCACATGAGCAACGTGCTCGGCACCTGCACGCCGGCCGCGCGCCTCGCCTCGCTCGCCCACCAGTACGGCGCGCGCATCCTGCTCGACGCCAGCCAGTCCGTGGTGCACCGCCGCGTCGACGTGCAGGCGCTCGACGCCGACTTCCTCGTCTTCACCGGGCACAAGCTCTACGGCCCGACCGGCATCGGCGTGCTGTGGGCGCGGCGCGAGCTGCTCGACGCCATGCCGCCGTTCATGGGCGGCGGCGACATGATCGGCTCCGTCAGCTTCGAGCGCTCCACCTGGGCGAACGTGCCGCACAAGTTCGAGGCTGGCACGCCCGCGATCCTGGAGTCGATCGGCCTGCACGCCGCGATCGACTACGTGGAGGCCCTGGGCTTCGACGCCATCGCCGCCCACGAGGCTGGCCTCGTCGAGCACGCCATGGCGCGCCTGCCGCAGGTCGCCGGCCTGTCGGTGATCGGCAGCGCCCAGGACCGCGGCGGCGTCGTGTCCTTCACCATGAAGGGCGCGCACGCCCACGACATCGCGACGCTCGTGGACCGCGGCGGCATCGCCATCCGCGCCGGGCACCACTGCGCCGAGCCGCTGATGCGCCGCCTCGGCCTGGACAGCACCGCGCGCTGCTCCTTCGCGCTCTACACGACGCTCGGGGAGATCGACGCCCTGGCCACCGCGCTCGACCGGGTCAGCGAGTTCTTCGCGTGAGCGGCGCCGGCGACGACGCGAGCGACCTCTACCAGGCGGTCGTGCTGCGCCATGGCCGCAACCCCACGCACCAGCGCCGCCTCGACCCGCACGACGCCGCGGCGCGTGGCGAGAACCCGATGTGCGGCGACCGCGTCGAGGTGCGCCTGCGCCTCGACCCCGCCGGCGCCGTCGCCGAGGCCGCCTTCGAGGCGCGGGGCTGCGCGATCAGCGTGGCGTCGGCCGACCTGATGGCCGAGGCCGCCGCCGGGCGCATGCCCGAGGAGCTGCGCGACCTGGCCCGCGCCTTCGACGCCATGACGCGCACCGGCGCGTGCCCCGACTGCCTGGGCGAGCTGCGCGCCCTGTCCGGCGTGCACGACTACCCCTCGCGCCGCCGCTGCGCGACCCTGCCCTGGACCGCGCTGGTCCAGGCGCTGGACGAGGCCGCCCCCGGGCCGGCCCGCCACACCGAGGAGGCCGCCCATGGATGAGTTCCGCGCGATGATGGACCCCGCGACCAGCGGCGCGACCCTGCCCGGCGCGACCACGCCCGGCGTCGCCGCCTGGACGCCCGACGGCGAGACCGCGCCCACCCCCAGCGAGGACGCGCTGATCGCCGCCATCGGCACCGTCTACGACCCGGAGATCCCGGTGAACGTCTACGAGCTGGGCCTGATCTACGCCGTCGAGATCGGCGACGCCGGCCACATCGCCGTCGAGATGACCCTGACCGCGCCCGGCTGCCCCAGCGCGCAGGAGCTGCCCGAGATGGTGCGCCTCGCCGTGCTGGACGTGCCCGGCGTCACCTCCGCGGCCGTGACCACGGTGTGGGACCCGCCCTGGGACCCGAGCCGCATGTCCGAAGAGGCCCGCCTCTCGCTGAACATGTTCTGAGTTCCGGAGACCGTCATGAGCGACATCCAGACCACCCGGCCCGCCCGCCGCGCCCTGCCGCCTCTGATGAGCGTCAGCGACGCCGCCGCCGCCCGCCTGCGCGCCCTCTACGCCGGCAGCCACCAGGGCCGCCTCCTGCGCATCGCGGTCAGTACCAAGGGGTGCTCCGGCATGAGCTACGACATGGGCTGGGTGGAGGCCGCCGGGCCCGCCGACGAGGTCGTCACCGACAACGGCGTCACCGTGCTCGTCGACCGCAAGGCCACGCTGTTCCTGATCGGGTCGACCATGGACTTCGAGTCGAAGATGCTGACCTCGGGGTTCGTGTTCAGCAACCCGAACGAGAAGGGGCGGTGCGGCTGCGGGGAAAGCTTCCACGTCTGAAGGCAAGGCCGGGCTCTGCCCGGACCCGCCAGGGGCGAGCCGCCCCTGGACCGGCGCTGGATGAGGACTCTCAGGCCACGGCGGCGAGCGTGGCTGCCGGCGTGGGCAGGGTCGGCGGCCAGAGCTCGGCGGGTGGCAGCGGCCGGCCGGTCAGGTAGCCCTGCACCTGGTCGCAGCGCTGCGCCTGCAGCAGGGACAGCTGCTCGCCGGTTTCCACGCCTTCGGCCGTGACCGTCAGCCCCAGGCTGTCGGCCATGGCGATCACGGCGCGTACGATGGCCTCCGCCTGCCGGTTCCGGCCGAGACCCTGCACGAACGAACGGTCGATCTTGATCTTGTCGAACGGGAAGCGCTGCAGCGTGCCGAGGCTGGAGTAGCCGGTGCCGAAGTCGTCGAGCGAAAGGCGCACGCCCCGCGCCTTGATCTCCGACAGGATGCTCAGCGCACGGTGCGGGTTGTCGATCAGGAGACCCTCGGTCACCTCGATCTCCAGCCGCGACGGCGCCAGCCCCGAGGCCGCAAGGATCGCGGCCACCTGCCGCGACAGGTCCTGGTGGTGGAACTGCGCCGGCGACACGTTCACCGCGACACGCAGCGGCAGCGCCCAGCCCGCCGCCTCCCGGCACGCGGTCTCCAGCACCCACAGGCCGAGCGGCACGATCAGGCCGCACTCCTCCGCCAGCGGGATGAAGTCGCCCGGCGCGATGCGGCCGCGGCCCGGGTGGTTCCAGCGCACCAGCGCCTCGAAGCCCAGCACGACGCCGTCCGCGCAGCCCACGATCGGCTGGTACTGCACCTCCATCTCGCCGGCGGCGATCGCGCGGCGCAGGTCGGCCTCGAGCGTGCGGCGGTCGCGCAGCTGCTCGTCCATGGCCGCCTCGAACATGCGGAAGGTGCCGCGCCCCTCCTCCTTGGCCCGGTACATCGCGATGTCGGCCAGACGCAGCAGCGTCGCGCCGTCCGTGCCGTCGCGCGGCGACACCGCGACTCCCACGGATCCGCCCACGCTCGCCTGCCGCCCCTCGATGTCGAAGGGCTGCGACAGCGCCTCCACGATGCGCTGCGCCAGCCGGGCGCTCGACCCGGGCTCGTCGCACGCGGCGAGCACCACGGCGAACTCGTCGCCGCCCAGCCGCGCCAGCGTGTCGCCCGCGCGCAGCATCGCCGACAGACGCGCCGCCACCTCGACCAACAGCCGGTCGCCGGCGGCGTGCCCCAGCAGGTCGTTGATCGGCTTGAAGCGGTCGAGGTCGAGGTAGAGCACCGCGACGCCGTAGCCGTGATGGCGCGCCTCCGCCAGCGCGCCCGACAGCCGCTCGTCGAGCATCAGCCGGTTCGGCAGCCCGGTCAGCGCGTCGTGGTGGGCGAGGTGGCGCATCCGCGCCTCGCCCGCCCGACGCTCGCTCAGGTCGCGCAGGGAGACCGCGCGCGCCGGCCCGCCGTGGTAGTCGATCAGCCGGACCCGGAACTCCATCGGCAGCGTCCCGTGCTCCGTCAGCACCAGGATCTCGGGCGAGGCCTCCAGGTCGGGCGGCAGCCGCATCGACCGCGCGATCACCTCGACCGAGGCGGGCGCGACCAGGTCGAACAGCCGCGTCCCGACCAGCGTCTCGGCGTCGCGGCCGATGCACTGGCAGAACCGCTGGTTGAGGTCGAGGATGATGCCGTCGCGGTGGATCACCAGCCCCTCGAACGACACGCCCGCGAACTGGCGCATGCGGCAAAGCTCCCGCTCCGCGATCTCCGAGAGCCGCTGCGTCGCCAGCGAGGCGACCAGGCTCACGATCAGCAGCGCCAGCGTGCCGGCGGCCACGGTGATCGCGAGCATCCCGGAGCCGACGATGGCGCCGTCCCCGTCCGCCGCCGCGCCGGGATGGAACCGCAGCGCGGCCATGCCCGAGAAATGCACCAGGCAGATCGCGGCCGAGAGCCACGCCGTCGCCTCCAGCCGCCGGCGCAGGGGGCAGCCCGGCCGCAGGCGCGCCAGCCCCGCCGCGCACAGGACGACGCCCGCGAGCAGGGTCGCGGGCAGGAGCGGCTCGTCGACCAGCATCCCGCCGGGAAGGCGCATCGATCCGATCCCGGCCTGGTGCATGCCGGCGACCGAGGCCGCGAGCAGCGCGCCGCCGCACAGCCACCCGGGCCGGCGCGGTCCCGGCAGCAGGCAGGCCGCGAAGGCCGCCAGGGCGCCGGCCACCGCGACCACGACCGAGGACACCGTCTGGCGCAGGTCGTAGGCGATGGGGATCCCGGGCGCGTAGGCCAGCATCGCCACGAAGTGCAGCGACCACACGCCCACGCCGAACTCGACGGCGGCCAGCGCGATCCAGAGGCAGCGCTGCCCCTCGGTGCGGCGCTGCGCGTTGCCGAACAGCGTCGCGGTGGTGAAGCACGAGAGCAGGCAGACGAGGGCCGCCAGCGCGACCAGGCGCAGGTCGTGCTTCGTCGTCACGCACGTGAAGATGCCCTGCACGCCGGCTCCTCCCGGGACCTGGACGGAACCGAACCGTTCCGCGGGCGGAGCCTTCATCAACGGCCGGTCGCTGTCCAGTCGGAACCACGGCGTCGCCGCGCCCCCGCCCGCGGCGATCGGGCCGCGGCCGCGCCCTACCGCCTGGCGTCGAGCGCGAACACCGCCACCGCCTCGACCCGCGACGACCACAGGAACTGGTCGATCACCGCGACCGACAGGAGCCGGTAGCCCGCCGCCTTCAGCGCGATCGCGTCGCGCCCCAGCACCACCGGGTTGCAGCTGACGTAGATCACCCGCGCCACCTTGCCGGCGACCAGCGGCGCCATCGTCGCCCCGGCGCCGGTCCACGGCGGGTCGAGCACCACGCACGCCGCCCCGGCGAGTTCGCGCGGCTGCGGCGGCTGGCGCTGCAGGTCGCGGCGCACCACCTCGATGCGGCCGCCCGAGGCCTTGCGGAGGGCGAGGCACGCGGCCTCGTCGCCCTCGTAGGCCACGACGCGCCCGTGCGCCGCCAGCGGCAGCGACAGGGTGCCGTAGCCGGCGAACAGCTCCACGATGCGCGCCTTGGGCTTCAGCTTCGGCGGCAGGCCCGCGAGCACCGCCGCGATGATCGCCGCCTCGCCTTCCAGGGAGGCCTGGAGGAACGCGCCGGGCGCGGGCTGCACCGCGGTGCCGGACAGCACGGTCTGCGCCGGGCGCAGCGAGCACGCCGTCTCCGGCGCATCGTCGCCCTGCGCCCAGCAGAT
>JBPBQX010000083.1:0-5303 GCA_050955025.1 Janthinobacterium lividum
TGGTCGCGATCAGGAACCGCACCGTCTCCATCCCCAGCGGCCCCGCCTGCTCGACCGGCAGCGGCACCACCTCGGCGAAGAACCGCGCCCGGTCCAGCTTCAGCGGCGGCAGCTCGCTCCCCACCGCCCGCACCAGCCGCTCCGCCGCCGCCTCGCGCGCCCGGGTCAGCCGCACCGCCGCCGCGTCGTAGGACACCCGCGCCGCCGCCGCCGCCGCCTCCAGCGCCACGATGCTGGCCGCCCCCGTCTCCAGCGCCTGCAGCCGCCCCTGCAGCGACGCCAGCAGGTCCGCCAGCCCCGCCACCGGCGTGGAGTGCTTGCGCGACGCCGCCCGCAGCGCGAACAGCCGCTCCTCCGTGGCCTCCAGCGCCCGCGGGTCCGCCTCCGCGTCCCGCCCGAGCCGGCTGAGCAGCGTCTCGGCCTCCGCCAGCGCCTCCTCCGCCCGCTCCAGCGCCGCCAGCGCCGGCGCCGCCTGCGTGTCCTCGGCCCCCTGCGGCGCCAGCCGCCCCAGCGCCCGCGACGCCGCCCGCAGCGCCGCCGCCGGCCCGGAGGAACGCCGGTCGCGCGGCGTCAGCTCCGACAGCGCCGCCGCGATCGCCTCGCCCCGCCGCTCGCCCTGCTGCAGCCGCTGGCGGTCGCCCGCGAGCGCCTCCTCCTCCCCGGCCTGCGGCGCCAGCTCGAGCAGCTCGTCGACGGTGTGGCGCAGCCACTCCTCCTCGCGCTCCGCCGCCGCGATCGCCTCGCGCGCCTGGCGCAGCGCGTGCGACGCGTCGCGCCACACCCGGTGGCGCGTCGCGACCTCGGCCCGCAGCGCGACCGGCACGCCGTAGCTGTCGAGCAGCATCACGTGAGTGGCGGGGTCGGCGAGCCCCATCTGGTCGTGCTGCCCCGACACTTCGACCAGCAGCGCGCCCAGCCGGCGCAGCAGCGCCACTCCCACCGGCTGGTCGTTGACGAACGCGCGCGACCGCCCGTCGCTGGCCACGGCGCGGCGCAGCACGATCTCCTCGCCCGGTTCCGCACCGATCCCGCCTTCCTCCAGCAACGCGAAGGCCGGATGCTCCGCCTGCACCGCGAAGCTCGCCACCACCGAGGCCTGCGCCGCGCCCGTGCGCACCAGCCCCGCGTCCGCGCGCATGCCCAGCGCCAGCCCGAGGCTGTCGAGCAGGATCGACTTGCCAGCGCCGGTCTCGCCGGTGAGCACGGTCAGCCCGCCCGCGAACCCGAGGTCGAGACGCTCGATCAGCACGACGTCGCGGATCGCGAGCGCGGTCAGCATGGACGGATCACCATCGGACTGTCGGCACGGCGAAGGGCCCGCGCGGGCCGGCGCTCAGAAGATCCAGCCGAAGGCGCGCGCCACCAGGCTGGACTTCGTGTTCGGGTCGGCGGTGCCGATCTGGCGCCCCTGGACGACATCCTGCGCCACGAGATCGTTCCAGCTGTCCTGGTACCAGCGGTTGCCGGGGTAGTTGTAGGCCAGCACCGACGCCGTCTTGCGCGCCTGGTCGGTCAGCCCGAGCCTGAGATAGATCTCGGTGAGCCGGTGCAGCGCCTCCGGGACGTGGTTCGTGGTCTGGTAGTTGTCCACCACGCGCTGGAAACGCCCGATCGCGGCCGCATAGAGCTGCTGCTTCTCGTAGTAGCGCCCGATCTCCATCTCCTTGCCCGCCAGATGGTCGCGGCACAGGTCGATCTTGAGGCGGGAGTCGCGGCCGTACGCGCTGTCCGGGTAGCGGTTGACCACCTCCTGCAGCGCCACCATCGCCTCCTGCGTGCCCTTCTGGTCGCGCTGCACGTCGGCGATCTGCTCGTAGAAGCACAGCGCCCGCAGGTAGTAGGCGTAGGCGGCATCCTTGCTCGCCGGGTGCAGCTGGATGTAGCGGTCAAGCTGCGCCACGGCGTCCGTGTAGTGGTTGCGCAGATACTCCGCATACCCGTCCATCAGCTGCGCGTTCACGGCCCAGGGCGAATACGGATAGTTCTGCTGCACCGCGTCGAACTGGGTGACGGCGATGCCGTAGTCCTTGCGGTTCAGCGCATCGACGCCGTTGTTGTAGAGCTGCTCCGGCGGCTCCTTGCTCAGGTCGACGCGCTGGTTCAGCGCATCCGTGTTGCCATTCCACGGCAGGATGGAGCTGAGCGTCGAGCACCCGCCGAGCAGCAGGGCGCAGGGCAGGGCCGTGCGAAGAAGCGCGCGCGAGACGCCCGTAATGGAGCTCATGGCCTGTGTTCCCGCAACGCCTGTGACATGGCCGGACGCTATACAGCAGCTTCCCGTGAGGCGGTAGATCGCGAGACCGAAAGCAGGTCTAAGGCCCAGCCTCGGGCATCGCCAAAAGGCCGCGCCTCCGGAACGCAGCTCCGTCGAACGAGGATCCACGTCCCCGACGACGCTGCCCGGCGACCCGCGCCTAGCGCCGGACCAACGGGGAAAACCGGTCCGGGCCTGCGCGGAACCTCGTCGGAGTGCTAGGCCGCGCAGGCCATGCCGCGGGACACCCAGGCCTCCTCGGCCGGCGCCGCCCAGCGCCACGCCGCCGCATCCTCCAGCAGCGCACGGAGCACCAGGTTGTTCAGCCGGTGCCCCGACCGGTGCCCCGCGAAACACCCGTGCAGACGCGCCCCGCCCAGCGACAGATCCCCTACCGCATCGAGCATCTTGTGCCGCACGAACTCGTCCGCCATCCGAAGCCCGCCGGGGTTGAGCACCCGCGGCCCATCGACCACCACGGCATTGTCCAGCGAGCCGCCGCGCGCCAGCCCGGCCGCGCGCAGGGCATCGATCTCGCCCACCTGCGTGAACGTCCGGGCGTGCTGCAGCCCGGCCCGGAACCCCGCTTCGGACAGCTCCAGACGCAGCGACTGCCGCCCGATCGCCTCCGCCCGGAAGTCGATCCCCAGCGACATGGACAATGACGGCACTGTCAAAGCCGCGCCGTCGGCATGGGGCCGCAGCTCGGCCCAGGCACCGTCCTCCTCGACCCGAACCGCGCGCATGATCTCGATCACGCGACGCAGTGCCGGCTGCGCCACGCGCCCGGCGCAGTCGATCAGGAACACGAACGGTGCGGACGACCCGTCGAGCACCGGAATCTCCGGCCCGTCGACCTCGGCCACCACGTTGTCGACGCCACACGCCGAAAGCGCCGCGAGCAGGTGCTCGACGGTGCCGACGCGCAGGCCGGGTCGTGCCGGATCGGACAGGAGCGTGCAGAGCCGCGTGTCGCTGACCATGTCGTGGCGCGCGGCAAGGTCCATCCCGAGATCGGACCGGCGGAAAACCACGCCGCTGCCGGCCGGACCGGGATGCAGAGTCAACGTCGCCTGCTGCCCGCCATGCAGCCCCACGCCACGGCAATGGATCGAACGGCGCAGCGTATGCTCGAAGGCCGGCCCGACATCCCCGCTCTCGCGGAACAGGCTCGGGTCCAGGGCCACGTCGGTCATTCCATCCATTCCGCGTCGCCTTGCCCATGCAGCAGGTCGTGTCGCTGCAGTTCATCAGGTGGCGCGGAACCCCGCGACGAGAGAACGCTAAACCGTCCCCCGTCGCGCGGCGAGTAAAGCTTTATTTCCGAGTATTTCGCTGCAAGGCAATGTTATTGCAGCTCTTTTTGCACCACACCATCGAGGTCAGGAAGTCTGCCGGCGCAGGAACGCGGGAATGTCGAGCCCCATCTCCTCCGTGACCGCCGGCCGCACCGACGCCGCAGGCGCCGAAACAGCAGGCGCCGCGGGCTCGGAGCGCGCCGACTCGGGCGCCGCAGCCGGCAGCCTGCTGCGGATCGCCCCGGTGACGATGCCGAACAGGCTGGAACGCGGCGCGGGCGCGGGCGCAGGCCCGGCCGGCGCATCGTTGAACAGCGGGCTGCGCGGCGCGCGCGTCGCCAGTACCGCGCTCGCGGCAGGACGCGGCGCGCCGTCCATCGACACCGGACGCTGGGCCGCTGCCGGCTGCGGGGCGGGAACGTGTGTCGCCGCCGGCGCGACCGGCGCACCCATCAGCGGCACCGGCCCGTGCGCGGCCGCCTGGCCATGGCCCTGCTGCCCCTGGGCGGACAGCGTCGTGGCCATCACCGGCACGCCGCCCGAGGTCGAGGCGAACTGCGTGGAGCCCCCGGCCTGCGGCAGCGCCATCGCCGGCATCGGCACCGGCGCGCCGCCACCCACCGCGACGAGCCGCGGCCGCTGCGCGTCGAGTGCCGCCTGCGCCGGGCTCTCGATCCCGGTGGCGACCACGGAGACGCGGATGCGCCCGGTCAGGTGCTCGTCGATCGCCGAGCCGAAGATGATGTTGGCGTCGTCGGCGACCTCCTCGCGGATGCGGTTCGCCGCCTGGTCCACCTCGAACAGCGTCATGTCCTCGCCGCCCGTGATGTTGATCAGCAGGCCGCGCGCGCCCGCCATCGAGGTGTCCTCGAGCAGCGGGTTGCTGATCGCGGCCTCGGCGGCACGCACCGCGCGGTTGTCGCCGTCCGCCTCGCCCGTGCCCATCATCGCCTTGCCCATCTCGGCCATGACGGTGCGGATGTCGGCGAAGTCAAGGTTCACCATGCCGGGCGTAACCATGAGGTCGGTGACGCCGCGCACGCCCATGTAGAGGACGTGGTCGGCCATCTTGAACGCCTCCTTCCAGCCCGTACGCTCGTTCGCGAGCCGGAACAGGTTCTGGTTGGGGATCACGATCAGCGTGTCGACGTAGCTCTGCAGCTCGACCAGCCCGGCCTCGGCCGCCTTGGCACGCCGCCCGCCCTCGAAGGTGAACGGCTTGGTCACCACGCCCACCGTCAGGATGCCGCGCTCCCGGGCCATGCGCGCGATCACCGGCGCCGCACCCGTGCCCGTGCCGCCGCCCATGCCTGCGGTGATGAACACCATGTGCGCGCCCTCGAGGTGGCGGGCCAGCTCCTCGGACGCCTCCTCAGCCGCGGCCCGGCCGATCTCCGGCTTCGCCCCCGCGCCGAGCCCCTGCGTCAGGTGCGGGCCGAGCTGGATGCGGCGGTCGGCACGGCTGTGCGTGAGCTGCTGGGCGTCGGTGTTGGCGACCACGAAGTCCACGCCCTGCAGGTCGAGCGCGATCATGTTGTCGACCGCGTTGGTGCCGCCGCCGCCGACACCGATCACGGTGATGCGCGGGGTGAAGTCGGTGTGCAGGGTCTGCGGAATCGTGAGGTTCAGCGTCATTCGGGATCTCTCCAGGGTGGCATGCCAGGGTGGCGCAGTGGACGGCGTCTTGGTGGCGGACCGGCATCGCGCCGAACCGCGAAGGGGAGGGGCCTGCCCGGGAACCTGCCCCGGGT
>JBPBQX010000084.1:0-5031 GCA_050955025.1 Janthinobacterium lividum
CGATCAGCGAGGAGAAGAACAAGGTGTTCCGCTCCATGCTGCCGCTCGACCCGCGCAACGTCGTGCGCGGCCAGTACGCCGGCTATCGCGCCGAGCCCGGCGTGGACCCGGAGTCCGACACCGAGACGTTCATCGCGCTCCGCTGCACCATCGACAACTGGCGCTGGGCGGGCGTGCCGTTCTTCCTGCGCACCGGCAAGCGCCTCGCCGAGGGCCAGCGCATCATCTCCATCGCCTTCCGCGAGCCGCCGAAAAGCATGTTCCCCCAGGGCTCCGGCGTCGGCGCCCAGGGCCCCGACCACCTGACCTTCGACCTCGCCGACGCGTCGCGCATGTCGCTCTCGTTCTACGGCAAGCGCCCGGGGCCCGGCATGCGGCTCGACAAGCTCAGCCTGCAGTTCGCGATGAACGACACCGGGCGCGTGGGCGAGGTGCTGGAGGCCTACGAGCGCCTGATCCTGGACGCCATGCGCGGCGACCACACCCTGTTCACCACCTCGGACGGCATCGAGCGGCTGTGGGAGATCTCGACGCCGCTGCTCGAGGCTCCGCCGCCGGTGCGCCTCTACCCGCCCGGCTCGTGGGGCCCGAAGTCGATCCACCAGCTGATCGCGCCGCATGCCTGGCGCCTGCCGTTCGAGCGGGTCTGGCGCGACCCGGGCGCCCCTGCCGCCTGAGCAAGCAAGACCGGGCTCTGCCCGGACCCGCCAGGGCGAGCCCCCTCGTCTGGCCCTTCCAATGGCCCAAGGAGGCCATCGGGACCTTTGGCCAGCCTCGCCCTGGACTGGCTCTACTTAAGGGATGCGTTCCAAGGGCGCAGCCTTTGGCGGAGTTTGAGGCGGAGCCTCAACCTTGCCTTTCGCCTGTCATGGCGCGCGTTGCCCGAGCACCGCGGCCACCCTGCGCCCCAGCACCGCCATCGAGAACGGCTTGGTCACGACCTCCATGCCCGGCTCCAGCATGCCCGCGCCCAGCACCGCCGCCTCCGCGTAGCCGGTGATGAGCAGCACCGGCAGCCCGGGCCGCAGCACACGCGCCCGGTCCGCGAGCTGGCGCCCGTTCAGCCCGCCGGGCAGCCCGACGTCGCTCACCAGCACGTCCACGCGCGCGCCGGACTCGAGCACGCGCAGCCCCGCCGGCCCGTCCTCCGCCTCGATCACGGCGAGTCCCAGCGCCGTCAGCGTCTCGCCCAGCAGCGTGCGCACCGAGGGCTCGTCGTCCACCAGCAGCACCGTGCCCGTCGCCGCCGCGGCAGGCTCCCCGCTGTCCTCCGGCTCCGGGTCCTCGACCGGCAGCGCGCTCAGGTGGCGCGGCAGGCACAGCTCCACCGCCGTACCCTGCGCGGGCTCGCTGGCCAGCCCGACCTGGCCGCCGCTCTGCTTGACGAAGCCGTAGATCATCGACAGCCCGAGCCCGGTGCCCTGGCCGATCGGCTTGGTGGTGAAGAACGGGTCGAAGGCGCGCGCCATCACGTCGGGCAGCATCCCGGCGCCGGTGTCGGTGACCCGGATCGCCACGTACTCGCCCGCCGGCGCGTCGCGCACCTGGTCCTCCTCCAGCACGGCGTTGCGGCACTCGATCAGCAGGGCGCCGCCGTCGGGCATCGCGTCGCGCGCGTTGATGCACAGGTTCAGCAGGGCGTTCTCGAGCTGGTTGGCGTCGCACAGCACCCGCCACGGCTCCGGGTCCACCTCCAGCGCCACCGCGACCTGCGGCCCCATCGTGCGCACGATCAGCTCGCGCATCCCCTCCAGCAGCCGCTCCGGCGCGGTGGGCCTGGGGTCCAGGGTCTGGCGGCGCGAGAACGCCAGCAGCCGGTGGGTGAGCTTGGCCGCGCGCCCGGCCGCCTCCTGGGCGGCGGCGATGTAGCGCCCGAGCTGCTCGGTGCGGCCCTGCGCGACGCGCGTCTGCATCATCTCCAGGGCGCCGCCGATCCCGGTCAGCAGGTTGTTGAAGTCGTGCGCCAGCCCGCCGGTGAGCTGGCCCACCGCCTCCATCTTCTGCGCCTGGCGGAGCTGCTCCTCGGCCAGGCGCAGGGCGGCGGTGCGGCTTTCCACCCGCTGCTCCAGCGTGTCGTTCAGCTCGCGCAGCGCGGCGTCGGCGCGCACCCTGTCGGTGATGTCGAGCACGGTGCCGATCATCCGCACCGCGACGCCGCCCTCCACGAACACCAGCCCGCGCACCGTGAGCCAGCGCTCCCGCCCCCCGGCCGCGTCCCGCTCCTCCGCCGGGCCCCTCGTCGCCAGGCCCTGGCCCGGCGCCACGCTGCGGCACTGCAGGTCGAAGCTGCGCATCCCCTGCGCGCCGAGCGTCGCGCCGAGCGCACCGCGCACGCGCTCGCGGTCCGCGGGATGGACGGCCGCCATGAACGAGGCGACCCCGGCCGACGCCGCCTCGTCCGAGGGCGCGGCGTCGCGCCCCGGCGTCCGCCCCCCCGCAGCCCCGGACCCCGGCGCGCCGTCCGGGCCGCGGTCGCCCGGAACCGGCTCGTCGCTCCCGGTCGCGCCGCCCTCGCCGGGCATCGCCAGCCCGAAGAGCGCGTGGCACCGCGCGTCGGCGATGAAGCGGCGCGTGTCCGGGCGGAACTCGAAGGTCCCCAGCCGCGCCGCTTCCGTGGCCAGCCGCAGCCGGTCCTCGCTGCCCTGCATCCTGGCCTGGGCGGCGCGACGGTCGCTGAGGTCGAGCATCGCGCCGATCATGCGCGTCGGCCGTCCCGCCGGGTCGCGCAGCACGAAGCCGCGGTCGAGCACGTAGGCCTCGCTGCCGTCGCTGCGCCGGAACCGGTACTCCGCGCTCCAGTTCGTGGCCCCGCCCTGCAGGGCGGCCTGCATGCCGGCGCGCACCTGGGCGCGGTCATCCGGGTGCACGTGCTGGATCCACCAGCCGCTGCCGGCATGCCCGCCGGGCAGGCGGTGCCCGTAGGCGTCGGCCAGCGCCTCGTTCCACTCCACCTCGCCGGTGTCCAGGTCCCAGTCCCAGATCACGTCGCGCGTGGCCAGGGCCGCGAGGCGGTGGCGCTCCAGGGACAGCCGCAGCGCCTCGTCCGCCGCGCGCTCCGCGGTGTGGTCGAGCAGGATCTTGAGGAAGCCGATCAGCCGCCCGTCGGTGTCGCGCAGCGAGGTCAGCGCCCCGGTGGCCCAGAGTCGCGAGCCGTCGCTGCGCATGTGCCAGCGCTCGCGCCGCGCGCAGCCCGTGCGCACGGCGCCGCGCATGGCGGCCTGGACCACGCCGGCCGCACGGTCCTCCGGCGTGAAGATCAGTCCGACGGGGCGGCCGAGCACCTCCTCCTCGCGCCACCCCATCAGGATCGCGGCCGAGGCGCTCCACTCGGTGATGAAGCCCCGCCGGTCGGTGGACAGCATGGCGTAGCCGGTGGGGTTGTCGCGCAGCGCGCGAAGCGTGGCGTCGCGCAGCGCCCTGGGCTCCCAGGGTCGCGCCGGGGCGGGGACGGGCGCCCGATCGTGATCCGTCATGGGCGACTCCGAGGATTGGCCAGCCTATGACGCCCGGCAGCCCCGGATGTTGCGCGCCATCTTCGGAGCGGGCCTGCGCGGCCAGGCTGCGGGCCGGACGGAGGCACTCGCTCCGGCCTCCGCGTCGCGCCGATCCTTGCGAACCGCGCCGGCCTGAATAGATGCTTACGAACGCCGACACCCCGGATCCGCGCGGGCCGGAGAAGGCCGGCCTTGTGGCGCCGGGAACCATGGCCCAGCCTGACCGCCACGGCACCGACCCGCAGCCCAAGGAGCACCCACCCATGCGCCGTCCCGTCCTTCTAGCCGCCGCGCTGCTGTCCTGCGCGGCTGTCGCCGCGCACGCCCAGGCGCCCGCCGCCGTCACGCCCGCAACCGCGGGCGCCCAGGACCGCACCGGCGCCGCCGCGGCCGCGGCGCCGATCCAGGGTGCGGACGCGATGTCGGGCAAGGGTCGCAGCGGCCCGGACGGCTGGAGCTGGGCGCCGGTGTCGCGTACCCAGGGCGCGTCCGCCGACGCCCCCGGCGAGAAGGCGTCCGATGCCCACCACGCCAGCCAGCAGCGCGAGGTGGCCGGGACCATCGACCAGTCGCCCGGCGCCGACCCGGGCGCCCCGCTTCCCGCCCGCCAGCCGGGGCCGGCCGGAACGGTCCCGGGCGAGCCGGGTTCGGCGGGAAAGGTTGATTCGACAAGAAAGTGATTGCGCGCGCCTTGCGGGGCGGGCATCAAAAAGGCTGATTTCGTTACGAATTCTTAGGACCGCGGACCCACGATCGGGCCGGCAGGTTGGAGGCTCAGTTCATGACGGTGCAGGTGACACGCCGCACGCTGCTCAAGGGCGTCGGCGCCGGGATCGCGGTGTCCACCCTCGGCTCGCTCGGCTTCGGCGCGCTCGAACCCGCGGCGGCGGCGGCCGTGCGCGCCTACAAGCTCCAGCAGACGCGCGAGACCCGCAACATCTGCCCGTACTGCTCGGTCGCGTGCGGCGTGATCATGTACAGCCTGGGCGACGACGCGAAGAACTCGCTCCCCTCCGTGCTGCACGTCGAGGGCGACCCCGACCACCCCGTCAACCGCGGGACGCTCTGCCCGAAGGGCTCGGCGCTGCTCGACTTCGTGCATTCCGAGACGCGCACCAAGTACCCGATGTACCGTGCCCCCGGGAGCGCGGAGTTCAAGCGCGTGTCCTGGGACTGGACGCTCGACCGCATCGCGCGCCTGCTCAAGGACGACCGCGACAAGAACTTCGTGGCCAAGAACGGCGACCTGACGGTCAACCGCTGGATCACCACCGGCTTCCTCGGCGCCTCGGCCACCACGAACGAGACCGCCTACCTGACCTACAAGACGGTCAGGAGCATGGGTGCCCTCGCCTTCGACAACCAGGCGAGAGTTTGACACGGCCCTTCGGTAGCCAGTCTGGCTCCATCCTTCGGCCGCGGCGCGATGACCAACACGTGGATGGACATCAAGAACGCTGATGTCGTCGTCGTCATGGGCGGCAATGCCGCCGAGGCCCACCCCTGCGGCTTCAAGTGGGTGGTCGAGGCCAAGGCG
>JBPBQX010000085.1:0-4878 GCA_050955025.1 Janthinobacterium lividum
GAGCTGGAGCACCGCGACATCGGGCTGGAGAACGAGGCGGAGCTGACGCCGGGCTACAAGGTGCTGTGCGCGATCATCAAGACCGGCTGCAAGGTGGCGATCGCGGTCAGCGAGCGCGTGTGAGCGCCCCGGCGCGCGCGGGCGGGGGCCGGCCGTGGGCGCGGTGACGCGAACGGCGCTGCACGACGCGCTGGTGGTGCGCGAGGTCGCCTGGCGCGAGCCCGCGGACGCCTTCGCGCTGTGGGCCGGCAGCGACGGCCTGGCGTTCCTCGACAGCGCCGGCCCGGTCGGCGAGCGTTCCCGCTTCAGCTACCTCTGCGTCGAGCCGTTCCGCACCCTGCGCTGCGCCGCCGGTGGCCCGGGGGGCGGCGGCGTCACTATCGACGGCGCGGCGGTGGACGCGGACCCGTTCACCGCGCTGGAGACGGAGCTGCGCCGCTTCCGCCTGCCCCCCGGCGCCGGGCCGCTGCCGTTCGCGGGCGGGGCGGTGGGGCTGCTCGGCTACGGGCTGGGGCGCTGGCTGGAGCGGCTGCCGTGCCGCCACCCCGACGACCTCGCCATCCCCGACGCCTCGGTGGGCTTCTACGACCTGGTGCTCGGCTTCGACCGCGCCGAGCGCCGGGCGTGGGTGATGTCCTCGGGCTTCCCCGAGACCGACCCCGCGCCGCGCGCCGCCCGCGCCGCCGCCCGCGCCGAGGCCGCCCTGCGCCGCCTCGCCGCCCCGCCGCCCGCCCCGCAGCACCTGCCCCCGGGCGCCGTGGCCGCGTGGCGCCCGGAGCTGGACCGCGCCGGCTACGAGGCCCGCGTGCGTGCGGCGCAGGAGCTGATCCGCGCCGGCGACATCTTCGAGGTCAACGTCACCATGCGCCACCAGGCCGGGCGCCCCGCAGCACTCGCCCCGGCCGCGTGCCCCGACGAGGCGGTCCACCTCGCCCTGCGCGCCGCCAGCCCCAACCCGTTCGGCGCCTTCCTGCGCTGCGGCCCGCGCCTGGCCATCGCGTCCGCCTCGCCCGAGCGCTTCCTGCACCTCGACGCCGAGGGCTGGGTCGAGACGCGCCCGATCAAGGGCACCCGCCCGCGCGGCGCCACCCCCGCCGACGACGACGCCCTGCGCGCCGAGCTCGCCGCCAGCGAGAAGGACCGCGCCGAGAACCTGATGATCGTCGACCTCATGCGCAACGACCTCGGCCGCGTCTGCCGCCTCGGCAGCGTGTCCGTCCCCGCGCTGTGGGACGTGGAGAGCTTCAGCAGCGTCCACCACCTGGTCTCGGTCGTCCGCGGCCGGCTGCGCGAGGGCCTCGGGCCGGTGGACCTGCTGCGCGCGACCTTCCCCGGCGGCTCCGTCACCGGCGCCCCCAAGATCCGCGCGCTGGAGGTCATCGACGCGCTGGAAAGCTCCCGCCGCGGGCCGTACTGCGGCTCGGTGGTCGCCATCGGCTTCGACGGCGCCATGGACAGCTCCATCGTGATCCGCACCCTCGTGCTCACGCCGGACGCCATCGTCGCCCAGGCCGGCGGCGCGGTCGTCAGCGACTCCGACCCGGGCGGGGAGTACGACGAGATGCGCACCAAGGTCTCGCCGCTGCTGCGCGTCCTCGGGGGGTGACGGAGAAGGCAAGGCCAGAGGCCCTGCCTCTGGACTCCGCCAAAGGCTCGCCTTTGGAAACCCACACCAAGGCATTCGTCTGGCTCGATGGGCGGGTGCAGGCGGCGGCGCAGGCGCGGATTTCCCCCGCGGACCGCGGCTTCACCCTCGGCGACGGCCTGTTCGAGACCATCCGCATCCGAGCCGGCCACCCCGCGCACCTGGGGCGTCACCTGCTGCGCCTGCGCGCCGCGGCGGCCCGCCTGGGCATCCCGGTGCCCGCGGCTGACGATGCGCTGGCGGACGCGCTCGCCGCGACCTGCGCCGCCAACGGCGTGGCCGAAGGCTCCGCCCGCCTGACCCTGACCCGCGGCCCGGCCCCGCGCGGCCTCGCGCTGCCGGAGCACCCGGCGCCCACGCTGCTGGTCTCCGCGTCCCCCGGCGCCGCGCCCGGCCACGCGCTGCACGCCGTGGTGGCACGGGGCACGCGTCGCAACGAGTTCTCGCCGCTGTCGGCGGTCAAGTCGCTGAACTACGGCGACTCCCTGCTCGCCCGCCAGGAGGCGGTGGCGCGCGGCGCGGACGAGGCCGTGCTGCTCAACACCGCCGGCCACATGGCCGAATGTGCCGTCGCCAACCTGGTGGCGCTGCGCGGCGGACGGCTCGTCACCCCGCCCGTGTCCGACGGCGCGCTGCCCGGCATCATGCGCGCCCTCCTGGTCGAGCGCTGCGGCGTCGCGGAAGCGCCGCTCGCGCCGGGCGAGCCGCTCGACGCCCTGTTCGCGACCAGCAGCCTCGGGGTGCGCGCCGTGGCGACGCTGGACGGCGTGGCGCTGCCGGTGCGTGACGACCTCCTGGCGGTGCTGCGCGCGGCCGGGCTGCGCGACGACGGCCGGGACCAAACGGCACGCGCGGCTGAGGGCGGGGCAGGGGCGCGGGACGCGCCTTGAACCGGGGCCGCCCAAGCCCCTATTTCAGCCTTTGTCAACGTCCGGCGTGCAGAGTCTGCTTGATCCGTACGCTGCCACGCGCCAAGACTGCGGCGGCGGACCCCGGTTCGTCACCATCGTGCAATGATCAAAGGAGCTTCCGATAGCCAGAGGACCCATGCAGGCCGCCCCGAGTCGCGACGGGCCGCGCGTGAACGAGGACATCCGCGTGCCCCAGGTGCGTCTGATCGACGCCGAGGGCGAGATGCAGGGCGTGATGGGTGCGCGCGACGCGCTGCTCCGCGCCTATGCCGTGGGCCTCGACCTGCTCGAGATCAGCCCGAACGCCGACCCGCCCGTCGTCAAGATGGTCGACTACGGCAAGTTCAAGTACGAGGCCCAGAAGAAGAAGAACGAGGCCAAGAAGAAGCAGCGCGTCATCGAGATCAAGGAGGTCAAGGTCCGTCCGAACATCGACGACCACGACTACCAGGTGAAGCTGCGCGCGATGCACTCGTTCATCGACGAGGGCGACAAGGTCAAGGTCACGCTCCGCTTCCGCGGCCGCGAGATGGCCCACCAGGACCTCGGCGTGAAGGTGCTGGAGCGCATCCGCACCGACATGGACGAGAAGACCAAGGTGGAGCAGATGCCCCGCATGGAGAACCGCCAGATGATCATGGTGCTCTCTCCGCGCTGAGCCGCCGGCCGGGGCGGGTCAGCCCCGGCCACCCTGCCGGTTGCAGGCCCATGGGCGCATCACGCGCAATTGCAACTCCGTTTGTCTCAGCACGTTGGACCCGTATCGCGCGCCGAACGGCCGCGCCAACACGGAGCGCTGCCATGCTGAAATGGGCCATCATCTTCTTCGTGATCTCGATCATCGCGGGGTTCTTCGGCTTCTCCGGCGTCTCCGCCGCGTCCGCCGGCATCGCCAAAATCCTGTTCTTCGTCTTCATCGTGATCTTCCTGATCTTCGTCGTCCTGGCGATCACGGCCGGAAAAGCCGTCCTCTAGCCCGGAGCAGGCAAGGCCAGAGGCTCTGCCTCTGGACTCCGCCAAAGGCTCGCCTTTGGGAACCTCGACCGGGGCCGGCGGCAACGCCGGCCCCTTCCTTTTCGTGTGCCGGTCCAGGGCGGCTCGCCCTGGCGGGTCCAGGGCAGAGCCCTGGCCTTGCTGCATCCCAGCCCCGTCCTGGCCTTCGGCGCCCGCGCGGCGGTAGTCTCGCCCCCGAGCGCCGAGGAGTTCCAGCGATGCCCGTCTACCGTTCCCGCACCAGCACCCACGGCCGCAACATGGCCGGCGCCCGCGCCCTGTGGCGCGCGACGGGCATGGGCGACGCCGACTTCAACAAGCCGATCGTGGCCGTCGCCAACTCGTTCACGCAGTTCGTCCCCGGCCACGTCCACCTCAAGGACCTGGGACAGCTGGTGGCGCGCGAGATCGAGGCCGCCGGCGGCGTGGCCAAGGAGTTCAACACCATCGCCGTCGACGACGGCATCGCGATGGGCCACCAGGGCATGCTCTACAGCCTGCCGTCGCGCGAGCTGATCGCCGACGCGGTGGAGTACATGGTCGAGGCGCATTGCGCCGACGCGCTGGTGTGCATCTCCAACTGCGACAAGATCACGCCGGGCATGCTGATGGCGGCGATGCGGCTCAACATCCCTGTCGTGTTCGTCTCGGGCGGCCCGATGGAGGCCGGCAAGATCACGACGGCCGGCATCACCCGCCGCGCCGACCTGATCACCGCGATGGTGGCCGCCGCCGACCCCACGATCAGCGACGCCGACGCGGACGTGATGGAGCGCTCCGCCTGCCCGACCTGCGGGTCGTGCTCGGGCATGTTCACCGCGAACTCGATGAACTGCCTGACCGAGGCGCTCGGCCTCGCGCTCCCCGGCAACGGCTCGACGCTCGCCACCCACGCCGACCGCCGCCGCCTGTTCGTCGAGGCCGGCTGGCTGATCGTCGACCTCGCCCGACGTTGGTACGAGCAGGACGACGCCACTGCGCTCCCGCGCACCATCGCGAGCTTCGAGGCGTTCGAGAACGCCATGTCGCTCGACATCGCCATGGGCGGCTCGACCAACACCGTGCTGCACCTGCTCGCCGCCGCCCAGGAAGGCGGCGTCGCCTTCGACATGGGCGACATCGACCGGCTCAGCCGCCGCGTGCCGAACCTGTGCAAGGTCTCGCCGTCGGTGGCCAACGTGCACATGGAGGACATCCACCGCGCCGGCGGCATCATGGCGCTGCTCGGCGAGCTGGACCGCGCCGGGCTGATCCACCACGACGTGCCCACCGTGCACGCCCAGACGCTCGGCCACGCGCTGGCGAAGTGGGACGTGGCCACGCCGACGG
>JBPBQX010000086.1:0-4336 GCA_050955025.1 Janthinobacterium lividum
GAAGGACAAGCTGCCGCTGGCGCTGAAGGGCGCGCCGGAGAAGCTGCGCGAGCAGTTCTTCGCGTCGATGTCCGAGCGCGCCGGCCGCATGCTGCGCGACGACATCGAGGCGCTCGGCCCCGTCAAGCTGCGCGACGTCGACGAGGCGCAGGCCTCCATCGTGCTGGTCGCCAAGACCCTGGCCGCGTCCGGCGAGATCGAGATGGGCGGCGGGCAGGAAGAGGAGCTGCTGTATTGACCGACCGCCGTCCCGAGCCCCCCGAGCGCGGCCCGCGCGGCATGGACGCGCTGCTGCGCGACGCCGTGCGCGCCGCGCTGCACGACCATCCCGCCATGCTCGCCGACGCGAACGACGCCGGCCCCGCGCCCGAGGCGCCACGCGCAGCACCCCGCGCGCCCGGCGGCATCCTGTTCGCGGAGGACTTCGACGCCCCCGAGCCGCCGCCGCCGCCGCCGCCCGCGCCGGAGCCGACCTACTCCGCCGTCGAGCTGGCCGATGCCCGAGAGACCGGACGCGGGGAAGGCTGGAAGGCGGCGCGCGCGGTGGCCGAGTCCGAGGCCGAGGCGCAGCGCGCGGCGGTGCTGCAGGCCGTCGCGGCCGCGCTGTCCGACGCCCGCGGCGCCGCCGAGTCGCTGGCCTCGTCGGCGGCCGAGTCCGTGGCGCGCGCCGCGCTGTCGCTGCTGGCGGCGGCCCTGCCCGCGACCTGCGCGCGCCACGGCGATCGCGAGCTGCGTGCCCTGGCCGAGGCGGTGCTGCCGGCGCTGGGCACAGAGCCGCGCATCGTGGTCCGCGCGAGCGCGGCCGCCCTGCGCGGCCTTGCGGACACCGTGGCCCGCCTCGACCCCGACCTTGCCGGCCGGGTGCAGCTCGTGCCCACCGAGACGCTGGCGCCCGACGAGGTACGCATCGCCTGGCAGGACGGGCGCGCCGCGCGCGACCGTCGCGCGATCGCTTCGGCCATCGAGGCCGTGCTTGCCCCGCTGGGCCTGTTCGAGGCCGCCCCTGCCCCCCACGCCCCTGCCGCCCGGGCCGGGCCCGCGACGTCCGAGCCCACCCCCTCTGGCCCCAAGGAGATGGCTGATGCCGGCTGACATGGAACTGGCCGAGTTCACCGACCCCGCGCAGCCCGGCGAGGCCGCCCCGCGCGCCGTGCGCGACCTGGAGGCGGTCTACGACATCCCCGTCACGGTGAGCGCCGTGCTCGGCCGCTCGACCATGCAGGTCAGCCAGCTGCTCAAGCTGGGCCGCGGCGCCGTGGTGGAGCTGGACCGCAAGCTCGGCGAGGCGATCGACATCTACGTCAACAACCGGCTGGTGGCGCGCGGCGAGGTGGTCATGGTCGACGACAACCGCCTCGGCATCACCATGACCGAGATCGTCAAGGCGGACCGCGGCTGATGCGCGTCCTGATCATCGGCTCGCTGGCTGCCGAGCTGGGTCAGGCCGCGCGCATCGCCCAGGGTCGCGGCGCCAGGCTCGACCAGGCCGACACCAGCGCCGCCGGCCTCGCCCGTCTGCGCGCCGACGCCCGCGTCGACCTCGTGCTGTGCGACGTGGCCCACGACGTCCCCGGCTTGGTGCGCGCCATGGCCGCCGAGCGCATCGCGGCGCCCGTGGTCGCCTGCGGCACCGAGTCCGACCCGGAGGCCGCGATCCGCGCCGTGCGCGACGGCGCCCGCGAGTTCCTGCCGCTGCCCGCCGACCCCGAGCTGATCGCGGCCATCCTGCAGGCCGCGTCCGGCGAGACCCACGCCCTGGTGGCGCGCGACCCGGCGATGCTGGCCACGCTCCGGCGCGCCGAGCAGGTGGCCGCCGCCGAGGCCTCGGTGCTGATCACCGGCGAGAGCGGCACCGGCAAGGAGGTGCTCGCCCGCCACATCCACCGCCGCTCGCGCCGCGCCGCGGGCCCGTTCGTCGCGCTGAACTGCGCGGCGATCCCCGAGAACCTGCTGGAGAGCGAGCTGTTCGGCCACGAGAAGGGCGCGTTCAGCGGCGCCGTCGCGCGGCGCCTGGGCAAGTTCGAGGCGGCCAACGGCGGCACGCTCCTGCTCGACGAGATCAGCGAGATGGACGCCCGCCTGCAGGCCAAGCTGCTGCGCGCCATCCAGGAGCGCGAGATCGACCGCCTCGGCGGCACCGGCCCGGTGCGCGTGGACGTGCGCATCCTCGCCACCTCGAACCGCGACCTGCCCGCCGAGGTCGCAGCCGGCCGCTTCCGCGAGGACCTGTACTTCCGCCTCAACGTGGTCGGCCTGCGCATCCCGCCGCTGCGCGAGCGCCCTGGCGACATCGCCGCCCTCGCCGACCACTACGCCCGCCACTACGCCGAGGTGAACGGCGTGGCGCAGCGCCCGATCTCGGCCACCGCGCGCCTGCGCCTCGCGGCCCACCCCTGGCGCGGCAACGTGCGCGAGCTGGAGAACACCATGCACCGTGCCGTGCTGCTGGCGCAGGGCCCGGAGATCGACGAGGCCGCGGTGGAGCTCGCCCCGCAGCCCGGCGGTCCCCAGGCCGGCGTCGCGCAAACCGCCGCCTCCCCCGCCGGCGGCGTCTCCGCGCTCGTCGGCCTGACCATGGACCAGGTCGAGCGCGACCTGATCCTGCAGACCCTGAGCCACACGCTCGGCAACCGCACCCACGCCGCGACCATCCTCGGCATCTCGATCCGCGCGCTGCGCAACAAGCTGCGCGACTACTCGCAGCAGGGCCTTCCCGTCACCCCGCCCGCCGCCGGGGTCGCCGCCTGATGGCCCTGCCGCCAACGGGTCAGGTCTCGCTGCAGTCCACCGGCCGCGAGCAGTTCGGCGCCCTGGTCGGCCGCTACGCGCCGGGCACCGACGTGGGGCTGGCGCTCGGCGTCGTCGCCCTGCTGTCCGTGCTGATCCTGCCGCTGCCCACGGTGATCCTGGACGTGGGCCTGGCGCTCTCGCTCACGCTGTCGGTGCTGGTGCTGATGGTGGCGCTGTTCCTGCGCCGCCCGCTCGACTTCACCTCGTTCCCGACCCTGCTGCTGCTCACCACGCTGCTGCGCCTGTCGCTCAACGTCGCCACCACACGCCTGATCCTGAGCCGCGGCAACGAGGGCCCCACCGCCGCCGGCCACGTGGTCGCGGCGTTCGGCGGGTTCCTGATGGGCGGCGACGTGGTGATCGGCCTGATCCTGTTCGCGATCCTGCTGGTCGTGAACTTCATGGTCATCACCAAGGGCTCGGGCCGCATCGCCGAGGTCGCCGCGCGCTTCAGCCTCGACGCCATGCCCGGCAAGCAGATGGCGATCGACGCCGACATGAGCTCGGGCCTGATCAACGAGAAGGTCGCGCGCGTCCGCCGCCGCGAGCTGGAGGAGGAGAGCGGCTTCTACGGCGCCATGGACGGTGCCGCGAAGTTCGTGCGCGGCGACGCCATCGCCAGCCTGCTGATCACCACCATCAACATCTTCGGCGGCCTGGCGATCGGCCTGGTGCGCCACGGCATGGCGTTCAGCGACGCCGCCGCGACCTACACGACGCTCACCGTGGGCGACGGCCTGGTGTCGCAGATCCCGGCGCTGCTGGTCTCCACCGCCGCCGGCATCGTGGTGACCAAGGGCGGCGTCGAGGGCCCCGCCGACGTGGCCCTGATGCGACAGCTCGGCGGCAGCTACAAGCCGCTGGCGCTGGCCGCCGGCGTGGCCACCCTGCTCGCGCTGATGCCCGGCCTGCCCGCGCTGCCGTTCCTCGCCCTGGCGGGCCTGGCCGGCGGCGGCGCCTGGCTGCGCTTCAAGACTCCGGCGCGCGACGACGACGAGGACGACGCGCCCGCCCCCATCGCCACCGGCGACGCGCCGATCGCGGACTCCATGCGCATCGACACCATCCGCCTGGAGCTGGGCTACGGCCTGCTCTCGCTCGCGGGCGGCGACACGCCCCGCCTGACCGAGCAGATCAAGTCGCTGCGCCGCTCCATCGCCGCCGAGGTCGGCTTCGTGCTGCCCCCCGTGCGCATCCAGGACAACGTCCAGCTCGGCGCCGAGACCTACTCCGTGCGCATCAAGGAGATCGAGGCCGGGCGCGGCGAGCTGCGCCCCACCCGGATGCTGGCGATGGACCCCAGCGGCGAGCCGCCCGACATGCCCGGCGAGCGCACCACCGAGCCCGCCTTCGGCCTGCCCGCGCTGTGGATCGAGCCGTCGAAGCGCGAGGAGGCGATCGCGCGCGGCTGCACCGTGGTCGACCCCGCCAGCGTGCTGACCACCCACCTCACCGAGCTGGTGCGCGACAGCATGGCCGAGCTGCTGTCCTACGCCGAGACCCAGAAGCTGCTCGACGACCTGCCGCGCGACCAGCAGCGCCTGGT
>JBPBQX010000087.1:0-4208 GCA_050955025.1 Janthinobacterium lividum
GCAGGTAGGGGTTCATCTTCATGATGTCCGCGTGCCGGCTCCTCATCATGCCGTAGCAGCTGCAGGTCTCGTGAAGCAGCTTCGGGCGATCGGTGACCTCGACGCAGCGCCGCGCCTGACGAACGATCCCCGAGGCCTCCAGGCTCGCGATGGCCGTCGACACGCCCGCCCTGCGCACCCCGAGCATGAGGGCAAGCTCCTCCTGCGTGAGCATCAGCATCGTGCCGCCCATCCGGTCCTGCACCATCAGCAGGAGGCGGCACAGGCGCTGCGAGACGGAATGCCGCGCGTTGCACGCCGACAGCTGCGACATCTGCAGGGTGGTGGCCTTCGCGTGCCTCAGGCACAGCAGCTTGAAGTCCGGAAGGCGCTCCAGCGCTTCCTGGAACTGCTCCTGCGGCATCCGCAGCGCCGAGCCCGCGATCTGGACCTCGGCGGAGTGCATCGACGTCAGGTCGTCGTCGAACAGCGACACCGTGCCCGCGAAGCCCTCGCTCCCCACCATGTTGACCTGCACGCGGGCATGGTCGCCGGTGTTCGCGACAAGCATCACCAGACCCGTCTCGATGAAGAACACGCAGTCCAGACGCTGATCGTCCTCGAACAGGAGGCTCGACTTGACCAGGGGAATGCGGGTGAGATGAGGCCGGACCGAGGCCATGCTGTCCGCGCAAAGCAGATCAAGCAGCAGGCTGCCTCGGCGGCTTCCAGAGTCCGGACCGGGCGAGAAAGACATGTACCGATGATGCACTTTCGAAAGCCACGGAGAATGCTTCCCGAGGGTCGAGTTCTCGTGTCGTGCAGTGGTTGTCTTGAACGGTTGTGGGCCACGCAAATCCAGGTTGTCAAGTTCGACACAACAACCCGCTACCGTCGCGCAGGGCGGCCGCAGGTCCCGTCCGCAACGCCGGCGCGTGTGCCTGGACGCCGGGTCGCGGAGCGGCGCACGGCCACGAGGACCGCCTGCCCCGCGCGGACGCCGGACGACCAGGCCGCAGGCACGTCCACGACATCGAGCCGGGAACGGAACGGCTGCCGCCGGGTGGCGCGCGTGGAAACGGCCGTTCCCTCCTCCTTTCGCGGCGGCACAACAGGACCGCACGGCGGTCGGGCCCGGGAACCGGAAAACCGTTCTGCCGGGCGACGCGCCGTCATCGACATGCGACCTCTACGCGGCTTCGCGGGCAGCCGCTCCTGCGGCGATCCCGTTGGGGCCGCACGCACGAGGGACGCGGCTTCGGAGACAGGGGGCTCGACAACGGTGGCAGGCGCGCGATCAGGTGCGCGAAGCCGCGCCGACCCCGCGCGTTCCCCGTCCTGCGACGCCGTATCCCTTGCCGGAGTGCGACATGACCCTGCCCTGCCGATCCCCGCGCTGCCCGCCGGCGAACCCGACCCTCCCGCTCCCTGCACGACGAGGCCCGATCCCGATGCACGGGATCACCGCCCGGCCGGGGGACGCGTGACGATGCGCAGGCGCGACGTCCTGCCGCTCCTGTCGAGCGGCATGCTAGGCTTCCTCGCCGGCCGGCCGGCCCGTGCCGCCACGCAAGCGGGCGACGTCTACTCGATCCTGCAACGAGACGGCGACTTCTCGCGCTGGAAGGACATGGTGGATCGCTGCGGCCTGGCTTCCCTGCTGCAGGGCCCGGGGCCGTTCACCCTGTTCGCCCTCACCGACTACGCCCTGTCGGTGGGCCAGGATCTGTCCATCCCCCCTCGCGGCGTGCAGATGGCGCCGGAGCCGCGCCGCAGGATCAGGCTCCTCCTGGAGGCACACATCCTGGAGGGCGTCCACGACCTCGCCGAGCTGTCGGCGTCGTCGCGCACCTACACCAACCTGGCCGGCGGCCTCATGTCGGTGACGAGGAACAAGTTCAACATCACGGTGAGCTGGGAGAGTGCCGTGAGCTCGGCCGAGGGAACCCTGTTGTCGGCACCCTTCGTGGCGCGCAACGGGCTTGTCTACCCGATCGGCCCGCTCGTCGCGCAGCCCTTCAAGCCATGACCACGGCGTGCGCTGCCGCTGGGCCTGCCCGGGGAGTCTTGCGTGTGCGGGTCTGGGGGCGCCTGCCCCCGGCGGGTCCAGGGCGGCGCCCTGGCCTTATTTCGAGACGCGCTCCATCCCGCCGAGGTAGGGCCGCAGCCGCTCCGGCACGGCGACCGACCCGTCCGCCTGCTGGTGGGTCTCCATCACCGCGATCAGCGCCCGCCCGACCGCCACGCCCGACCCGTTCAGCGTGTGCACGAACCCCAGCGTCTTGCCGTCCACCGCCCGGAAGCGCGCGTTCATGCGCCGCGCCTGGAACGCGCGGGTGTTGGAGCACGAGCTGATCTCGCGCCACGCCGCCTGCCCCGGCAGCCAGACCTCCAGGTCGTAGGTCTTCGCCGCGCCGAACCCCGTGTCGCCCGAGCACAGCAGCACGCGCCGCCACACCAGCCCGAGCGCGTCGAGCACCGCCTCCGCGCAGGTGGTCATGCGCTCGTGCTCCGCGTCGCTCTGCCCGGGATGCGCGACCGTGACCATCTCGCACTTGCGGAACTGGTGCTGGCGCAGCATGCCGCGCGTGTCGCGCCCGGCCGAGCCCGCCTCGGAGCGGAAGCACTCCGACAGCGCGGTCAGGCGCCACGGCAGCTGCGCCTCCGGGACGACCTCGCCGGCCGCCAGGTTGGTGAGCGGCACCTCGGCGGTGGGGATCAGCCAGCGGTCGTCGGTGGTGCGGAACGCCTCGTCGGCGAACTTCGGCAGCTGGTTGGTGCCGAACATCGCAGCGCCATTGACCAGCAGCGGGACGGAGACCTCCTCATGTCCGTGCTCCTGCGTGTGCAGGTCGATCATGAACTGGCCGAGCGCACGCTCCATCCTGGCGAGCGGGCCGCGCAGCACGGTGAAGCGCGCGCCGGCCAGCTTCGCCGCGGACTCGAACTCCATCATGCCCAGCGCCTCGCCCAGCTCGAAGTGCTGGCGCGCGGGGAACGGCAGCGGCGCGGGCTCGCCGGACTGGCGCAGCACGACGTTGCCCGCCTCGTCCGCGCCGTCCGGCACCTCGGGGTCGAGCACGTTGGGCAGGGCCGCGAGCAGCGCGTGCAGCGCAGCGTCCGGGCCGCCGGCCTCGCCCGTATCCGCCGCGGACGCCGGGCCGTCCTCGCGCAGCGCGACCGCCTCGGCCTCCAGCGCCGCGGTGTCCTCGCCGCGTGCGCGGGCCGCCCCGATCTCCTTCGACATGACCTTGCGCCTGGCCTGGCGCGCCTCGGCCGACGCGATCAGCGCGCGCCGCTCCGCGTCCAGCCGGAGGATCTCCGGGCTCTGCGGCGGCAGCGAGCGCCGGGCCATGGCGGCGTCGAACGCCTCGGGATCGGCCCGGATCGCCCGTATGTCGTGCATCAGCTGGCCTCCACGCGCTTCTTCTCGACCAGCCTCGCCAGGAAGATCGACAGCTCGTAGAGCACGATCAGCGGCACGGCGAGGCCGGTCTGGGTGATGATGTCGGGCGGCGTCAGGATCGCGGCGGCCACGAAGCAGCCGACGTAGGCGTAGCGCCGGTACTTCTTCAGCCCCGCCGAGGTGACGATGCCGACCTTGGCGCACAGCGTCAGCGCCACCGGCAGCTGGAACGCGATCCCGAACGCGAAGATCAGCTTCATCACCAGCGACAGGTACTCGCTGACCTTGGCCTGCAGCTGGATCTGCAGCCCGTCGCCGCCGCCCGTGGTCTCGAAGCTCAGGAAAAACGTCCACGCGACCGGGAACACGAAGTAGTACGCCAGCGCCGCGCCCAGCACGAACAGCACCGGCGTCGCCACCAGGAACGGGGCGAAGGCGCGCTTCTCGCTGCGGTACAGCCCTGGCGCGATGAACAGCCAGAGCTGGCTCGCGACCACGGGGAAGGACAGGAACGCCGCGCCGAAGAAGCCCACCTTGATGTAGGTGAAGAACGCCTCGTACAGCGCCGTGTAGATCAGGTGCGGCTGCTCGTTCTTCTGCCGCATGATGCGCGCCAGCGGCTGCGCCAGGAACAGGTAGATGTCGCCGGAGAAGTGGTAGCAGACCGCGAAGCACAGCAGGAACGCCACCATCGACCACAGCAGCCGCTTGCGCAGCTCGACCAGGTGCTCGAGCAGCGGCATCGGCTTGTCGTTGATGGTGTCTGCAGGCGCGTCCGTGCTGGCCAACTGTGCGTCCTGCGATGCGATGCCCGGCGCCGCAA
>JBPBQX010000088.1:0-4125 GCA_050955025.1 Janthinobacterium lividum
CAGCAGGGCGCGGATGCGCTCGATCAGCAGGCGCTGGCTGAACGGCTTGGTGATGTAGTCGTCGGCGCCGAGGCGCAGGCCCATGAGCTGGTCCACCTCCTCGTCCTTGGAGGTGAGGAAGATCACCGGGAGCGCCGAGCGCTGGCGGAGGCGCTGCAGCAGCTCCATGCCGTCCATGCGCGGCATCTTGATGTCGAGCACGGCCAGGTCGACCGGCTTGGCGATGATGCCCTGCAGCGCGCTCTCGCCGTCGGTGTAGGTGCGCACCGCGAACCCCTCCTGCTCCAGGGTCATCGACACCGAGGTCAGGATGTTCCGGTCGTCGTCGACCAGGGCGATGGTGTGCTTCATGAAGGGACTGTCCGGATGGCGGCCCGGGGGCGGGCCGGCGGCAGCGTGCACGGCGATTGTGGCCCAATTCCGCAGGCCGCGTCGCGCCCATATCGCGGGCCGGCCCGGAGCTGTCCGCGCCGGGCCTGCGCCCCGCCGGTCTTGCGTTTTCGCCGGCCGGTCCGATCCTCGGCTGCACGGCAACAGCAGGGGCCCGCGATGGCACAGGACGAACCCGACTTCCGCGCCCCCGGCGAGCCGGCCTGGTGGGAAGCCCGCCGCATCGTGCGCGCCGGCCGCAGCGCCACCCTGGCGACCCAGGCGGGCGGCCAGCCCTTCGCCGCCCTGGTCACGCCCGCGACCGCGGTGGACGGCGCGCTGCTCGTGCTGCTGTCCGGCCTGTCCGAGCACACGCGCCAGCTCCGCGCCGACGGCCGCTGCGCCCTGCTGCTCTGCGGCGGCACCGACGACCCCAACCCCCAGGCCGGCCCGCGCGTCTCGGTCAGCGGCACCGCCGCCCCCACCGCGGACCCGGCCCTGCGCGCGCGCTGGCTGGCGCGGCACCCCTACGCCGCCTTTTACGCAGACCTGCCGGACTTCGTGCTGTGGCGCGTCGAGCCCTCCGGGGCCAACTTCATCGGCGGCTTTGCCCGCGCCTTCCGGCTGACGCGCGAGGACCTCGTGCCGGGGGCCGAGGCGGTCGTGGCGCTCGAGGCGGCCGGGCCAGGCCTCATGGCGCACTGCAACGCCGACCACGCCGAGGCCCTGGCCGCGATCGCGGGGCGCGAAGGCGGGGCCGCCGGCGCGTGGCGGATGACGGCGGTCGATCCGGACGGCTTCGACCTCGCCTTCGAGGACGACGTGCGGCGGGTCGCCTGGGCGCTGCCCGTCGAGGACGCGGCCGGCGTGCGGCGCGAGCTGGTGCGGATGGTGGAAGGCAGCAAGCAAGGTTGAGGCGCTGCCTCAAACTCCGCCAAAGGCTGCGCCCTTGGAACGCGCAACTTAAGTAAGGCCGGTCCAGGGGCGGCTCGCCCCTGGCGGGTCCGGGCAGAGCCCGGCCTTGCTTTCAGCCGCCCGAGAGGCCCGCGATCTCGGCCGCGAGCGCGTCGGCCGCCGGCTCGGCCGGCCAGCGCGCCGGCAGGCGGGTCGCGGCTTCCAGGCGCGCGTGGTACTCGGCGCGCGGCACCTCCAGCGCGCCGAACTGCGACAGGTGCTGCGTGACGAACTGCGTGTCGAGCAGCCGGTAGCCGCCGAGCCGCAGCCGCGCGACCAGGTGGACCAGCGCCACCTTGGACGCGTCGCGCGCCGCGCTGAACATGCTTTCCCCGAAGAATGCGCCCCCGAGCGAGACGCCGTACAGCCCGCCCACCAGCGCGCCGTCCAGACGGCACTCGACGGAGTGGGCGTGGCCGCGGCGGTGCAGCTCTGTGAACAGCGCCTCGATGTCGCCGTTGATCCACGTGCCTTCGCGGCCGGGCGCCGCGGCGGCGCAGCCCTGGATCACCAGGGGGAAGTCGCGGTCCGTGGTGACCTGGTAGGGACCGGCGCGCACGGTGCGCAGCAGGCGGCGCGGGCAGTGGAACGCGTCGAGCGGCAGGATGCCGCGCTCGTCCGGGTCGAACCAGTGCAGGGTCGGATCGTCGCGCGACTCGGCCATCGGGAACATCCCGGCCCCGTAGGCGCGCAGCATCAGCTCCGGGGTGACGACAAGGCGGCGGACCATGCCCGCCACCCTGCGCCACGCCGGGACCGCACGGAAGCCGCCTCGTCCCTTGGGGGCGCGTTCCAAGGGCGCAGCCTTTGGCGGAGTTTGAGGCAGAGCCTCAACCTTGCTTCTTGCCCGCCCCCGCCGCGCTTGCCACGCTTCCCCGATGAACACGATCGACGCCGCCGCCCGCGACCTCCATGCCGGCCGCACGACTTCCCGCGCCCTGGTGGAGGCGTGCCTGGAGCGCATCGCCGACCCCGGGGGCGAGGGATCGCGCGCCTTTGTCGCCGTGTACGTCGGGCAGGCCCGCGCCGCCGCGGACGCCGCGGATACGCTGCGCCGGGCCGGGCGGGCGGCGAGCCCCTGGGCCGGGGTGCCGTTCAGCCTCAAGGACCTGCTCGACGTGGCCGGCGAGGTCACGACGGCGGGCTCGCGGGCGCTGGCCGGCGGGGCGCCTGCGACGCGCCACGCGGAGACGGTGCGGCGGATGCTGGCGGCGGGGCTGGTCGCGGTGGGGCGCACGGGGATGACGGAGTTCGCGTTCTCCGGGCTGGGGCTGAACCCGCACACCGGCACGCCGTCGAGCCCGTGGGACCGGGCCACGGGGCGCATCCCCGGCGGCAGCTCGTCGGGCGCGGCGGTGTCGGTGGCGGACGGCATGGCGCTGGCGGCGCTGGGCACGGACACCGGCGGGTCGTGCCGCATCCCGGCGGCGTTCTGCGGCGTGGTGGGGTTCAAGCCGACGGCGCGCCGGGTGCCGCTGGACGGGGCGTTCCCGCTGGCGCCGTCGCTGGACTCCATCGGCCCGCTGGGGCGCAGCGTCGGGTGCTGCGCCACGGTGGACGCGCTGCTCGCGGGCGAGGCGCTGCCGGATGCCGCGCCCGTGGGCCCGGGCGTGTCCGGGCTGCGGCTGGCGGTGGCGCAGGGGATGGTGCTGGAGGGCATGGACGCGCCCACGGCCGCGTCGTGGGAGGCGGCGCTGCGGCGGCTGGAGGCGGCGGGCGCGCGGGTCACGGCGGTGGAGTTCCCGGTGTTCGCCGACGTCGCCAAGTCGCACGCCAACGCCGTGATGGTCACGGCGGAGGCCTACGCGGTGCACCGGGCGCGGATTCGCGACTCGGGCGACTCCTATGACCCGCAGGTGCGCGGGCGGATCGAGCGCGGCGCGGGCTTCGGGGCGGCGGACTACATCGACGCGGTGGCCGCGCGCATGCGGCTGCGCGCGGCGGCGGATGCGGCGAGCGCGCCGTTCGACGCCGTGCTGATGCCGACGGTGCCGGTCGTGGCGCCGGCGATCCGGTCGCTGGAGGACCCGGCGGAGTACGTCCGGGTGAACCAGCTCGTGCTACGCAACACCGCGCTGGCCAACTTCCTGGACCGCTGCGCCATCAGCCTGCCGTGCCAGCGCGGCGGCGACGCGCCGGCGGGGCTGATGCTGGTGGGCGAGACGATGGGCGACCGCAGGCTGCTCGCGGTGGCGGGCGCAGTGGAGGCGGCGCTCCAGGACTGAGGAAGCAAGGCCTTCTTTTTCTGAAGAAAAAGAAGCAAAAAGACTTTGCCACGAGGACTCCGGCCTCGGGCGTTCGGCACGGTCTTCATGGGCAAAGTTCTTTGGTTCTTTCTTTCAAGAAAGAACTGCTTTCTTGCTTCGCTTCGGGCGCGCCGGCCCGGCCTTTCTCGCGGGTGCCCTTGCCCCCGCGGGCGTCCTTGTCCAGATATCCGGCTGTCGGGACCCTGTCGGTCCGTTTCCGGAGCGCGTCCATGTTCATCGAGACCGAAGACACCCCCAACCCCGCCACGCTGAAGTTCCTGCCGGGGCGCGAGGTCATGGGCGCGCGCACCGCCGACTTCGCCAGCGCCGAGGCGGCCGTGCCGAGCCCGCTGGCCACCGCGCTGTTCGAGCTGCCGGGCGTGGCGCGCGTGTTCCTGGGTGCCGACTTCATCACCGTGACCAAGAGCGACGCGACCGACTGGCCGTCGCTCAAGCCGCAGGTGCTGGGCTCGGTGATGGAGCACTTCGTGTCCGGGCGCGCCACCATCGAGGGCGAGCAGGTCGCCGCGACCACGACGGAGATCGACCCGGCGGA
>JBPBQX010000089.1:0-3995 GCA_050955025.1 Janthinobacterium lividum
GGTCGGCCATGCCCATCGCCTCCTCCTGGTCGTGCGTGACCATCAGGAAGGTGATCCCCACCGCGCGCTGGATCGCCACCAGCTCGCGCCGCGTCTCCTCGCGCAGCTTCCTGTCCAGCGCCCCCATCGGCTCGTCGAGCAGCAGCACCCGCGGCCGCATCACCAGGCTGCGCGCCAGCGCCACCCGCTGCCGCTGTCCGCCCGACAGCGCGTCCGGCCGCCGCGCCCCGAACCCCGACAGCTGCACCAGCGCCAGCGCCTCGTCCACGCGGGCCGCCAGCTCCGCCCCGCGCACCCCCGCCTGGCGCAGGCCGTAGCCGATGTTGCGCGCCACGCTCATGTGCGGGAACAGCGCGTAGCTCTGGAACATCATGTTCACCGGCCGCCGGTGCGGCGCCACCCCGGCCATGTCCACGCCGTCGATCGCGATCCGCCCGGAGCTGGGCTCCACGAAGCCCGCCACCATGCGCAGCAGCGTCGTCTTGCCCGACCCCGAGCCGCCCAGCAGCGCGAACAGCTCGCCCGCGGCCACGTCCAGGCTCACGCGGTCCACCGCCGCCACGTCGCCGTAGTGCTTGGAGACGGCGTCGATCGAGACGCAGGGCTGCGTCACGAAGGAAGGCCAGGGCTCTGCCCTGGACCCGCCAGGGCGAGCCGCCCTGGACCGGCACACGAAAGCCCCATCCACGCCGGTCCAGGGGGGCTCCCCCTGGCGGAGTCCAGAGGCAGCGCCTCTGGCCTTGCTTCCCTGGCCATCAGTGCCCGGTGGTGACGCTGGTCCACGCCCGCGTGCGCTCCCGCTCGTAGCGCGCGCCCACCTCGCTCCCGGGAAACAGCTTCGCGGCCAGCCCGGGGGCAGGGAACACGTTCGGGTTGTCCGCCAGCGCCGGGCGCAGCAGCGGCTTCGTGGCCGGCACCCCGTTCGCGTAGAACACGGTGTTGCTGATCCCCGCCATCACCGCGGGCTGGAGCACGAAGTTGATGAACGCCTCGGCCGCCTCGGGATGCGGCGCGTCGGCGGGGATCGCCATCATGTCGAACGACTCGATCGTGCCCTCGCGCGGCAGGCGGTACTCGACGCCCACCCCGTTGCCCGCGTCGTGCGCCCGCTGCGCCGCGATCAGCACGTCGCCGGAGAACCCCAGCGACAGGCACACCCCGCCGTTCGCCAGGTCGTTGATGTACTGGGAGGAATGGAAATACCGGACGTAGGGCCGCACCGACATCAGCAGCGCCTCCGCCTTCTTCAGGTCGCCCAGGTCCTGCGACGCCGGGTCCAGGCCCAGGTAGTGCAGTGCCACCGGGAACACCTCCGCCGCGGAGTCGAGCATCGTGATGCCGCACTCCCTGAGCTTCGCCGCGTTCTTCGGGTCGAACAGCACCGCAAGGCTGTCCAGCGGCGCGTCGGCCCCGAGCGCCGCCCGGATCTTCGCCGTGTTCTCGCCCAGCCCCGTGGTCGACCACGCCCAGATCGCGCCGTGGGCGTTCCCGGGGTCGGCCCCCGCGACGGCGGCCATCATCGCCGGGTCGAGGTTGCCCCAGTTCGGGATGCGCGCCCGGTCCAGCGGCCGGTACACGCCGGCCTTGATCTGGCGGGCGAGGAACGGCTCGGCGCTGGGCACCACCAGGTCGTAGCCGGAGTGCCCGGCCAGGAGCTTGGCCTCCAGCACCTCGTTGGAGTCGTAGACGTCGTAGTGCACCGTGATGCCCGTCGCGTGCTCGAACGCCGCCACCGTGTCCGCGCCGATGTAGTCGGACCAGTTGTAGACGTTGAGCACCTTCTCCTCGGCCCGCGCCGGCGCCACGCCGAGCACCGACAAGACGAGCAGGGCACGCAGGACGGGGCGGGGCATCGCGCGGGACTCCGGGCAGCGGTTGCGCGATCTAGGGGCGGCGGGCGGGCGATGGCAACTGCGTGCGTGGGGAGAAGGAAGGCCAGGGCTCTGCCCTGGACCCGCCAGGGGCGGCGCCCCTGGACCGGCGCAATGGGAAGAAGCCTAGCGGCCGGTGGGGCCGACGGCCTTCAGCTCGCCGATGTGGCGCTCCACGATGCGGTGCGTCTCGGCGGCGAACGCCCTGAGCTGCGGGTCGGTGCCCGCGGTCGCCTCCTTGGCGAAGGCGGCGCCGTCCTTGGCGTGGATGTCCTCCATCTCGCGCAGGTAGGCAGCGTCGAACGCCTCGCCGGACAGCGCGCGCACGGCGTCCAGCTTCTTCTGGAACTGCGCGTTCAGCGTGTCGCCGATCTCGATGCCCGCCGCCGTCGAGATCGAGCGCAGCTTGTCGCCCACGAGCTGGTGGTCGTGCGCCTCGGTGTTGCCCTGGTCGCGGATGTCCTGCACCGCGCCCTGCTCCGCGCCGAGCTGGCCGAGCTTGACCTCGAACATCCCACCCTGGCTCACCATGGCCACGAAGCTGCGGTCGGCCGCCGACACCGCGTCGGCCGCCCGCACGGCGGGGACGGCCACAACGGCCAGGGCGGAGGCGAGAAGGAGCGGAGCATGGCGCACGGCGTGTCGTCCCCGATGAATGTGCAGGTGCAACACCGCCGCGGCGCGCGGGTTGCCCCCACGCACCGCGCGGCCGCCGGCCGGGGCGCACGGTGAGGCCCGTGCCGCGCGTCGGCGAGGCTGCGGCGATCCTGCTGTTCCTGGCGCTGCCCGCCGCCCTGCTGTGCGCCTTCCTCGGCAGCCCGCCACTCGGCGCGGCGGTGGCCGTGGCCGCGCTGCCGGCCTTCGCGCTCCTGCGCGGGAACGGCGACGCCGCGACCGAGGCGGGCGGGCGCGGCCTCTGGCTCGCCGCGGCGGCGGCGGCGCTGCTGCTCACCACGCTGGGCGGCGAGGGGCGGCTGCTGCCCGCGACCCCGGACTGGCTGGTGCGCGACGCCGTGCTGCACGACCTGGTGGCGCAGCGCTGGCCCTTCGTCTACCGCGTGGACGGCGTGGACCGGGTCCTGCGCGCTCCGCTCGGCCTCTACCTGCTGCCCACGCTGGCGGGCAAGGCCGCGGGGCTGCGCGCAGCCCACCTGGCGCTGTGGGCGCAGGACACCGTGGCGCTCGCCGTCGTGCTGCGGGTGTTCTGCGCGAGCGGCTCGCGGTGGCGCTCGCTGGTAGTGCTCGCGGTGTTCTGCGTCTTCGGCGGCTGTGACATGGTGGGCACGCTGGCCGTCGCCGCGCGCCACACGCTGGACGATGGCGCCCCCTTCGCCATCCCCGACGACATCCAGTGGTGGGACCGCCTGTTCCAGTACTCCTCGGTCCCGACGCTGGTGCTCTGGGTGCCGCACCACGCGCTGGCCGGCTGGTTCGTCGCCGCGCTCCTGCTGCTCCACGAGCGCGGGCAGCTCCGCGTCGGCGCGCTGATGGCCGGCGCCGGGCTGTCGATCGTGTGGTCGCCCTTCGCCGCGATGGGCGCCGCCCCGTTCCTGCTCAAGGCCGGCATCGAGGCGCTGCGGGCCCGTGCAGTCCGCCCGCTCGACGTCGCGGCGCTCGCGGTGCTCGGCGTGGCGCTGCTGCCCGTGGCGCTCTACCTGGCCAGCGACGGCGGCGGCATCTTGCGCGGCTTCCTGCCGATCAACACCGAGTTCCTCCTCCGCTACCCCGCGTTCCTGGCGCTGGAGCTGCTGCCCTTCGTGGCCGTCACCTTCCTCCCCGACCGCCGCGGCGAGGGGCCGTCGCGCTCGACCTGGCTCGTGGCGGTGGTCTCGCTGGTGCTGATCCCGTTCTACCGGATCGGGGTGTCCAACGACTTCGCCATGCGCGCCTCGATCCCCGCGCTGGCGATCCTCGCGGTCGCCACCGGCCACGCCGCCGCCTCCGCCTTCGAGCGCGGCGGCGTGCGCCTCGCCGTGGTCGCCGGCGTCGTGGCGGTCGGCAGCCTCACCGGGCTCGACGAGGTCTGGCACACGCTGCGCACGCCCAACCAGGGCGCCAGCACCTGCGACTTCGTGCAGGCCTGGGACCAGTCGCCGTACAGCCGGCAGATGTCGGACGCCATCT
>JBPBQX010000090.1:0-3923 GCA_050955025.1 Janthinobacterium lividum
CCTCGCCGATGATGAGGTCGAGCTGGAAGTCCTCCATCGCGGGGTAGAGGACCTCCTCGATGGCGGGCTGGAGGCGGTGGATCTCGTCGATGAACAGGACGTCGCGGGGCTGCAGGTTGGTCAGGATGGCGGCCAGGTCGCCGGCGCGCTGGATCACCGGGCCGGAGGTCGCGCGGAAGCCCACGCCGAGCTCGCGGGCGACGATCTGGGCGAGCGTGGTCTTGCCCAGGCCGGGGGGGCCGTGGAGGAGGACGTGGTCGAGCGCGTCGCCGCGGTCGCGCGAGGCCTGGATGAAGATGCGCAGGTTCTCGCGCGACGCCTTCTGGCCGACGAACTCGCCGAGGTGCTGGGGGCGCAGGCTCGCCTCGGCGGCGTCCTCGTCGGCGCGGAAGGGGGAGACGACGGGGCGCGCGTCGTCGGGGTCGGGCTCGGGGAGGCGGGGGGGCTTGGGGGGGACGCGCTTGGCGGGCATGGGGCGGGTTCTAGCACCGGGGCGGGCGGGAACGAAGCGGGCACGGGAGGCGGGGCGGGGTGGCGTGGCGGGGGTGGTTGGGCAAACGTGATCGGCGGCGCGGGGGCTGCGGGGGTGGCGCGGCGTTGGCTGTCGTCGTCCGGTGGCGGTTGGTGGCCGGGCATCCCCTTGAGGAGCAGACCATGACGAGCATGATCCGCCTGGCCGCGCTGCGGCGTTCGATGGTGCGCGGCGTGGCGGCCGCAGGGCTTTTCGGGGCGCTCGGGGGCGCGGCGGTCGCGGCGCCGCCACCCGGGGGGAACGCGGGCGGCGCGGGGGCGTCGATGGGCGGCGTGCCGGGGTCGCCGGACGCCTACGACCCCGCGGGCACGCCGGCCAAGCCGGTCACCGGGGTGCACGAGATGGGCGGGGGCGGCACGGGGCGCGGCGTGGACGTCGATCCGGTGTCGCCCGGCGGGGTGGGGTCGGGGATCTCGACGAACTCGCAGCCCTCGGCGGTGGGCGGGGCGGGGTCGGTGGGGTCGAGCACGACGGCGAGCCCGACGAGCCGCTGAGGAGGAGGCTTTGCTTTCTGGCCGCCGCTTTTTGCTGGGCTAGGTTGCGGGATTTGAAGGTTTCTGCGGAAGTCGCGGGGCACGCTGGATTTTGCAGCCGCCCTGCCTCTCCCCGGAGACATGATGCCTGTTCCTCCCTACGATGTTCTCATGTTGCCGGTGCTGCGGCTCTGCGGTGACAAGACTTGGTTGATGCGCGATCTGGTTGATCGTGTCGCCGACGATCTGGGGCTCGACGGCCCTGAACGCGAGCAGATGACCGCAGGCGGAAGCGGAACGGTTATCGCAAGCCGTGTTCACTGGGCCAAAACATATCTCAAGCACAGTGGCCTCGTCGTGCAGCCGAAGCGGGGTCAGGTCACGATCACTGCGCGCGGGCAGGAGGTTCTTCGGCGCAATCTGGGCAGGATCGACACCGCGATGCTCCAGGAGTTTGGTGATTTCCGTGAATTCCTAGCCAGAACGCGATCAGCGACCGGATCGCCTGTGTCCCCATCCACAGCAGCAATCGTCAGTCTGCCGGCCGGCGCGAGAGCGTCTTCGGTTCCGCCGACGGAGGTGGGCAGCACGCCGGAAGAGCAGATCGCCGCCGCGGCGCTGGCGCTGGACGAGGCGTTGCGCGACGCGCTTCTCGCCCGCGTGCTGGAAGGCACGCCTGCCTTCTTCGAGAGGATGATCGTCGACCTGCTGCTCGCGATGGGGTACGGCGGCTCGCGGGCCGACGCGGGCGAGCAGCTGGGCGGGACCGGGGACGGCGGGGTCGACGGCGTGATCCGCGAGGACCAGCTCGGGCTCGACCGCATCTACCTGCAGGCCAAGCGCTACCAGCCGGGCAACAGCGTGGGCAGCGAGGCGGTGCAGGCGTTCATGGGCGCCCTGGTCGGCAAGGGCGCGCAGAAGGGCGTGCTGATCACCACGTCGTCGTTCACCCGGGCCGCGGCCGGCGTGGCGGCGCAGCCGGGGCATCTGCGGCTGGTGCTGATCGATGGCGACGAGCTGACCCGGCTGATGGTCCGGTTCGGGGTGGGCGTGCGGGTCGCGCAGACCGTGGAGATCAGGCGGGTCGATGCCGGGTATTTCGACGATGCGGAGCCGGAGTGATCGCCGGGGCGCGCGGGCGGAGGCCGGAACCCCGCCCTGCCCTGCCGGTTGAGGCCGCCGTGGCGGCGTGCGGCCTCGGCTGAGGCGCATGCCCGGGTCCCACCGGCCTTCGGCGGGCTCATTCAGGGAGGACGTTCCATGGCTGCGATGACGCTCTACGGGTTCGACGGCTCGACGTTCGTGCGGACGGTCAAGATGCTGCTCGCGGAGAAGGGGTTCTCGGATTTCGAGCAGGTGCCGGTCGACGTGCTCAAGGGCGAGCCGAAGCAGCCGGAGCACCTCCAGCGTCATCCGTTCGGCAAGGTGCCGGTGCTCGAGCACGACGGCATCACGATCATCGAGACGACGGCGATCGCGCGCTACCTCAACGACGTGGTGCCGGGGCCTTCGCTGGTGCCGGCGAGCCCGAAGGACCGGGCGCGGATGGACGAGGTGATCGGGGTGATCGACTCGTACGGGTACGGCGCGCTGATCGGGGGCGTGGCGGCCTACCACCTGTTCCCGGAGTTCGTCGGTGGCAAGGACCGCGCGGCGCACGACAAGGGGCACGAGACCGGGCGCTTGGTGCTGGGGTACGTGATGAAGGTGCGCGGGGGGTCGCCGTTCATCGCGGGCGCGCTGAGCCTGGCGGACCTGTATCTCGCGCCGATCGCGCAGTACGTGTCGATGACGCCGGACGCGGGCGACCTGTTCTCGGTCGAGGGGTTCGCGGCGTGGTGGGGCGCGGTGCAGGCGTTGCCGAGCTACGCGTCGACGAAGCTGGCGTAGGGTCGGGAGGAGGAAGCAAGCGTCTTCTTTTTCTGAAGAAAAAGAAGCAAAAAGACTTTGCCCGATTGGGTCCAGGACCCCACGGGTAAAAGTTCTTTGGTTCTTTCTTTCAAGAAAGAACACGCTTGCTTTTCTATCGCGCGAGTTCCTTCAGGGCGCCGCGGATGAGGGCGTCGAGCGGCGCGTCCTCGCCGAGGCGTTCAAGGACACGAGCGACAGCGGGGGCTGCCTCCATGCGTCGGTAGCCGAGGTTGCCGAGGGCAGAGATGGCGTCGTTCTCGGTGCCGCCCTGCGAGGCCATGGACAGGGTCATGCCGCCGCCGGTGGGCATGGCGCCGGCCTTGTCGCGCAGCTCGGTCAGCACGCGCACGGCGAGGCGGGGGCCCACGCCGGGGGCGCGGGTGAGGCTGGCCTTGTCGCCGGAGCCGATGGCGGCGACCAGGTCGGAGGGGGACATGGCGGACAGCACGTTGAGCGCGACCTTGGCGCCGACGCCCTGGACGGTGGTGAGCAGGCGGAACCATTCGCGCTCGGCGGGCTCGGCGAAGCCGTAGAGGAGGATGGCGTCCTCGCGCACCACGGTCTCGATCAGGACGCGGGCGACGGAGGGGGGGTGGGGGAGCGCCGAGAGCGTGCGGGTGGAGGCCTGGACCAGGTAGCCGACGCCGGCGACGTCGACGATGCAGCGGTCGGCCTCGACGGACTCCACGCGGCCGGTGAGGAGGGCGATCACGCCATCCGCGTCCCGGAGCCCCAGGCGAGGCGGCTCGCGCGGTGGTGGGCGTGGCAGATCGCGACGCCCAGCGCGTCGGCGGCGTCGGCGCGCTTCAGCGTGGCGCCGGGGAGCAGGCGGCGGACCATGGCCTCGACCTGGTCCTTCGACGCGGCGCCGGTGCCGACCACGGCCTGCTTGACCATCATCGCGCCGTACTCGAACACCGGGATGCCGGCGAGCGCGGGGGCCAGGAGCGCCACGCCGCGGGCGTAGCCGAGCTTGAGCGTCGCGGTGCCGTTGCGGTTGACGTAGG
>JBPBQX010000091.1:0-3800 GCA_050955025.1 Janthinobacterium lividum
GGGGCGGGCGGCGCAGGCCCGCGCGGCGCTGGCGGAGGCGGAGGCCGGGCATGCGGCAGCCGCGGCGGCGCTCGCGGCCGCGGAGGAGGAGGCGCGGCTGTCGGCAGCGGCGCACCATGCCGGGCAGGCCGGGGCCGCGGCGGCGCGCGAGGCTGCGCTGCGGGCGGAGGGGGCGTTGTCGCAGGCCGTCGCCGCGCTGGACGCCGTGGCGGCGCGCGTCGTCGAGCGGCTGGGCGAGGGGGCCGCGCTGCCGCCCGCCGCGGCCGGCGCGGGGGCTGCCGAGGAGGAGCGGGCGCGCCGGCGCCTGGACCGGCTGGCGGCGGAGCGCGAGGCGATGGGGCCGGTGAACCTGCGCGCCGAGGCGGAGGCGGAGGAGGCCGGCGCGCGGCTCGACGCCATCGCCCGCGAGCGCGAGGAGATCGTCACCGCCGTGGCCCGGCTGCGCGGCGCGATTGGCAGCCTGAACCGCGAGGGCCGCGAGCGTCTGGCCGCGGTGTTCCAGCAGGTGGATCGGGAGTTCCGGCAGCTGTTCGCGCGGCTGTTCGGCGGCGGGCGGGCGCACCTGGCGCTGGTGGGCAGCGACGACCCGCTGGAGGCGGGGCTGGAGATCTACGCCCAGCCGCCGGGCAAGACGGCGGCCACGCTGTCGCTGCTGTCGGGCGGCGAGCAGGCGCTCACCGCGCTGGCGCTGATCTTCGCCACGTTCCGCTGCCAGCCGGCGCCGGTGTGCGTGCTCGACGAGGTCGACGCGCCGCTCGACGACGCCAACGTGGCGCGGTTCTGCGCGCTGCTGGCGGACATGGCGGCGGAGACGGGCACGCGCTTCCTGGTCGTCACGCACCACGCGGTGACCATGGCGCGCATGGACCGGCTCTACGGCGTCACCATGCAGGAGAGGGGGGTGTCGCGGCTGCTGTCGGTGGACCTGACGCAGGCGGCGGAGATGGCGGCGGAGTAGGGAAGGTTGAGGCTCTGCCTCAAACTCCGCCAAGGAAAGCCCCTTGGATGGCTTCCCTTAAGTAAAGGGATCAAAGGGCCTCGGGCCCTTTGCGGGTTTGGGCAGAGCCCATGCTTGCCTGCTAGATGTGCACGACGGCGACGCCGGTTTCCGCGGCGACCATGTCCGCGACGATCGTGCGGTGGCAGGTCGCGTGGTCGCGCTCGAAGCAGAACAAGCAGCAGCGGCGCTGCGTCGCCACGGTGGCGAGGGTCGCCAGGTCGTGGCGGGCGGGGTCGGTGGCCATGTGGGCGGCGAAGATGCGGTGCAGCTCGGGGGTGTTGCCGGCGCGGGCCGCGATCCTGCCCGCCTTCGGGGTGCCGAGGCCGCGGAGGTGAAGGTAGCCGATGCCGTTCGCCTGGAGCGTGGCGGACAGGAGGGTCTTGGAGAAGCCGGGCTTGCGGGACTGGGCGATGGCGCGGACGTCGACGAGGAGCCCGACGCCATGGGCCAGCAGGCGGGCCAGGGTGGCGTCGAGCGTCTCGGCCTCGTAGCCGGTGGTGAGGAGGCCGGCCTGCGTGTCGGGCGGGGTGTTCAGATGTGGCGGCCGATGCGGCCGACGATGTAGCCGATGGCGGCGGCGATGAGGACGGCGACCAGGGGCTGCTCCTGGATGCGGTCGCCGAGGGTGCCGGCGGCGTCGCGGGCGGTGGCGGCCATGTCGCCGCCGGTGGTCTGCACGGCACGCGAGGCCGAGCCGGTGTCGCGGTAGCGGTCGGCGAGGTTGCGGGCGGTTCGGTCGTAGGTGTCGTAGGTCATGGCGTGCTCCGGGATTCGCGCTGCCGGGAAGAACCTTGCGCGGGGCCGGGGGTTCCCCGGGGGTGGGAGGAAGCGGCGATGGGCGTGACGAGTTGCGGGGTTCTGGTCACGGACGGGGCGCGGCTGCTGCTCGGCCATGCCACGGGGTCGGCGCGGTGGGACATCCCCAAGGGGCAGGCGGAGGGGGACGAGGCGTTCGAGGCGGCGGCGCGTCGGGAGCTGGCGGAGGAGACCGGGCTGGTGGCGCCGGCGGGCGTGCTGCTGTCGCTGGGGGTGCACGCGTACCGGCCGGGCAAGCGGCTGGCGCTGTTCGCGTGGCGGGTGGAGGCGGTGCCGCGGCCGGAGACGCTGGCGTGCGCGTCGCTGTTCCGGGACAGGTGGGGGCGGGAGCGGCCGGAGTTCGACCGGTTCGGGGTGTTCGGGCACGAGGAGGCGCTGGGCCTGGTGGGGCGGGCGATGGCGGCGGTGCTGGCGCCGATCCTCGCGGCGGTGGTGCGGGAGGAAGGAAAGGAAGGTTGAGGCGCTGCCTCAAACTCCGCCAAAGGCTCGCCTTTGGAATCCTGTACTTGAGGAAAGGGTTTCCAAAGGGCTCGGCCCTTTGGCGGGCCCGGGCAGAGCCCGGCCTTGCTTCCTGTCGGCCTGGTCAGAGCCCGGAGGGGTGCATGGGCTGCGGCCGGGCGGAGACGTGGCGGAGGCCGGCGGTGAGGTAGTCCCAGCCGGTGATCAGGGTGAGCGCGGCCGCGACCCAGAGCATGGCGCCGCCGATGTCGGAGACCGGCAGCCAGTCCAGCCCGAGGAGGTGGGCGGTGGTGTCGCCGGCGAGCAGGGTGCCGAGGGCGCCCATCTGGAAGCCGGTCTTCCACTTGGCGAGCTTCGTGACCGGGAGGCGGACGCGCAGGCCGGCGAGGTACTCGCGCAGGCCGGAGACCAGGATCTCGCGCAGCAGGATCACGATGGCGGGGTAGAGGCCCCAGAGCGCCAGGCGGCCGGTGCCGACGAGGACCATGAGGGAGGCACCGACGAGGAGCTTGTCGGCGATCGGGTCGAGCATGCGGCCCAGCTCGGACAGCATCTGGCGGTCGCGGGCGATGCGGCCGTCGAGGTAGTCGGTGATGCCGGCCAGGGAGAACAGCACGCAGGCGGCGAGGTCGGCCCACGGCGCCTGCACCATCACAAGTGCCACGAGCACCGGGATCGCCGCGATGCGCGACAAGGTCAGCACGTTGGGGAGGTCGGTGAGCATGCCGGCGGGAGGATAGAGCGAAACCGGGGGAGGAAGGAAGGTCGGGCTCTGCCCGAACCCGCCAGGGGCGAGCCGCCCCTGGACCGGTCTCCGGAAGGAGGGCCCCTGTCGAGGCCTGCAGGCGCGAGCCTTCGGGCGGACCCGGAGGCAGGCTCCCGGCACAGACTCAGGTGTTCATGGCGTCGAAGAAGTCCTGGTTGTTCTTGCTGTATTTCAGCTTGTCGAGGAGGAAGTCCATGGCGTCGGTCGGGCCCATCGGGTTCAGGATGCGGCGCAGGACCCACATCTTGCTGAGCGTGCCGCGCTCGACGAGGAGCTCCTCCTTGCGGGTGCCGGACTTGGTGATGTCGATGGCGGGGAAGGTGCGCTTGTCGCTGATCTTGCGGTCGAGGATGATCTCGGAATTGCCGGTGCCCTTGAACTCCTCGAAGATCACCTCGTCCATGCGGCTGCCGGTGTCGATTAGCGCGGTCGCCACGATGGTCAGCGAGCCGCCTTCCTCGATGTTGCGGGCAGCGCCGAAGAAGCGCTTGGGGCGCTGCAGGGCGTTGGCGTCCACGCCGCCGGTCAGGACCTTGCCGGAGGAGGGCACGACGGAGTTGTAGGCGCGGGCCAGGCGGGTGATCGAGTCGAGCAGGATTACCACGTCGCGCTTGTGCTCGACCAAGCGCTTTGCCTTTTCCAGGACCATCTCGGTGACCTGGACGTGGCGGGTGGCCATCTCGTCGAAGGTGGAGGAGACGACCTCGCCCTTCACGGTGCGGGCCATGTCGGTGACCTCCTCGGGCCGCTCGTCGATGA
>JBPBQX010000092.1:0-3254 GCA_050955025.1 Janthinobacterium lividum
CGGGACAGGACCGCAAGGCTCAGCGCCAGCGCCGTGCGCAGCAGGATCCGGCGTCGCGCCTCGCGGGTGTGGGCGGCCGTGCACGGCCGGGCGCATGTGCGGGCGATCACGGGCTCAACCACCTGCGGCCACCTGGCTGGGCTGGTTGCGCATCTGCGCCAGCTTCGCCGTGACCAGCCTGGCGCGTTCCGGCTGCATCGCAGCCAGCACCAGGGCCGCCTTGGCATCCTTCATCCGGTCCAGCACCGGCAGCAGCACCGCGAGGTCCAGGTCGTTGAAGATCGCCGCCGCGTCGCGCGGCTTCATCACCTCGTAGGTGCGCACCAGGCCGGTCCAGTTCGCCTCGTCGTGCGCCTTGCGCTCCGAGTCGAGCGCTTCCAGCCGTGTCTGCAGCGCCGCGAGCTGCTCCACCCGCTCGGACAGCTTGTGCTCGGCCGCGGACAGCACCGCCTCGCGCTCCGAGGTCGCGCGGTCGCGGGCGTCGAGCTCGAGCTTGCGCGCGCGCAGGTCCTGCAGCAGGGCACGCTCCGCGTCGCCGACCGGCGGCGGCGCCGGATCGGCGCTGGGCGCGACATGGGCGATCAGCGCCGGCGGCGCCGGCTCCGTGCCGGCCTGGGCCGGCGCGCCGGCGGGGCCGTGCGCCGGAACCGCGGCGGCGGCCTCCGTGCCGGCAGCACCGTGCGGCTCCGCGGCGGCGGCGGCGGGATGAGCGGCCTCGGTCTTTGCCGGCGGCGCCAGCGAGGCTTCCGCCGCCGCGGTGGCGGCCGCGGCCGCGGCCACGACGGAGGTGTCGACGACCGCGGATCCCACCGCGAACTGGACCAGCTCCACCGTCTTGACGGCCAGGAGCGCGCCGAGGGCGGTGATGGTGACCGGGAGGAGCCGGGAATGGGGAACGCGCAGCTTCATTGCAGCCTCACCTTGCCAGCTTGAGGGCGCGCATCAGGTCGCGCTCGGCCTGGGAACGCATGCGTGTGTCGGGCTCGGGCCCCGCGGCCAGGGTCAGCTCCTTCTCCTCGGCGGCGGGGACGGCGATCGCGGCACGACCGCGTGCGGACTCCGTGATCGCCTTGCCGTGGCGGACCAGGCCGTCCAGCCGGTCGGCAAGCTTCTCGCCGCGCTCGATGAGGAACGCGAGGTCGCCCTTCAGCGTCCCGGCCGCCTCGATCTGTCGCGCGATCTGGCGGCCCGCCCCGTCCGCGGTCTCGCGCAGCCGGGCGACGCCGCCCTCGGCCTGGCGCGTGCTCTCGTTGAAGCCGGCGACCAGGGCCTCCAGCGTGGCGCGGTCCCGCTTGAGCACGCCCAGCGCCCGCTCCAGCCGCATGGCGTGGAACAGCGTCGCCGCGAGAAGGCCGAGCAGCACGACCTCGAGTATCAGCTGCATTCCACCCATTCTGGGCCTCCTGGCCTTGCGGCGACGTTGATGCGGGCGGCGGCGGCGGCGGGCGCGGCGTGGCCGCGCAGCGTCACTGGATCAGCAGGTCGGTGAACAGCACGTCGGAGACGTGGCCCGGCGCCACCGCGTCCTCGGCGCGGTTGAGAAGCTCCTCGCGCAGGCGGTAGGTGCTCGCCGAGCCGCGCAGCTCCTCCGGCCGGGTCTCGCGCAGGTAGGTCTGGAACAGGTCGAGCAGGCGCGGCATCGCGGCGTTGATCGCGGCCACGTCTTCCGGCCGGTGCGCCTCCAGCTTCACCTTGAGCTTGATGAAGCTGTTGCGCTTCGGGCCGGCGTTGAGGTTGGCCACGATCTCCGGCATCTCGACGAACACGGGCGCCATCGGCTTGGCGGCCTCGGCTTTCTCGACCTTCGGCTCCACCTTGTGGCCGCCGAGCAGGCCGCTGAACCACACGCCGGCGCCGACGCCGACGAGCAGCAACGGCGCCAGCACCATCAGCATCAGCTTCTTCTTGCCGCCCTTGGCGGGCTTGTCGGCCGCAACATCGGTGGTGGTCGCTGCGCTCATGGAACCGTCCTGCCGCCGCCGTCCTGGCGGGTTGCGGCGATCCTTGCCGCAAATGGTTAACGAACGGTTGAGGGACCGGGCGAACCCGGCACGACCGGCCACCCGGCAGCAAATGCCGGGCCGGCGGGGCGCCCGGACGTTGCCAATCGCGAGGATTTCCGGGCGTTGCGGGCTGGCACGCGGGTTGCGGTGGCCGCGTCATCGACAACGGCGGACGCCATGAACAACACGACCAACATCGCCCTGTCCCGACTCGTCGCGCAGCAGACCGCGATGGACGTGACGGCCAACAACCTCGCCAACGTCAGCACGCCCGGCTTCAAGGCCGAGCGCACGGTGTTCGCCGACTGGCTCGACAGGCAGACAGGCACCGACATCCCGGCGGGCGACCGCAAGCTGGCCTACGTGCAGGACCGCGCCACCTACCGCGACGGGAGCCAGGGCGCCTTCACCCACACCGGCAACCCGCTCGACCTCGCGATCGGCGGCGACGGCTTCTTCACCGTGGCCACGGCGAACGGCACGCGCCTCACCCGCGCGGGCCACTTCGAGATGCAGGCCGACGGCACGATCGGCGACGCCGACGGCAACGCCCTGCTCGGCGCGTCCGGGCAGCCGCTGCAGGTCTCGCCGAACGACACGCAGATCCAGGTCGCCGCCGACGGCACCGTCAGCAGCGAGAACGGCCAGATCGGCACCGTGGCCATCGTGGCGCCGGGCGACCCCAACCAGCTGCGGGCCGAGGGCTCGCGCCTGTTCGACCCGAACGGCGACACCGCCCCGGTGACCCAGCCGCGCATCGTCCAGGGCGCGGTGGAGGACAGCAACGTCTCGGCCACCGGCGAGCTGACCCGCATGATGACCGTCCAGCGCGAGTTCCAGTTCGCCACGCAGTTCATCGAATCTGAAGGACAGCGCCAGCAGAATGCGATCGACAAGATCGTGCGCAGCGGCACGAGCTGACCCCCCGAAGCCTCGCCCAGCCCCGCGCCTGACCGCCCGACCGAGGAGAGACCGACATGCGTGCACTCGACATCGCTTCCACCGGAATGCAGGCGCAGCAGACCAACGTGGAGGTCATCTCCAACAACATCGCCAACATGAGCACCACGGGCTTCAAGCGCCGGCGCGCCGAGTTCCAGGACCTGATGTACCAGAACCTGCGCCGCGTCGGCTCCGCCAGCTCGGACAACGGCACCGTGGTGCCCTCCGGCGCGCAGGTCGGCCTGGGCGTCAAGACGGCCGCGATCTACCGCATCACCGAGCAGGGCAACATCCAGCAGACCGGCAACA
>JBPBQX010000093.1:0-2922 GCA_050955025.1 Janthinobacterium lividum
TGGAACTTGATGACGAGGAACACGTCGTCGCTGCCGGCGAACGCCTGGCGGAACGCCTCGATCACCATGCGCGGGTTCTTGCGCTCCGACGTGCTGCCCACGTCGAAGGCGGTCAGGAACACCAGCCGGTCGTGCGGGATGCCGAACGCGTCGCGCGCGACCGCGGTCGGCGCCGGCGACACCTCGATCGGCAGCCGGATCTTGTGCACCGGCACCGGCGACATCGCCAGGATCGACTCGACCTCGAACTCGCTGTTCGTCCAGACCTCGTCGAGCGGCCCGAACGCCGAGAACCACTCCGGCCGAAACGCCGCCAGCTCCCACGCCCACACCGCGATGTTGTAGGCGTCGTCGAAGCGCCCCACCGGATACAGGCTGGTCAGCCACGCGATCTGGTCCGCGTTGGCCAGGATCAGGTTGATGCGGTACGTCGGCACCCGCTCGTGGTCGCGGTGCAGGATGCGCGCCGCGCCGTGCGAGACGTCGAAGTTGTGCAGCTCGAACGGCATGCCGCTGGTCTTGACCGCCCGCACCAGGGCGCGCGCGGCCGTCCCGAGCCCGCTGGTCGCCGCGAACGGCCCGTAGATGTTGAGCCCGAACGGCTTGCGCAGCAGCCCGGGAACGCTGGCGCTCCACTTGCAGTACGGCGCCACGCCCGGGCCGTGCCGCCCCTCGATCCGCCCGTGGTGGCGCCAGTGGTCGCGCGCGTCGTCCAGCCGCCCGCCGACCGCCTCGCGCACGTCGGGATACAGGTACATGTATCCCTCCGAGTCGAAGTTCTCCGTCTCGGCGATGAAGTCCTGGCCCTGCGGCGGCTTCGGATACGAGTAGAACGCGTCCGCCGTGATCGTCGGCCGCGCGCCGCGACGCTCCTCCTCCCGACCGTACTGCAGCCAGTGCTCGTAGCCGGTGGCGAACGCGCCGGTGTTCACCGCATCCTGCACGTCCGGGTTGATCGCGAGGTAGACCTCCTCGTTGAACCGATCCTCGTCCGCCGTCTGCGCTGTCGGCACGGCAACCTCCACCTTCTGCGACTTCCGCCCGCGCCTCGCCGGCGCAGGCTCGGCCTGCACGACCTCGATCGGCGCCTCCGCCACCGGCTCCCCCGCCGCGGGCGCCGGAACCGCCTCCCCGGCCGCCTCGACCCGTCGCGGCGGACCGATCAGGCACGCGGGCCGGCCGCGATGGCCGGAGCCGATCTCGGCGCGCCCGAAGCGCTCCCAGTGGTCGAACCCGGTGGCGACGATGCCCTGCTGCACCGCGTCCCGCACGTCGGGGAACGCGTCGAGATAGGCTTCCTCGGGGAAGTTCCGCTCGTTCAGCTCGAACGCGGAGTCGTTGGGTGCATCAGGCATCGGGCTTTGTCTCTCGATCGGATCGACGTTTTTCGCTGCGGCCGCGCTCGCTCAGCTCAGGCCGGAGATCGCGGCACGCTCACCGGACATCGTAGTAGGCGGCGATCGAATCCCACGCCCCCGCCTCGCTCCACCCCAGCGCCGCAAGCGGCCCGGCCAGCGCCGCGGGCAGCGCCGGGTCGGCGTTGATCCGCACCATCGGCTCGCCGAACTCCGCCTGCTCGGGCAGCACGACCTCGCACGCCATCGCGCACCGCGCCCGCATCGCGCGCGCGAACCGCTCGGTGAACGCGCCCTGCTGCTCCACGTAGCCGCTCGGCCCGAGATGCACGGGCGCCGTGCCCGCCGCCAGACGCTCGGCGAGGTCGGCATACGCCGCCGCGAGCAGCCCGACGTGGATGTTGTCGCGCACGTACGCCGGCGTCTTGACCTCCGCCGCCCGCCCCTCCTTCCAGCACCGCATGAGGTAGGCGCAGAACCGCGGCTCCTCCAGCGGCCCGAACGGGTTCGGGATCACGAACTTCGCCTGCCCCACGCCCAGCTCCGCGCAGTGGTGCGCGATCACCTGCGCGCTCAGCCCCTTGCTCAGCCCGTACGCCGAGAACGCGCGCAGCGGCAGCGTCCCCGCGCCCTCGTCCTGCTCGAACACGCTGCCGGTGTGCAGCACGCCACGCAGCCCCGCCGCCTGCATCGCGCGCAGCACCGCGCGCAGGTTGCGCGTGTTGGCCGCGACCGCCCCGGGAATGTCGAAGTCCGGGCTGCGGTAGTCGCCGACCTGCGCCGCGTGGTGGCACAGCACGTCCGCCCCCGCCGCCGCCAGCCCCATGAACCGCTCGTCGCCGAACGCGCACTCCCAGACCACCTCGGCGCACGACTCCAGCACGCGCACCCGCTCGCCGCGCACGCCCTCGTAGCCGTCCCGCGTCCCGCGCACCGGCGCCACCACGGAATGCCCGGCCGCCGCCAGGGCCTGGGCGAACCAGACCCCGGTGAACGAGCTCGCCCCGGTCAGCAGGACCTTCAAGCGAGGCCCCGCAGCCGCTCGACGCCGTGGAACTCCGGGTCGAAGTCCGGCCACGCCGCGTCCTTGGCCGAGATCTCCTCGGGCGCCATCGGCCACTGCACGGCGAACTTCGGATCGTCCCAGCGCACGCCGCGCTCGGCCTCGAAGTTGTAGAAGTCGCTCACCAGATACAGCGCCTCGGTGTCCGGCTTGAGCGTCAGCAGCCCGTGGGCGAAGCCGCGCGGCACGTACATCATCAGCCGGTTGTCGTCGTTCAGCTCCGCGCCGAACGAGCGCCCGTAGGTCGGGCTGTCCGGCCGCAGGTCCACGATCGCGTCGAACAGCGCGCCCTTCACGCAGCGCACCACCTTCACCTCGGCCGACGGCGCGAGCTGGTAGTGCATCCCGCGCAGCGTCCCAGCCTTGGCCGACAGCGAGTTGTTCACCTGCTTGAAACGCGTCTCGAGCCCCTGCGCGCCGAACTCCTTCTCGCAGAAGAACCGCGCGAAGAAGCCGCGCTCGTCGCCCTTGCGCTCCAGCTCGATGGTGAAGGCGCCGTGCAGC
>JBPBQX010000094.1:0-2856 GCA_050955025.1 Janthinobacterium lividum
TGTTGAGCAGCAGGAAGCCCGCGACCGAGCCCGCGCTCATGCCGCGCGGGTAGACGCGCCGGAAGGCGTGGTAGCCGGCGGCGGCGCGCAGCACGGAGTTCCACTGGCTGAGGTCGACGGGGGAGCCGACGTCGTCGATGGAGGGCAGGAGAGTGTGGTACTTGATGTCGAGCAGGCGCGTGGTCTGGTCGCCGCGCTCCATGTACTTGCCGATCGAGTAGAACGCCCAGCCCTGGTCGCGGAAGAAGGTGCCCTCGGTGATGCCGGTGTGGAGCTGGCACGCCTCCTTGAGCCAGGCGCACAGGCCGGACAGGCGCGAGGCCGCGATGTCGTCGGGGCCGAGCTGGCGCACCTTGTTGTAGAACACGTTGATCTGCGCCCACATCTCCGTCGAGATCAGCGGGCGCAGGGTGCGTGCGTTCTCGCGCGCCTGGAAGATCGAGGCGGCGATCGAGTTCGGGTTGGAGCGGTCGAGCACGTAGAACGCCACCACGGAGGCGACGCTTGCGCTCTCGTGGCGTGCGTCGAACAGCGCGTCGTCGGAGTTGATCTGCACCACCGAGCGCCAGGCGCCCGTGTCGGTGCCGGAACGGGTGAAGGTGTCGGTGACGTCGAGGATGCGCGCGAGGTTCTCGATGCGCTCCATGTAGCGCCCGAGCCAGAACAGCGCCTCGGCGTAGCGGCACAGCAGGTTGGCGCCGCCCGGGGCCGTGTCGTGGCGCTCGGCGACGTCGAGCGCGCGCCGGCGGTGCTCGGCCACCGCGTCGCGCGGGCCGGTGGCCTCGCCCGGGGTCCGGTCCTGCGCCATCTCAGGCGGCCCCCTCGAGCACCCAGGTGTCCTTCGAGCCGCCGCCCTGCGACGAGTTCACCACGATCGAGCCCTTGCGCAGCGCCACGCGCGACAGCCCGCCGGGCAGCACCCAGGTGCGCGCGCCGGTGACCGCGAACGGTCGCAGGTCGACGTGGCGGGGCCCCACGCCGTCCTCGCCGAGCGTGGGCGAGACGGAGAGCTTGACCATGGGCTGGCTGATGTAGTTGGCGGGGTCGGCGACCAGCTTGGCGCGGAACTCGGCCAGCTCGTCGCTGGACGCGTGCGGGCCGACGATGAGGCCGTAGCCGCCCGACTCGCCCACCGGCTTGACGACGAGCTTGTCGAGGTTGTCGAGGGTGAACTGCAGGCCGTCGGCCTCGCCGCAGATGTGGGTCTCGACGTTGGGCAGGATGATCTCCTCGTCGAGGTAGTAGCGGATGATGCGCGGCATGTAGGCGTAGATCGCCTTGTCGTCGGCAACGCCCGTGCCCACCGCGTTGGCGATCGCGACGTTGCCGCGGCGCCAGGCGTTGAGCAGGCCGCGCACGCCGAGCGTGCTGTCCGGGCGGAACACGTCGGGGTCGAGGAAGTCGTCGTTCAGGCGGCGGTAGATCGCGTGCACCGGGGCGAGGCCCGCGGTGGTGCGCATCCACACGCGCTCGTCCTCGACCACGAGGTCGCGGCCCTCGACGAGGGGCACGCCCATCTCGCGGGCGAGGAAGACGTGCTCGAAGTAGGCCGAGTTGTAGATGCCCGGCGAGAGCAGCACGACCTGCGGGTTGCTCACGCCGCCCGGGGCGCACTCGGCGAGCGCCTGCTGCAGGCGCATGCCGTAGTTCTCGACCTCGCGCACGCGCAGGCCTTCCATCAGCTCGGGCAGCACGCGGCGCATCATGTGCCGGTTCTCGATGACGTAGGACACGCCCGACGGCGTGCGCGCGTTGTCCTCGAGCACCAGGAAGTGCCCGGCCTCGTCGCGCACGATGTCGGTGCCGCAGACGTGGACGTAGGTGCCGAGCGGCACGTCGAGGCCGATCATCTCCGGGCGGAAGTTCGGGTTGCCCACGACGAGCGCGCGCGGGACGACGCCGTCGGCGAGGATCCTCTGGTCGTGGTAGATGTCGTGCAGGAACGCGTTGAGCGCGGTGACGCGCTGCACGACGCCGCGCTCGATCTGGTCCCACTCGGCGGCGGACAGCACGCGCGGGATCAGGTCGAAGGGCAGGATGCGGTCGATCGCGTCCTTGTCCGAGTACACCGTGAAGGTGATGCCGAGGTTGTACAGCTCGTCGCCCGCGACCGCCGCGCGGCGGCGCAGCTCCTCGAGCGGGATGGCGTCGAGGCGGGCCGCGATCGCGTCCACCTGCGCCATCGGCCGCTCGCGCTTGCTGAGCAGCTCGCAGAAGAAGGGGCCGGGGTCGTAGCCGCCGAAAAGGCTCATGGGTTGGTTTCCTGCGCGCATGGTCACGACCCTGGTCAAGTCAGGGCCTGCACCGCCACCTCGACGTCGAGCGCGTGCTCGCCGCCGCCGACCAGGATGCCGCTGATCGGACTCACGTCGCGGTAGTCCCGGCCCCACGCCAGCACGACGTGCGACTGGCGGACCAGGAGGTCGTTGGTCGGGTCGAGGTCGACCCAGCCGGCGCCGGGGCAGAAGACCGACACCCAGGCGTGCGACGCGTCGGCGCCGACGAACTCGGAATGCGCATCCCCTGCATCCCCCGTGGCATGGGCGGCGCGGCCTTCCGCGCCCGCGTGGTCCCCTTCCGCCCGGTCCCCTCCTGCGTGGTGCCCTGCAAGCGGCAGGCCAGCGTCGCCGGGCGCGGGCGCCCCGCCGCGATCGTTGCGTATGTAGCCGCTGACGTAGCGCGCCGCCAGCCCGAGCGAGCGCAGGCCGGCGATCTGGATCTGGGCGAAGTCCTGGCACACGCCGCGGCGCATGCGCATCGCCTCGGACAGCGGGGTGCCGATCGAGGTCGCCTCCGGGTCGAAGGCGAAGTCGCGGTGGATGCGCGACGTCAGCTCGCGCGCCCCGTCCAGCACCT
>JBPBQX010000095.1:0-2793 GCA_050955025.1 Janthinobacterium lividum
TGCCGATCTTCCAGGGCGGGCGCCTGCGCGGCCAGCTCGAGCTCAACACCGCCCAGCAGCGCGAGGCCGCGCTCACCTACCAGCAGACCGTGCTCGGCGCCTGGCACGACGTGGACAACGCGCTGATCGCCTACGGGGCGGAGCAGGCGCGTCGCGACGCCCTGGCCCGCTCGGTGGAGCAGAACCAGCGCGCCCTGGCGCTGGCCCGTGACCGCTACACCCAGGGCCTCTCGGACTTCCTCAACGTGCTGACGCAGGAGCGCTCCGTGCTCGCCGCGCAGCAGCAGCTCGCCGACAGCACCGTCACCGTCACGCAGAATCTGGTGCAGCTCTACAAGGCACTCGGCGGCGGCTGGGAACCCAGCTTCCCCGCCGCGCCGGACACCGCCGTGGCCGCGGCCAGGGCCGCCGGTTCCGGCTGAAGACGTCGCGCGCCGGGGACGCTACGCGGGCAGCTGTTCGCGACTCCGCGCCTCCAGCTGGCGCAGCAGGTCCGCCATCGATGCCACGAAGGCCGGCAGCACGCCCAGCGGCACCAGAAGCTGCCCGGAGGGTTGCGCGGTGCCGTCCGGGCCCATGGCGCCGAGCTGCAGGCGCGCGACGCCGTTCTGCACGTTCGCGCCGCGCAGCATGTCCGCGAAGACAATCTCGTTCATCCCGTACGCCCCGCCCGGTGGATGCGCGAGCGTAGGGGCAGGGCACTCGCCTGTCACGCGCATGCCCGTGGAGGCAGCAAGGCCAGAGGCTCTGCCTCTGGACTCCGCCAAAGGCTGCGCCTTTGGAATGCATCTCTTAAGAAAAGGGTTTCCAAAGGCCTCGAGGCCTTTGGCGGGTTCGGGCAGAGCCCGACCTTCCTTCCGGGCCGCCCTCAGCGCGCGCGGAACACCACGCGCGACGCCACGGTGAAGTTGGCGAACATCCCCGCCACCGAGCCCGCCGCCACCGCCAGCACCGGGTAGGCCCTGCACAGCGGCACGCTGGCGACCAGGGCGAAGAAGGTGCCGCGGTTGAGCACGAAGCCGCCCGAGTTCGACGCGACGAACAGCGCCCACTGCCGGAGCGCGCCGCCGTGCGGGTGGTCGCGGAACGTCCAGAGACGGTTGAGCAGCCAGTTCAGCGTGCAGGCCACCAGGTAGGCCGCGAGTCCCGCGGCATACAGCCCGATCCACGGCGCGGTGGCATAGACCGTGGCGGTGTCCCAGACGAACCCGAGCGTGCCGACCACGCCGAACTTCAGGAAGCGGAGGAAGAGGGCCCGGCGTGCCGGCGTGGCGAGTCGACGGAAGGGCAGGGCGAGGCTCCCGGCGGTTGTCCCGCGCGCGGGGGCGGGCCGGCTGTCGAGCGCCGGCGGAGTCGCGCGCGACGCCAGCGGGGAGATACCGGGGCGACGACGGCCCCGCAAACGAAAAGGGGGCGCCTTGCGGCACCCCCCTCGCGCAGCACATCCCGAGGGATGGTTCAGTGCAGGATGATCTCGACGCGACGGTTCTGCGGCTCGCGCACGCCCTGCGCGGTCGGCACGAGCGGGTTGCTCTCGCCGTAGCCGTGGATGCCGATCGAGCCGCGCGGCACGCCGTCGCGGACAAGCTCGGCCTCGACGGACTTGGCGCGACGCACCGACAGGCCCTGGTTGTAGGCGGCCGTGCCGGACAGATCGGTGTAGCCGTTGACCTCGATGCGGGTGGTCTGCACGTGGGTCGAGGCGTTGGCGGCCTCGTGGATGATCTGGCGGGCGCGCTCGGTCAGGTCCGCGCGATCCCAGTCGAAGAACACGAGGTAGGTGCGGGCCGGGGCCACCGGCGGGGTCGCGATCGGCGCGGGGGCCGGCGGCGGCGGCGGCGGGGCGGTGTTGAAGGCGTAGCGCAGGCCGACCATGATCGAGTGGTTGTGCTGATCGTCGAACTTGGCGTTGCCCTTCGAGATCACGCCCGGGCCACGGTAGTAGGTGGCCTGGTAGGCATCCTGGTTCAGCTGCCCGAGGTAGCGGTACTCGGCGGTCACCGCGAGGCCCGGCAGGGCGGCGATGTCGTAGGAGATGCCGGCGATGCCCTGGTAGGCGACCGACCCGTTGGTGCCGCCGGTGCGGAGCACGGTGCCGTCGTTGAACACGCTGCTCAGCGGGCTGAGGTGGGTCCACATGTAGCCGGCGCCCACGCCGAGGTACGGCGTCACGGGGATGCCGGAGATGCCGAAGTTCGACAGGTTGAAGTCGTAGAGCACGTTGGCGAGGCCGCCGTAGCTCTCGGTGTGGCCGGTCGTGCTGGAGGCGATCGCGGTGCGGACGTAGTTGTTCACGTCGTTGTTCAGGTAGTGGCCCTCGATCTCGGCGCGCAGGCCGTTGCCGAAGCCGTAGCCCACTGCCGCCACGGCGTCGTAGCCGTCACCGAAACGGTAGCGCGTGTGCTGGCGGATGCCGTCGCCGCCGCCGTTGCTCGGGCCGGGGCGCAGGTGCTCGTCCTGCAGCAGGTTGTAGCCGGCACCGGCCGAGATGTACACGCCGTCGATCGGGGGCGCGGTCTGCGCCGAGGCGGCGGCGGCGAACGCCGAGCCGAGAAGGGTGGTTGCCAGGAGGGCAGAGCGGATCCGCATCGTGTCTAAGTCCTTCATTCATGCGCCACTCGGAAACCGCGGAGAGCGGTGGCGGCGCGAACGGGACTTTAAGAGCACAAAAAGTAGCCGAGTTGCCCTCACAGATTGTAATGGCGGCCCTGCTGCGCGAGGCCGCGCAACGGCGTTGCGGAACTGCCACACTTGCTTACGCGACCAGTCCGTTCCGGCCACGCCGCCACGAAG
>JBPBQX010000096.1:0-2764 GCA_050955025.1 Janthinobacterium lividum
CGCGCGACCACGGCGCAGAAGTGCCTGCGCGCCGGCGGCAAGCACAACGACCTCGACAACGTCGGCTACACCGCGCGCCACCACACCTTCTTCGAGATGCTCGGCAACTTCAGCTTCGCCGACTACTTCAAGCCGCTCGCCATCGAGCTGGCCTGGACGCTGCTGACACAGACCTTCGGCATCCCCGCCAACCGGCTGCTAGTCACCGTGTACCACGACGACGACGAGGCGGCCGGGCTGTGGCGCCGCATCGCGGGGCTGGGCGAGCGGCGCATCATCCGGATCGCGTCCGACGACAACTACTGGCGCATGGGCGACACCGGGCCGTGCGGGCCGTGCTCGGAGATCTTCTACGACTACGGCGAGGGCGTCGCCGGCGGCCCGCCAGGCTCGCCCGACGAGGACGGCGACCGCTTCACCGAGATCTGGAACCTCGTGTTCATGCAGGACGAGGAGGGGCCGCCGCCGGCCCCGGGGGAGAAGGGCACGCGCACCCCCCTGCCCCGGCCCTCGATCGACACCGGCATGGGGCTGGAGCGCATCGCCGCGGTGCTGCAGGGCGTGGGCGACAACTTCGAGACCGACACCTTCCGCGCCTTGATCGCCGCCTCCGTGGACGCCACCGGGCAGCCCGCCGCGGGCGAGTTCCGCGCCAGCCACCGCGTCGTCGCCGACCACCTGCGCGCCACCGCCTTCCTGATCGCCGACGGGGTGCTGCCGTCCAACGAGGGCCGCGGCTACGTGCTGCGCCGGATCATGCGCCGCGCCATGCGCCACCTGCACCGCATGGGCACCCGCGACCCGGCGTTCGACCGCCTCCTGCCGGCGCTCGTGCGCCAGATGGGCAACGCCTACCCCGAGCTGGTCCGCGCCGAGGCGCTGATCGGCGAGACCATGCGTCTGGAGGAGACGCGCTTCAAGGCGATGCTGGAGCGCGGCCTCGGCCTGCTCGCCGAGGAGACCGGGCGCCTGGGCGGGGGCGAGACCCTGCCGGGCGAGGTCGCGTTCAAGCTGTACGACACCTTCGGCTTCCCGCTCGACCTCACCCAGGACGCCCTGCGCGAGGAGGGCCGCGCCGTCGACGTCGCCGGCTTCGAGGCCGCCATGGCCGAGCAGCGCCGCCGCGCCCGCGCCGCCTGGGCCGGGTCCGGCGACGCCGGCACCGAGCGCGTCTGGTTCGAGCTGCGCGAGGCCGCCGGCGCCACCGAGTTCCTCGGCTACGCCACGGAGACGTCCGAGGCGCAGATCCTGGCGCTCGTCGCCGGCGGCGCGGTCGTCGCCGAGGCCGGGCCCGGCACCGAGGTCGCGGTGGTGCTGAACCAGACACCGTTCTACGGCGAGAGCGGCGGCCAAGTCGGCGACACCGGCACCATCTCCGCGGCCGGGCTGCGCATCGCGGTCACCGACACGCAGCGCCGCCTCGGCGACCTGTTCGTCCACATCGGCCGCGTCGAGGAAGGCACCGCGCGCACCGGCATCCCCGTCACCGCGGAGGTTGACCACGCCCGGCGCGGCGCCATCCGCGCCCACCATTCCGCGACCCACCTGCTGCACGAGGCGCTGCGCCGGCGCCTGGGCACCCACGTCGCGCAGAAGGGCAGCCTGAACGCGCCGGACCGCCTGCGCTTCGACGTCAGCCAGCCGCGCCCGGTCACCGCCGAGGAACTGTCCGCGGTGGAGGCCGAGATCAACGCCCGCATCCGCGAGAACACCGAGGTCACCACCCGGCTGATGACGCCGGAGGCCGCGGTCGCCGAGGGCGCCATGGCGCTGTTCAACGAGAAGTACGGCGACGAGGTCAGGGTGGTCGCCATGGGCGTGCCCGACCTCGACGGCCACCGCGCCTGGTCCACCGAGCTGTGCGGCGGCACCCACGTCCGGCGCACCGGCGACATCGGCCTGTTCCGCATCGTCTCCGAGTCTGCCGTCAGCGCCGGGGTGCGCCGCATCGAGGCCGTGACCGGCGCCGCCGCCGAGGCCCTCGTCGCCACCACCGAGGGCCGCCTCGCACAGGCCGCCGCCGCCCTGAAGGTGAACCCGGCCGAGCTGGTCGAGCGCATCGCCGCCCTGGCCGAGGACCGCCGCCGCCTGGAGCGCCAGGTCTCCGAGCTGCAGCGCCGCCTCGCCACCGAGGGCGCCGCCGCCGCCATCGAGGAGATCGGCGCCGTCCGCCTCGCCGCGCGCAACCTCGGCGACGTGGCCGCCCGCGACCTGCGCGGCCTGGCCGAGACCATCGGCCGGCAGCTCGGCGAGTCCTCCGTGGTCGCGGCCCTGTCCACCGCCGAAGGCAAGGTCAGCATCGTGATCGTGGTGTCCGACGACCTCGCCGCGCGGCTCAGTGCCGTAGACCTGGTGCGCGCCGCCTCCGCCGCGGTCGGCGGCAAGGGCGGCGGCGGCAAGCCCGGCGCGGCCCAGGGCGGCGGCCCCGACATCGCCGGCGTGGACGCGGCGTTCGACGCCGTGCGCGCGGGGATCGCGGCGCTGGGCTGAACCTTCTCTGGAGTCCGACCATGCGGCCGACGGCAAGACCCTGGCGTTCCCTGCCCCGCGCCGCGCGCCTGGCGTGGCTCCTCCCGCTCGCGGCGTGCGCGGGCACGCCCGGCGGCGGCGGCTGCACCGTGCAGTGGCACTCCACCCTGCCGGTCGTGATGCACCAGGGCCTGGCCGTGGTGCCGGCGCGGATCAACGGCGAGACGGTCGGGCTGGCGGTCGACACCGGCGCGCAGCACACCACCGTCACCCCCGAGCTGGTCGCCGCCCTCGA
>JBPBQX010000097.1:0-2757 GCA_050955025.1 Janthinobacterium lividum
GGGGTCATGGGGGCGGCGCTCGCCAGCGCGCAGGCCTGGTGCGGGGTGATCGCGGACGGGGTGCACGTGCATCCCGCGACGCTGCGGCTGCTGCTCGCGTCGCGGGCCGCGGCGCCCGGGGCGGTTGTGCTGGTGAGCGACTCGATGCCGCCTGCAGGCACTGTGCTGGACCGTTTCGTGCTGGGGGGGCGCCTGGTCCTGCGGCGGGGCGGGCGGCTGGAGACGGAGGACGGCGTGCTGGCGGGCGCCGATCTCGACCTGGGGCAGGCGGTGCGGAACGCGGTGTCGCTGCTCGGAGTCGACGGGGCGGAGGCGCTGCGCATGGCGTCGGCCTATTCAGCCCGGGCGGCGGGGCTGGTCGACAGGGGGCGGATGGCGCCGGGACTGCGCGCCGATCTCGTGCTGGTGGATGCGGCGCTGTACGCGGTGGGCACGTGGGTCGCCGGGCAGTGGCGCGCGGCGGCAGACGGCGCCGGTACGGGCCCGTATTTCCCGCGGGGCTGAGCGCCGCGAAGGGCCGGGAGCGGGCGCACGCAGGCGTATGCCCCGGGCGGTGGCGGGGCCGACAGGTGACGTGCGGCAACAGTCGAGATTCGATCCGTTGGCGTTGCTTCCGGATCACATTGACGCGTTGCCATCGGAGACGCACCTTGCAACCTGCGGCATGAGTCGCGTGGCGGATTGCGACCATGAATGGTCGTGGATCCAGGCAAAGGACGGTGGCTATGAATACCCTCTTCGTCGGCGACAACGCGGTTCTGCAGACGGAACAGGATGGCGCGAACTTCGTCGTCCTGGGTGCGAGCGCGACGGTGATCTCCGTCGGCTCGGACGTCATCTATGCTGGTTCCGGCCACAGCACGATCTACGACACGGGCATCCAGGCCACGGGGGGCTCCTACACGGGCGACACGGTGGTGCTTGGCGCGGGCACTGCAACCGTGCTGATCGGCTCCATCCGCTCGACGGTGTTCGGCGGCAGCGGCGCGGCCGACATCTTCTACAGCCTCACGCCCGGCACGCTCGTCACCGGCAAGGGCGACCTGAACATCATCGGCAACCCGACCGGCGCTGGGATCTTCTTCGGCGGCGGGATCGTCTCGATGACCCACGATTCGTCCGGCACGACCGTGCATACCGGGCTTGGCGCGACGGATCACCTGTTCGCGGCGGGGCCGCTCACCTAGCGTCAGGGTGGCGGAGGCGGATGGGAATCGAACCCACCACCCGCTTGACGCGGGCCACTGGTTTTGAAGACCAGGGGGGCCACCAGACCCCGATCGCCTCCGTGCACGGAGGATCGCCCGCGGTGGCGGCATGCGCAAGGGTACGCGAGGCGACGCCGGAGGCCGTGCCTCCCGACGCCGTCGAAGGCTCGCCTTCGGGGTCTTCTGCTTAGGTGAGTGGTTTCCAAAGGGCTCGGCCCTTTGGCGGAGTTTGAGGCAGAGCCTCAACCTTGCTTCCTTCGGCGTCAGCCGGCCTTGCGCCCGAGCTGCCTGCGGTCGGCGACGCGACGCGTGAAGCCGATCTGGTCGAAGTGCTCCAGCAGCGGCACGCTGAACTTGCGCGACACACCCAGCGCGGCGCCGGCGTCGCTGACCAGCAGGCCGGCGCCCTCGGCGAGCAGGGGGGCAAGGCGCTGCTGCGCGGCCTCGATGGTGTCGCGGTGGAACAGGAGCTCGCGCTTCTGCACGCGGTCGGCGGCGCGGACGAGGACGCCCTCGCGCACCAGGCGGTCGGCGAGGCGGCGCAGCACCGGGTCGGCGGCGAAGTCGCGGGTGTCGGGCGCGGACAGGCCGGCCTGGCGCACGCGCTCGGCGAGGGCGTCGGCGCCCTGGCGATCGCGGTCGGCGCGGTCGCGTTCGAAGGCGGCGCGGACGGGGGCGACGAGGCCGCCGGCGAGGCGCAGCACGCCGGCCGTGGCCAGCCGCGACAAGGCCTCCTCCAGGACGGGCGCGGACGCGCCGGGCAGGGCGGCAAGCAGGCGCTCGCGGGCGACGCCGTCTGGGGTCTCGGCAAGCAGCGCCGGAACGCGCGAGACGACCGCGTCAAGGGCGGAGCGCAGCACGGCGACCCCGCGGGCGGTCACCACCTCGGGCGAGGCGGAAACGAGGGCGGCGGCGACGAGGCCGGGCGACAGGCCCGACAGGCGCGCGAGACGCTGCATCGGGCGGCCGGCAGCCCCGGCCTCGGCGACCTCAGCGGCGACCAGGCGCTCAGGGGTTTCCGCGGCGAGACGCGACAGGCGTTCGAGCAGGACGGGGTCGCGGCGGCGCAGGCGGGCGGCCTCGGGGTCCAGGACCAGGCCGCCGGCCACCGTGCGCGCCGGCGAGGGGCTGCGCAGGATGAAGGACTCGCGCGCGGGCACGGCGACCGGCTCGGCGCAGTGCAGCTGGGCGAGGCAGGAGGCGCCGGGCGCCAGCTCGCGCCGGTCGAGCAGGCGCAGGCTGGCCTCGACCTCGAGCGTGCCGGCCAGGAAGCGCAGGCGCGCGCCGTCGCGCAGGGGAGCCGCGGCGCTGTCCACGGCGCGCAGGCGAACGGACAGCCACTCGGCCGGGGGCAGGGCGTCGGGGCGGGTGAGGGCGACGCCGCGCGCGGTCTCGGCGGTGGAAACGGCGCGCAGGTTGACAGCGACGCGCTGGCCGACGCCGGCGGTGTCGACCTTCGCGCCGTGGACCTGCAGGCCACGCACGCGGACCGCCTCGCCGGACGGGGACAGCACCAGCTCGTCGCCGGCGGCGATGGCGCCGCGACGCA
>JBPBQX010000098.1:0-2181 GCA_050955025.1 Janthinobacterium lividum
CTGCGCCGCCTCCTCCAGCGAGCGGTCGAAGCCGGCGAGGCGCGCGCGCACCACGACGCTGACGACGCTCGTGGTGAAGGAGACGTGCGCGACCACGATGGTCCAGAAGCCGCGCCCCACGCCGAGGGACACGAACAGCAGCAGGCTTGCCAGCCCGATGATCACCTCTGGCATCACCATCGGCGCCACCACCAGGCCCGACAGCAGCGCCCGCCCGCGGAACCGCCCGTGCCGCGCCAGCGCCACGCCGGCCATCGTGCCCAGCACCGCCGCCAGGCTCGCCGACACCGCGGCCACGCGCAGCGACAGCCACGCCGCGTCCAGGATCGCGCGGTCGCCCAGCAGCCGGCCGTACCAGCGCAGCGACCAGCCGCCCCACACCGTCACCAGCGTCGACGCGTTGAACGAGTAGAGCACCACGAGCGCGATGGGCGCGTAGAGGAACAGGTAGCCGGCCCAGAGGCACGCCGTCAGGGCGCGGGGGCGGGTCAACGAAGCAAGGCCGGGCCCTGCCCGGACCCGCCAGGGGCGAGCCCCCTCGTCTGGCCATTCCAATGGCCCAGGCGGGCCATCGGAACCTTTGGCCAGCCTCGCCCCTGGACCGGCACACGGAAGAGTCTTCCTTCGTCGTGGATTCTCAAGGCATTGCCTTGAGCGGAGTCCAGAGGCAGAGCCTCTGGCCTTGCCTTGCTCACTCCGCCCCCCCGCCCGCAGCGAGTTCGCCCGTGCGCCCGCGCTGCAGCAGGGCGGCGGGCAGCGCGAGGGCCGCGAGCAGCGCCACGGCCACGGCGGAGGCCACCGGCCAGTCGTGGTTGGAGAAGAACTCGCTCCACAGCACCTTGCCGATCATCAGCGTGTCCGGCCCGCCGAGCAGGTCCGGGATCACGAACTCCCCGCACGCCGGGATGAACACCAGCAGGCACCCCGCCAGCACCCCCGGCAGCGACAGCGGCAGCGTCACGGTGCGAAACACCCGCCACGGCGAGGCGCCCAGGTCGGCGGCGGCCTCGCGCAGCGCCGGGTCCTGCGCCACCAGCGTCGCGTACAGCGGCAGCACCATGAACGGCAGGTAGGAGTAGGTGATGCCGATGCACACCGCGAGGTCGGTGTTCATGACGTGCAGCGGCCCGAGGCCAAACACGGCGAGCGCCTGGTTCAGCAGGCCCTCGTCCTTGAGGATCAGGATCCAGGCGTACACGCGGATCAGGAAGCTGGTCCAGAACGGCAGCATCACCGCCATCAGCAGCGGGCCGCGACGCGACGCCGGCGTGCGCGCGATGGCCAGCGCCACCGGATACCCGACCAGCAGGCACGCCAGCGTGGACACGCCCGCGATCCACGCCGAGCCGAGCAGCGCGCGGGCGTACAGCCAGTCGCCGAACAGCTGCCCGTAGGTGTCGAGGTGCAGCGTCAGCGTCAGCGCCCCGTCCGCCCACGTCCACAGCGGCGAGACCGGCGGCTGCGCCACGACGGCCTCGGAGAAGCTCATCCGCAGCACCACCAGGCACGGCAGCAGGAAGAACGCGCAGAGCCACAGCAGCGGCGCCCCCGGCACCACCGCGCGTAGCCAGCCCCGCGCCCGCCCCGGACCGCTCACCGCAGCAGCACCGAGAGCGCCGCCGACGCCCAGCCCAGACGGACGCGCTCGCCCGCCGCGACCTCGGCCACCCCGGGCAGGCTGACGCGCAGCCGGTGCCCGCCCGCCAGCGCCACTTGGCACAGCGTCTGCGGCCCGAGGCACGACACGTCCTCCACCATCCCCGACACGCCGTTCGCCTCCGCCCCCGCACCGTCCCCGCGCACGAGGCGGACGTCCTCCGGGCGTAGCGCCACCCACACCGACTGCCCCGCCGCGACCTCCGTGGCCGGCGCGTGCAGCAGCCCCGCGTGCTCGCTCTCCACCACGCACCCCTGCGGCCCCGCCTGCGCCACGCGCCCCGCCAGCAGGTTCACCGACCCCACGAACTCCGCCACCAGCCGGCTCGTCGGCCGCCGGTAGAGCGACACCGGCGTGCCGAGCTGCGCGATCCGCCCCGCGTGCATCACCGCGATGCGGTCGGCCATGCCCATCGCCTCCTCCTGGTCGTGCGTGACCATCAGGAAGGTGATCCCCACCGCGCGCTGGATCGCCACCAGCTCGCGCCGCGTCTCCTCGCGCAGCTTCCTGTCCAGCGCCCCCAT
>JBPBQX010000099.1:0-2163 GCA_050955025.1 Janthinobacterium lividum
ACCTGGCGCGCTACTACCCGACCGACGTGCTGGTCACGGGCTTCGACATCATCTTCTTCTGGGTGGCCAGGATGCTGATGATGGGCACGCATTTCATGGGCGCCGTGCCGTTCCGCACCATCTACATCCACGGCCTGGTGCGCGACGAGCACGGGCAGAAGATGAGCAAGTCGCGCGGCAACGTGCTCGACCCGCTGGAGCTGGTGGACCTCTACGGCACGGACGCGCTGCGCTTCACCATCGCGGCGCTCACCGGGCCGGGGCGCGACGTCAAGCTGGGTGCGGCGGCCGTGGAGTCGCAGCGCAGCTTCGTCACCAAGCTGTGGAACGCCGCGCGCTTCTTCGAGATGAACGGCGCGGGGCCGCAGCCCGGGTTCGATCCGGCGGGCGTTCGGTCGCCTTTGTGCCGCTGGGTGCTCGATGCCGCCGACGACGCGGTCGCAGACGCGACGGCGGCGCTGGAGGCGTTCCGGATCGCCGATTACGCGGGCGCCTGCTACCGGTTCACCTGGAACACGCTGTGCGACTGGTTCGTGGAGATCGCCAAGCCCGGGCTGGCGCAGCAGGGGCCGGAGGGCGACGAGCTGCGCGCCACCGCGGGCCATGTGCTTGGCGTGGTGCTGCGGCTGCTGCATCCGGCGATGCCGTTCGTGACCGAGGAGCTGTGGGACGGGCTGGGCTACGGCGCGCCGGGCAGCCTGATCGCGGCGCCCTGGCCGGTCGCGTCGGGCGTGGGCGACGCCTCGGGTCCGCGCGAAGAGCTGGACTGGGTGATCCGCTGCATCGGGGCGATCCGCGCCGTGCGCTCGGAGATGAACGTCGTCGCCGGCACGCGCGCCACCGTGCTGGTGTGCGAGGCGTCGGCGGCGATCCGGGCGCGGGTGGAGGCCTGGGGGGAGACGATCCGGCGCATGGCGCGGCTCGGGGAGTTCCGGGTCAACGACGCGCCCATGCCGCAGGGTGCGGCGCAGGCGGTGCTCGACGAGGCGACGCTGGCGATGCCGCTCGCGGGGCTGATCGATCTCGATGCGGAGCGGGCGCGGCTCGAGAAGGAGCGCGGGCGGGCCGGCGCGGAGCGCGAGAAGCTGGAGCGCAAGCTGGAGAACGTCGGGTTCACGGCGCGTGCGAAGCCGGAGGTCGTCGCGGAGACCCGCGAGCGGATGGAGGCGGCACGGCTGGAGGAGAGCCGGCTGGAGGCGGCCCTCGGGCGCCTGGGGTAGGGAAGGCCAGAGGCTCCGCCTCTGGACTCCGCCAAAGGCTGCGCCCTTGGAACGCCTCCCTTAAGTAAGGGGATCAAAGGGTCCTCGGACCCTTTGCGGGTTCGGGCAGGGTCCGACCTTGCCTGCTAGAGGCCGCGTTCCCGCTTGATGCGGTCCCAGGCGGCGTTGATGCGCGCGACCTTGTCGCCGGCGCGGTCGATGAACTCCTGCGGCACGCCGCGCGAGGCGAGGCTGTCCGGGTGGTTCTCGCGCATCAGGCGCTTCCAGGTGGCGCGCAGCTCGTCGTCGCCGGTGGCGCGGGTGACGCCCAGCTCGGCATAGGGATCGGCGCCGGTGTCCTCGGCGCGGCGGGGCGAAGCGCCGCTGGCGCGGTCCCAGGCCAGGCGGTCGAGGCGGAAGGCGCGGTGGACCTGGCGCAGGAACTCGGTCTCGCCGACGGTGAGCGCACCGTCCGCCCGCGCGATGCCGAACAGCGCGGCGAGCACGTCCTCGAGCACCGAGGGGCTATCTGCGAAGGACTCGCCGAGCTGGCGGGCGTAGGGCTCGAACGGGTCGGGGCTGGCGCGTGCCTGGTCGAACAGGCGGCCGACGTCGCGCACGGATTCGGGGGGGATGCGGAAGTGGCGCTTGAACGCGTCGATCTCCTCGCGGCTGACCTTGCCGTCGCACTTGGCGAGCTTGGCGGAGAGCACGACGACGGCGATCGCGAACAGCTGGTCGCGGCGGCCGAACATCGCGGCAAGCCGGGCTGGGCCGAGCAGGGAACCCGCCCGGGCGCCGGCCTGCGCCCCGGCGCCGAGCATGCCGGCGCGATTCAGGCCCGGCAGGCTGCCCTGGTCCGCGGCATGGCCGAGGGCTGCGCCCATCATCGCGCCGAACGGGCCGCCCAACACGAAGCCGGCGGCGCCGCCCAGCATCTTGCCCCAGTATGCCATGCATCCGT
>JBPBQX010000100.1:0-1874 GCA_050955025.1 Janthinobacterium lividum
GCCGCTGCTGGCGCTGCCGGTGGCGTGGGCGCAGCGCGACATGGCGGTCGGCGGCGGGCCGCGCGCGTCGCTGGGCGGGGTGGTGCGCCTGATCTGGGCGCAGGGGCTCGGCATGGTGCTGGCGTCCGCGGGGTTCGGGACGATCGCCGCGTTCCTGGCGCTGCGCTACGCGGCGCTGGGGTGGTCGGGGGCGGGGCTGGCGCTCACGGCGTTCGGGGCGGCCTACATCGCGACGCGGCTGCTGTTCGCGGGGCTGCCGGACCGGCTCGGGGGCGCGCGGGTGGCGCTCGCGGCGCTGGGCACGGAGGCCGTGGGGCTGCTGCTGATCGCAGGGGCGCCGGCGCCGGGGGTGGCGCTGCTCGGGACGGCGGTGACGGGGTTCGGCTACTCGCTGGTGTTCCCGGCGCTGGGCGTGGAGGCGGTGCGGCGCGTGCCGGCGGAGAGCCGGGGCGTGGCGCTCGGCGCGTTCCTCGCGTGCTTCGACCTCGGGCTCGGGGCGGCGGGGCCGGTCGCGGGGCTGGTCGCGGGGGGGTTCGGGCTGCCGGCCGCCTTTGTCGCGGCGGCGTGCGCGTCGGTAGCGTCCATGGCGCTGGTGTGGATCACGCGGGCGCGGGCGGGCTGAAGCAAGGAAGCAGTTCTTTCTTGAAAGAAAGAACCAAAGAACTTTGCCCACAAGGTTCACGGCCCGTTGATGAGGCCAGGATCTCGTGGGCAAAGTCTTTTTGCTTCTTTTTCTTCAGAAAAAGAAGACCTTCCTTATGCCTGTTTTGGCCGCGAGTTCCTGACGGGCTTCAGCGCAGCACCGCGCTGTCCTGCGCCTGCTGCACGACGGTTGCGGCGTCGTCGGGGAGCAGGAAGCCGTCGCGCACCAGGCCGTTCGCGGCGCGCGCGACGGCGGCGACGTAGCCGTCGTGGGTGGCGTAGCGCTCGGCGAGCGACGGGCGGGGGTCGCCGCTGGCCAGGCGGTCGGCCTTCGTCGCGGCGAAGGGGAGCGTGCTGCCGGTCAGGTCGCAGGAGTCGCCCTCGCTGTAGCCGGCGGCGCGGTTGTTCCAGCTCGTGTAGGTGGCGAGCGGGGCCTGCAGCGTGGGCGAGCGCACGCCGCCCAGGTCGTTGCCGTCGGCGTCCACCTGCGGCAGGCGCACGTTGTAGGTGTGGATCGGCAGCGGCGGCTCGGCGAGCGAGCCGGATTCGTCGCGGGCGTTGAAGCGGAAGCCGCGGAAGTAGAGCTCGCGGGTGCTGTAGGTGCGGGCCAGGTCGTAGGTCACGCCGGGGATGGCGGGGAACGCCACCTGCGCCGGCTCGACCAGCGTGCCGGCGGCGATCGTGGAGTAGCGGCTGGCGGGCGGGGCGCGGCCGGTGGTCACCCATTGCGTCAGCCGCACCAGCAGGTCGCGCAGCGTGTAGGTGTAGGAGTTCACGTCGGCGACGTGCTGGCAGATGCCGGTCGTGGTCGGCATGGCGGCGGTGGGCGGGAAGCCGCCGTGCTGCGCGCTCGACATCTGGTAGATGCGCACGTTGGCGGGGTTGGGCAGGTCCACGCGGCCGAGGGCGTCGGTGGTGTCCATCGAGCCGTTGGCCTGCCAGTACTCGGTGTCGCTCATCACGTGGCTGATCTTGGGGCAGGTGCCGTCCTTGCGGCAGCGGTCGAGCAGCCCCGCGGTCAGGCCTGCGAACGGGTCGAAGCTGTCCTCGTAGGTCAGCGGGGAGTCGAGGCCGGGGTACTGCTTCTCGGTGTGCTCGGTGCCGGACAGGCGGCCGGGCTGGCCGAAGCGGACGTTGAACGCGCCGCGCCCGGAGGCGATGTGCGGGTTCATGCCGTCGAACACGCGCCGGCCGGACTCGTCGGCGTTGAAGCCGAGCTGGAGGAACTCGCG
>JBPBQX010000101.1:0-1735 GCA_050955025.1 Janthinobacterium lividum
GCCTGCGAAGTCAGCGTCGTGGTGGCGCGCGGCGCGGACGGGGCGGTCTCGGCCTTCGACACCGTGGAGAACCGCCACCGCGACGGCATCCTCGACCTGACGCTCGCGCCCGCACGGGTGTCCGACGCCGTCGCCGCCCGCGCGCAGGAGGTCGCCCGCCAAGTCGCAGGCGCGCTCGACCTGGTCGGCCTGCTCGCGGTGGAGATGTTCGTCGCCGCCGACGGCGAGGTCCTGGTCAACGAGATCGCGCCGCGCCCGCACAACTCCGGCCACTGGACGCTGGACGCCTGCCCCGCCAGCCAGTTCGAGCTGCACGTGCGCGCCGTCGCCGGCCTGCCCCTTCCGGAGGCGACCCGCCATTCCGACGCCGTGATGAAGAACCTCGTGGGCCCCGAGGAGTGCGCGCTCTGGCCCGCGGTGATGGCCGCGCCCGGCCTGATCGGCCACCTCTACGGCAAGGCCGAGGCCCGCCCCGGCCGCAAGATGGGCCACGTGACGCGCCTGTTCCCCCGTGGGGCGCTGCCCGGCGAGTTCGGCGTGCGGGCGGCCCTCGGGGTGCTCGCGCCGCAGACCGAGCCCTTCGCCGAGGACTGAGCACCGGGCGCCCGCCCCTCCCTACGGCGTCGCCCCCAGGCTGCGTGCCGCCAGTGCCACGCACCGTTCGAAGGCGTCGAGGTCGTCCCACGCCGCCCCCGGCTCGCCCGCCACCACCGCGGTTCCGGACTCCGTGACGGCGCACGCCATCATCAGGTTGTCCGGCAGCCCGAACGACTCGACCTCCAGCCCGTCCGGGTCGCGCCACGCCGCGCCCACCCGCACCGCGCCCGGCCAGCGCGCGCACCGATCGAGGTAGCTGCCCGCCCCGTTGCTCCACCCGAACACCGGCAGGCCCAGGGCGCGGGCAAAGCCCAGCTCGTAGGCCGTGCCGCCGTCCGCCCCCGGCCCGCGGAACGGCGTCAGGTTCGCGACCAGGGCGCAGCACGACCGGATGTGCGCCTCGTTGCGTCGCGCGATCGCCCGCGCCAGCGGCAGCGCGGCCCACTCCGCCGGCTCGCCCGGAAGCGGGTCGAGCGGGAACACGCCGGCCAGGCCATGGCGGCCGCACAGCCGCTTCAGCCGCTCGCCCCGCTGCGGGGCGTCGGGCAGGAACACGTCGGGGCCGGCCAGATAGACTCGCTTGGTCACGGCGGCATTGTGCAAAAGCCGGGAAGGCAGGCAAGCATGGGCTCTGCCCAAACCCGCCAGGGGCGAGCCGCCCCTGGACTGGCCTTGCTTAGGGGATGCGTTCCAAGGGCGCAGCCTTTGGCGGAGTCCAGAGGCAGGGCCTCTGGCCTTGCTTCCTGCCCTTCCGCCGCGCAAACGCGTGCGCTACTGGAAAAGGCAGCACCGAGGACGATCCCGCATCCCATGCCCCCCACATTGTCCAGCCCCGGCCTGTCCAGCAACGACATCCGCGCGACCTTCCTCGACTTCTTCGCCGCCCGCGAGCACCGCGTGGTGGACAGCAGCCCGCTGGTGCCGCGCAACGACCCGACGCTGCTGTTCACCGCCGCCGGCATGGTGCAGTTCAAGAACGTCTTCACCGGCCAGGAGCGCCGCCCCTACACCCGCGCGACCACGGCGCAGAAGTGCCTGCGCGCCGGCGGCAAGCACAACGACCTCGACAACGTCGGCTACACCGCGCGCCACCACACCTTCTTCGAGATGCTCGGCAACTTCAGCTTCGCCGACTACT
>JBPBQX010000102.1:0-1662 GCA_050955025.1 Janthinobacterium lividum
GCAGGGCGTCGCGCAGGCCGAGCTGCTCGGGCGCCGGGCGCAGCGCCTTCTCGTCGAGCAGGCGCATCACGATCTTCTCGCCGAGCACGGTGGGCGAGGAGGACACGCGGATGTCGAGCGGCATGCGCCGGATCTGCGCGGTGATGCGCCCGTCCTGCGGGCGGCGGCGCTCGGCCACGTCCATGCCGGCGAGCACCTTGATGCGCGAGGTCAGCGCGGGGTGCAGCGACAGCGGCATGCGGCACTCCTCGTGCAGGATGCCGTCGATGCGGTCGCGCACCATCGTGCCGTCCTCGGCCGGCTCGATGTGGATGTCGGACGCGCCCTGCTCGTAGGCGGTGTGGACGATGAAATCCACCAGCGTGGGGATGTCCACGGCCTCGGGGCGGTCGCGGATGCGCTGCTCCTGCTCCCAGTTGATGTCGATCGGGATCAGCGCGCGGTCGGTCTCGCGCAGCTCGACGCGGGTGCGCAGCCGCCCGATCGTCTCGAGCAGCACGTCGGGCAGCGTCGGCACCGGCACCGGCCGCAGGCCGGAGATGCGCGCGATCCAGTCGCGCGTCAGCAGGTTGCACGGGTCGAGCGTGGCGTACGGGGCCTCGCCGTCGCGCGCGGGCCGCAGGGGCAGCACGCCGCGCTGCTCCGAAAGCGCCACCGGCAGCCACGCGACCTCGGCGACGCGCTCCGTCAGCTCGTTCTTGCCCCGGATCAGCGGCTGGCCGCAGCGCCCGGCGAGGAACTCGAAGATCGGCTCCAGCTCGGCGGCCTGCAGCTCGCGCGCCAGCACGCGCATCAGGGTCTCGCCGGCCTCGCGCGCCTGCAGGCCGAGCGAGACCGCGCGCCGCTCGCTGAGCAGGCGGGCCGCGACCAGCTCCGCGACGATGCCGCCGAGCAGCGAGCGCGGGGCGCCGGGGACGGGGCGCGCGAGGGCAGCGCCGGGCGCGGGCAGGACGGCGGGGGCCGTGGGCGGGAGGATCGCGACGGCAGGGAGCGCCGCCGCGGCGGGCGCGAGAACACGCGGCACGGCGTCGATGCCTGCGGGCGCGAGCAGGGTTGCGTCGTCGGACGGGACGGCGGGCGCGAAGATGCGCGGTACGGCGTCGATACCCGCGGGTGCGAGCAGGGTTGCGTCGTCGGGCGGCGCAACCGGCGCAGCGGCCGGGGCGACGGGCGGCTGTGGGGCCGGCAGGGGGCGGACCGGTGGCGCGGCCCCGGAGGAACCCGCGTTCACGGCGCGCACCGCGAGGCCGAGCGCGTCCACGGCCTTGTTGAAGCTGGCCTCGGCCGGGGCGGCCAGGAGCGTCGCGTCGGCCTGGTCGGCCATCGCCTAGCCCGTCACGACGCGGAAGCCGATGTCGGACCGGCGCGCGCCGGACTCCGCGTGGCCGCGGAAGCCACAGCGGCCGGTGGGCGCGAAGCTGTCGAAGCTGCCGCCGCGCAGGGCGCGCAGGGCGCCGTCGCCCTGGCCGGCAGGGTCGCTCTCGCCCTCCGCGATGCGGCGGAACAGCGCCTCGTCCCAGGGGTCGGCGCACCATTCCCAGACGTTGCCGCACATGTCCCACAGGCCCCAGCCGTTGCGCCCGGCCGGGTAGCTGCCGACCGGGGTGGTGTGGTCGCAGATGCGGTCGAGGTTGGACTGCGTGGCGAGCGGCGGGCCCTCGC
>JBPBQX010000103.1:0-1566 GCA_050955025.1 Janthinobacterium lividum
GGCTCAAGCCCATGAACATGTACTACCACATGTATTCCGGCGAGCGTCACGCCAGCCTCGACGCCCTGCTGTCCAACATCGCCTTCCTGCGCGGCCAGGAGTTCATCGGCGTGCGCACCAGCCGCTTCGCCGCCGCGGCCCGCGGCACGTTCGGCCTGCAGCTGGTGCAGGAGGCGCCGCAGGCCTGGCGCGTGCTCGACCGCGGCGGCCTCCAGACCCTGCGCTTTCCCCGTGGCCAGGAACGCACGCTCGACCTCGCCGCCTCCGAAGGCGTCCTCGGCGAGCGCATCGCCAACGGCGAGCTCTACGTGGCGCTCGACCCGGACAACGCGGCCCCTCTCGTGGCACTCGCGCCACGCGGCACAACCGCGCCTTCGCGCCCTCTGCTGGTGCACGCCGGCTGGGAAGTGCGCGGCCTGAGCGTCGCGACACCCACGGACATCAGCTTCGCCGCCGACGGCCTCGGCAAGGGCGAGATGAGCTGGCACGTGCCGCAGCCCGGCCTCTGGCGCGCATCGCGCCCGGACGGACCTGCCATCGAGGCCACCGCCGGCGACGACCACCTCCTGCTCCTGACCTTTCCCGTCCCCGCGACGGGCCGTATCCGCCTGTGGCGCGCATGAGCGGCGGGCTCGCCACGCCGGAAGACCACGGATCCGAGGAACCCGCCGCCTCGATCCCGGCCGCGTTGGCCCTGCTCGGCGCCGTGGCCGCGGCCGCGATCAGCGCCTCGGTCTGGCTGCTGCCCGGCCCGCTGGAGCGCGGCAGGATCGCCCTCGACCGGGGCGACAGCGCGGCCATGCACGCGGTCGTGCAGGCGGCGGTGGAACGCCACGAAACCCGCCCCGGCGCGGTGGCGCCCCTGGTCGCCCTCGCGATGGAGCTTGGCGACACCGCGAGCGCCACCACGCTGCTGCACAGCTTCCTGGCACGCCAGCCGGACTCGCTGCCGGCGCAGACCCTGCTCGCCGAGGTGCTGACCCAGGCACGCCAGTCCCGCGAGCTCGCACCCCTGCTCGAGCAGCTGTACGAGCGCACCGGCGACGTGGAGCAACTCCGTCGCGCCGCGGCGATCCGCGGCCAGCTGCATCAGCCCGACCGCCGCGAGCACCTGCTCGCCAGGCTTGCCGACACCGGCCAGGCCGACAGCGAAGAGACCCTGGAACTCGCGCACAACCGTTTCTCCCGCGGCGACGCGGCCGGCGCGGTCGACCTGCTGCTCGCCCGCATCGCGCGCGACGACCGGCCCGACACGGCGCTCGTCACCCACGCCGGCCTCCTGGCGGTCGACCTCCCCGACGCAGCGGCACGCCTGGCACGACTCGGAACGCTGCTGACCCGGCCCGCCAGCCTTCCCGGCGTGCTGCAGGTCGTGGCCGGGCTGCAGACCCGAAGCCGCCCCGACCTAGCGCTCGCCCTGCTCACCGCGCTCCCGGACGCGCTGCAGCAGCCCGCCGACGTGTCCCTGGCCATCGCCGACGCGCAGTCGCGCACCGGCGCCACGCATCCCGCCCTGACCCGGCTCCTGGCCCTGCGCAGCGCCGGCAGGCTGCCGCAGGCGGGCGC
>JBPBQX010000104.1:0-1535 GCA_050955025.1 Janthinobacterium lividum
ATGGAGCGCAGGCGCAGCACGAGGAAGGCCGCCACCATGCCCAGGAGGATCAGATCGATCGGCACACCACCCGTGGCGTTCATGCAAAGCGCTCCGCGGACGACATGGCCGCACCGTTCAGATAGGGCGGGCGGGCACGCGGGGCAATCGGAGGGGCGGGCGATGCGCGGCGGAAAGCGGGGCGGGGGCGTGGGGCGCGCCGGGAGGGCGGCGGCCGCGGGGGCGGCGCTGTTCGTGGCGGCGGCGCTGGGCGGGTGCGCGGCGCCCTCGCGGCCGGTCACGGTGGGGGCGGCGCTGCACGAGCTGCAGGCGCAGCTGCAGGCGGCGGGGGCGGTGAGCGCGACCGGCGCGGGTCCGGCGCGCTTCGCGGCCGCCGCGCGGGCGGCGCAGTGCGAGGCGGGCGAGGCAGACCCGGTGGTGCCGGTGCTGCTGCGCGAGGTCACGGTGGACCTGGCGGGGAGCTTCACGGCGACGGGGGGCTTCGCGGTGGGGCCGTCGGTGGCGGGCGGGGCGCCGTTCGGGCTGACGGGCGGGGTGAGCCGCGGGCAGACGCAGGGGCTCACGCTGCCGCTGGCGTTCGCGGCGCTGTCGGAGCTGCCGGACGTGATCGCGGCGCAGCGGGCCGCGCTGTTCGCGGGGCTGCCCGAGGCCGCGCGCCGCGCCGGGCTGCGCCGCGTGCTCGCCGGGCGCGACGCGCTGCGGGCGCGCATTGGCCGGGCGATCGCGGGCTTCGACCCCGCGCGCTGCACCGGCGCCGTGCCCGGGCCGTGAGCGCGGGGCGCATGGCGGCCCGGCCGCGCCGGCGTGGACACCCCGCGGCCGGCGGCCCATACACGGCCGCCCCGGCGCGGGGGCCCGTCGCGGGCCGCATGCACGCCAGGGCCGGGCGCCGCGGCGGTTCGGGCCGGGCGCAACCTCGTGCTGGAGCACATCGCGATGTCCGGACCTGACGCTGGCGCCACCGACCTCCGCCCCCGCCCGGCGCCGGTTCCCGACCTGCCGTCCCCCGACGCGCCCGCCGTGGACGAGGCCGACGCGCCCGCCGCCGGCACCTCGCCGCGGGCCGCCCCGCGACGCCGCGCCGGGCTGCGCCGGCGGGCCGCCGACCTCGCGTCCGGGCTGCGCTTCGTGGGCCGCGCGCTGGGCTCGCGCTACACGCCGCTGCTGGCGCAGGTCGTGGTCACGCGGCGCTGCAACCTGGCGTGCGGCTACTGCTCGGAGTTCGACGACCACTCGCCGCCCGTGCCGCTTGCCGAGCTGCTCGCCGCCGTGGACCACTTGGCGTCGCTGGGCACCGCGTCGCTCACGCTGACCGGCGGCGAGCCGCTCCTGCACCCCGAGCTGGACCAGGTCGTCCGCCACGCCCGCGCCCACGGCATGATCGTGACCATGATCACCAACGGCTTCAAGCTGACCCGCGCCTGGGTCGAGCGCCTCAACGACGCCGGCCTGCAGGGCATGCAGATCAGCATCGACAACCTCCGCCCCGACGCCGTCTCGATGAAGAGCCTGCGCTCCGTCGAGGGCAAGCTCGC
>JBPBQX010000105.1:0-41598 GCA_050955025.1 Janthinobacterium lividum
GAGCGACCTGTCGGTGATCTTCCGGCCGGGGGTGGACGGCAAGGTCTCGTTCGCCTTCCGCGACATGAGCCCGCAGGCGGCCTTCGACCAGCTGGTGGCGGAGAACGGCCTGCACGCCGGGTTCAACCCCGCGACGCGCACCGTCACGATCGGCCCCGCCGGGAGCGCGCAGAGCGCCACGCGCCACTTCATCCCGCTGCAGAACGTCGAGTGGTCCTCGCTGCGCCAGATGCTGGTGAGCTTCGGCATCGGCACGGAGGGCATCGCCTTCGACCCGCAGACCTCGCTGCTCGGCGTGACCGGCGATCCCGCGCGCGTCGCGCAGGTGGAGGACCTGGTGAAGACGCTGGAGCAGCACTACGGCGACCGGCGCGACCAGGACCTTGCCGAGACGCAGCGCTCGGCCAGCACGCAGCGCACGGACTTCGAGCGCCACGCCTACCAGGACGCGCTCAACGTCCAGACCAGGGTGTTCCGCCTGCGCTTCGCCGACGTCGGCCCGACCACGCGCAACTTCCACGGCCGCACCGTCACCATCCCCGGCATCCTGGAGACGCTGCAGGCGATGCTCGGCACCGGCGGCCAGGTCCCGCCGTTCTCCACCCAGGCCACGGCGCCGAGCCCGTTCACCCCCTCGGTCGGCGTCGGCACCTCGCTTCGCCAGTCGCTCCAGGGCCAGCCGCCTCAGGGCGGCCCGGGCCCCGGTCCGGCGGGTGCGGGCGGTCCAGGCGCGGACCTGGCCGGCGTGTCCGCGATCGGCAAGCCCAGCATCTCGATCGACCAGCGCACCAACTCGGTGATCGTGCGCGGCAGCCCGGCGGCGATCGCGGCGGTGGCCGACGTGCTGCACCAGATCGACCAGCCCGTGAAGATGGTCGAGATCGAGGTCATCATCGCCACCGCCGAGCTGGGCGTGGTCAACCAGCTCGGCGTCGCCTATCGCGGCACGGGCGGCAAGGGCAACGGCGGCGTGGGCTTCGACACCGGCACCACGGGCGGGGTGATCGGGCAGGGCACCGTCTACAACGCGCTCAACCTGCTGCCGGCCACGGCGGCCGGCGGCACGGTCGCCTCGTTCCTGCTGAGCGGCAGCGGCGTGTCGATCCAGGCGCAGCTCCAGGCGCTGGCGTCGGAGAACAAGGCGCGCGTGCTGTCCGCCCCGCACCTGGTCACGCTCGACAACGTCACCGCGCGCATCACCCGCAGCGAGGACATCTACGTCCCCGTCGACACCGGCGGGCTGAACGGCCAGGGCCTGTCGCAGATCCAGACCGGGCTCACGCTCGAGATCACGCCCTCGATCGTGCCGGTGGCGGCGGGCAGCCCGGACCAGCTGGTGCGCCTCACGCTGGACGCCACCAACTCCGCGCCCGGCTCGGGCACCGGCAACCAGATCAACGTGAACTCGCAGGAGGTGCAGACCGACGTGCTGGTGCCCGACGGCGGGACCTTCGTGATCGGCGGGCTGTTCGACGACTCGCGGCTGAAAAGCACCTCCGGCATCCCCGTGCTGAAGAACATCCCCCTGCTCGGCCAGCTGTTCCGCACCGACAACAGCCAGCAGAGCCTGGGGCAGACGATCTTCTTCATCACGCCCCACGTCGTCGACCAGCAGCAGATGGTGAACCGCGACGTGGCGCTGGGCTCGGGCACCGCCTCCTACATGGACGCCCAGAGCCGGCGCCTCGGCGTCATGGCGCGCGACGTCGAGGGCGTGCCCGTGCGCGCCTCCGCCGCCCTGGAGGAGGACCAGTGAGCCCGGCGCGCGCCAACCTGGCACTGTTCGCGGCCGCGGCGGCGCTGCTGGCCGCGGCGCTGCCGTGGTCCGCCGTGGTGCTCGGCCCGCGCGAGCGGCGCAGCGGGGCGAGCGCGGAGGCGGCGCTGGACCGCATCGCCGCGCGCGAGCGCGCCGCCTCGCCCGGCAGCCCCGTGGCGTTCGGCCCGGCCCCTAGCGAGCGTGAGGCCGCGCTGCCCGGGCTCGAGCTGGGCGCGGCGGACGCGGACTTCGCCTTCGACGCGGTGCCCGAGCCAAGCGGGGCGTTGCGCCTGCGCGCCGTGAGCCGGCCGGAGGCGGTTGCGGCCGGCCGGGTCGTGCCACTGCTGCGTGCAAGGGTGCTGGCCCGTGGCGCGGAACTCGGCCATGAAGGACCCGACGCCGACCCGCCCGGTCCGGCCGCGGCCACGAGGTGACGGTGCGCCTGCTTCCGCTCCTGGGATTGCTGCTGCTCGCCGGCTGCGGGACCAACGCCGGCTTCGGGGCGGGCGAGCAGCCCGCGGCCGCCTCGGCGCTGGTGAGCGTGCACGCGCCCGACTGGAAGCCCGGCTCGCAGTGGGAGTACAGCGACGGCTACGGCCTGCGCGTGCTGCGCGCGGAGGGCCCGGTGACCACGTTCCAGCGCCTGGACGACCCGCAGCAGTGGGTGGTCCGCCACGGCTTCCTCCGCGAGGACGCGCAGTCCGCGACGACGCTGCGCAAGCTGCTGTTCGAGGACCTGCCGGCGGGCGAGGGTTCCGTGCTGTCGTCGCGCGCGCCGCTGACCTACCGGCGCCAGTACCAGGCGGGCAGCACCCAATACAGCCACGTCACCTCCTGGACGGTGGAGGGCCGCGAGACCGTCAAGGTCCCGGCCGGCGAGTTCGAATGCGTGGTGCTGGTGATGCGCACCCGCAACCAGGCGGACGGCTGGACCGGCTTCGAGCGCTGGTGGTTCAGCCCGCGGGCGCAGATGTTCGTGCGCATGGAGTACCGCTACGGCAACACGCCCGACGGCTCGCGCGTGCTGACCCGCTACCGCCTCGCCGACGGCGGGCCCGCGCCGCTCTCGCCCTGAGTCTGCAGGCCCGGATGCGCCCGCGGGCCGCGCGGCGCTAGCCCGACCCGCCTCGCCCCCTGCCCGCCCGCCGCGCGCCGGCGGGGCGGAACAGCTGCTCGTAGGCGCTGGCCAGCCTCGCCTGGTAGGCCAGCTTGAACACCGGCGTCGCGCTGTTGTAGCGGCCGGCGGCCTCCCAGGCGTCGCCGTGCGCCTCGCCCAGCTTGACGCGGTAGACAAACGCCGCCGCCCAGATGTTGAAGCACCCATCGTCGCGCAGCGCGTCGCGCACGCTGTCCTGCGGCCGGTGCAGCAGGCGCGACAGCGTGGGCGTCCAGGTCTCCGTGTTGACCTGCGCGGGCCCGCAGTCGTGCGAGCCGTTGGCCTGCGTCGTGCAGGCGCCGACCCGGCCGCCCTCGACCTTCAGGATCGTCCACAGCGAGGGCTCGGGCACCTGCAGCATCGACGCGGCGACGGCGATGCAGGCCGCGGTGAGGGGCACCGGCACCTAGCCCAGCCCCGCGACATAGGCCAGCAGCGCGGCGCCGTCGCGTTCCAGGTGCCACAGCGTGGTCAGCGACACGCCCGGCGGGGTGTCGACGGCGAACAGCCGCGCCAGCGCCTGCGGGAGCGCGTCGGGATGCAGGCTGCCGCCCGCGTGCTCGGGCATGTGGCACAGCAGCACCATGTCGCCCGACGGCAGCTCGAACGACTCGCCCCGGTTCTGCCGCGCGGCGTCCTCGAGGATCGTGGCGGCGATGCGGCGATGGTGCCGGCGCGGCAGCGGCGGCGGCAGGCGCGACACCTCCAGCAGCAGCGCCACGCGCATCCTGGGAGTCGACATCGCGTCCCTGGCCACGGTCACGAGCCTCTGCCGGTCCGACAGCCATCCCTGCCCGTCCGCCGCGGGATCCTCCCGCAGCGCCGAGTCGTCGGCAGCCGTCTCGACCGGTGGTGTGCCCAATGTCCTCGGCCCGTTCCAATGCCCGGCCGATCATACCGCGCCCGGGTTAACAGCCTGCGACCGGCTCCCGGGCCGGACCGCGCGTCCCGTCCACCCGCGCGCAACCCGCCTTCACCAGCCGTTCACGACATGCTGGTAGCGTGCAGGCATGTTCGCTTCGACCCCGAGCCGGCAGAACGGAGACACGAAGATTTCCTCCATCGTCCCCGGCACCGGCACGGAGCGGCGGCGCGACAAGCGCTACCAGGTCGACCTGCCAGGCACGCTGTGCTCCGGCGGCACGACCTGCGCCGTCACCGTGTCCGACCTTTCGGCAAGCGGCGCTCTCGTCTCCATCCCCGCGGAGCTGGCGGGGGTCGCGGTGCCCGACGTCGTGCTGGTGGTCGACGCCTTCGGCCCGATCGATGCCCGCATCGTCCACGTCGGCGACAGCTTCTACGGCCTGCGCTTCCTCCAGCCGCACCTGCTGCGCGACCGGCTGGGCCGCTGGCTGCAGCAGGACGTCGGCTCGCCATGATCCCGCCGGCGCCGTGGACCGGCGCCGCCTGCCTGCGCACCGCCGCCGAGGCCGGGTTCCTGCTCGCCGGGGTCGCCCTCGCGGCGACCGACCTGCGCACCCTGCGCCTGCCCGACCGGATCGTGCTGCCGGTGCTGTGCGCGGGCCTGCTCCTCAACGCCGCGGCCCTGTTCGTGCCCGCCGCCGCCGCCGTGCTGGGCGCCGCCGTCGGCTACGGCGCGCTCTGGCTGCTCGACGCGGCGCATGCCCTGCACGCCGGCCGGCGCGGCTTCGGGCGCGGCGACCTCAAGCTCGCGGCGATGGTCGGCGGATGGGTCGGCCCGGAAGGCGTGCTGGCCGCCCTGCTGCTGGCGTTCCTCGCCGCCACCTGCGCCGTGCTGCCCGGCCTGCTGCGCGGGCGCCGGAGACTGGGCGACAGCCTGCCGTTCGGCCCCGCCCTGGTGCTGGGCGGCGCGGCCGTCCTGCTCGCCGGGCCCGATGCCGTGGCAGGGGCGCTCCAGGGCTGAGCGCGCTGACGCCGGAACATCAGAGGAAGCAAGGCCTTCTTTTTCTGAAGAAAAAGAAGCAAAAAGACTTTGCCCGATTGGCACCCGTCCTGCCCGGCTGGCAGCGGCCCCATGGGCAAAGTTCTTTGGTTCTTTCTTTCGAGAAAGAACTCGCTTTCTTCCCTGGGAACAGCATCCTCTAGAAGCCGAACACCAGGGCCGAGAAGTCCTCGTCGAGCTCGTCCGGCGCGATGGCGCCCCGCACCGCATGGTACAGGCGCAGCGGCTCCGGCAGACCGGGGACCACCGGCAGCCCGACCAGCGCCTCCACCGCGCCGGGCACCGCGAACCCCGCGGTCCTGGACAGGCTCTCGCTGGCGCCGTCGCTCAGCAGGCACAATGCGCTGCCCACCGGGGCGTCCGCTTCCGACGTGGCGAAGACCGCGTCCGACGCCAGGCCGACGGGCGGGCCCTCCGCGCCGAGCGCCAGCGCCGAGCCACGCCCGGGCGCCACCAGGTAGCCGGGATGGCGGCCGGCCGACGCGAAGCGCAGGCGGCGGGTGCGCAGGTCGAGCACGAAATACCACATCAGGAAGAACACGCCGTTGTGGTCCTCCTGCCGGAACATGTCGTTCAGCACGCCCAGCACGGCCGACGGGTCGGCCAGGTCGACCCCGGGGATCTCGGGCTGGCGCAGCAGGTTCATCACGGCGACGGAATGCATGGCGGCCCCCGTGCCCTGCCCCGCGACGTCGAGCATGTAGCCGGCGAAACGATCGGCATCGAGGAAGCGGTAGCCGAACGCGTTGCCGCCGAGCTGCGCGGACGGCAGGAACAGCCAGGCGGCGCGCACCGGGCCGTCGTGCAGCGGCTTGGGCAGCAGCATCTGCACGTAGGCGCTGGCGCCCTGCAGGTCGCGCTCCACGGCCGCGGCGGCATGGGTCTCGCGCCGCGTGCGCCGCTCGTAGGTGACGACCATCGCGCCCACGCGCACCGTGGCGCCGTGCTGCAGCGCAACCCGGCCGCCGATGCGCGCGCCGTCCACGAAGGTGCCGTTGGTCGAGCCGAGGTCCACGACCGCGGCTTGGTCCCCGGACAGCTCGAAGCGGCAGTGCTGGCGCGACACCAGCCCGCCGTCGACCAGCACGTCGCTGGGCGCCGCGCGGCCGAACGTCACCGGCGGTCCGGTCAGCGCCACCTGCCGGCGCGCGTGACCCTCCTCGGCCATGACGAGCATGTGCGTGACCCCGTCGACGGCGCCCGCGCCCGCGCCCGGCATCGCCAGCAGCGTCGCGTCCTCGCTCGCAGTGTGCAGCATCCGGCACTCCCCTACCCGTCGCGCGCGACCTGCGGCGAGGCTAGGGCGCAACACTTAGGGCACCGTTAAGGGCCGGCCGCATCCCCGCCGTCCACGCTCTGCCGCGGCGTCGCATCCGCCTTTACGCAATCGTCACCGATCGCGTGCGTAGTGGCATCCTCCATCACGAATGCGCGCCGATGCCGTTGCCCGACAACACCGCAACCTTCCACGGCACACCGGCGCGCGTCGCCGCCGCAGCCGCGTCGTGCCCGCCCGGCGCCGACCCGTCCGTCCCCGACCTCGCCGCCCGCCTGCTGGAGCGGTCGATCCCGGACGACGCCAGGCTGGAGCAGGACCTCGCCCAGGCGATCGGACGGGGCCAGATGACGCTGCACTTCCAGCCGCGACTCTGCCTGGAGCGGCGGAGCATCCTCGGCGCGGAGGCCCTGTCCCGCTGGCCGCACCGCCGCCGCGGCATGGTGCCGCCCGCCGTGTTCATCCCGATCGCCGAGCACAGCGGCCATATCCTGGCGCTCGGCCGCTGGGCGCTCGGGGCCGCCTGCGCCCAGGCCGCCACGTGGCCGGGCAAGGCCGTCGTGTCCGTCAACGTGTCCGCCGTGCAGCTCGCGCAGGGCGACCTGCTCGGCGACGTCGAGGCCGCCCTGGAGCGCAGCGGCCTGCCGCCCTCCAGGCTGGAGCTGGAGCTCACCGAGTCCATGCTGGTCGACGCGGGCATCGAGACCCTGCTCACCCTGTCGGCCATCCGCGACCGCGGCATCGGCATCGCGCTCGACGATTTCGGCACCGGCTACGCGAGCCTCGCCGCGCTCAAGCGTCTGCCGCTCAGCGTGATGAAGCTCGACCGCTCCCTGGTGCAGGGCATGCTGCGCTACCCCGAGGACACCGCGATCGCGCACGCCGTGATCGCCGTCGGCCGCGCGCTCGGCCTGTCGATCGTCGCCGAGGGCGTCGACAACGAGGCGCAGTGCCGCGCCCTGCTGGCGGTGGGCTGCCGCGAGGGACAGTCGTTCTTCCTCGGCAAGCCGATGCCCGCGGACGCGCTGCGCCGCCTTCTGGCGGCGGAACTCGGAGCCGCGCCCGGCCCTGCCGTGGCGCCCGGGATGCCGGCATGACGCCGCGCAGCGTCGCCGCCATCACCTCGCGCGGCTGCCGTCGCCACGCCAACGAGGACACGGTCGGCCTTGCCGGCGCCGTGCTGACCGGCGAGCCCGCCCTGCCGCTCGGCGGCCTCCTGGACGGCCCGGGCCCGCTCGCCCTGGTCGTGGCCGACGGCATGGGCGGCCACCCGCACGGCGCGCTCGCCAGCCGCGAGGTGGTCTGCGAGCTGATGAGCGACCCCGCCCGCCTGGCCACGCCCGAAGGCTGCGCGGCCGCGATCCGCCAGGCCCACCTGCGCCTGCACGAGCTGATGCTGCGCCGTCCGGAGACCATGACCATGGGCAGCACGGTCGCCGGCGTCTCGGTCCTTGGCGACGCGTTCTGCTGGTTCAACGTCGGCGACAGCCGGATCTACCGCCTGCGCGGCGGGCGCCTGGAGCACCTCGGCCACGACGACCGGCTCGCCGCCGCGTCCCCCGACGCCGGGCGCGCCTCGCACGAGATCCTCCAGTGCCTGGGCGGGCAGCGCGCGATCGCGCCCATCGACCCCCATGCGGGCGCCGGCGTCCTGCTGCCCGGCGACAGCCTGCTCGTGTGCAGCGACGGCCTGACCGACATGGTGGAGGACGACTCGATCGCGGCCCTGCTGCGCGCCGCCGGGGACGTCGCCGCGGCCGCCGTGCTGCTGCTGCACGCCGCGCTGGAGGCAGGGGGCCGGGACAACGTGTCCGTGGTGCTGGTGCGCTAGCAGACAGCAGGCAAGGCCTTCTTTTTCTGAAGAAAAAGAAGCAAAAAGACTTTGCTCACAAGACCCTGCCCGACGCGGCTGGCACAGGCCCGATGGGCAAAGTTCTTTGGTTCTTTCTTTCAAGAAAGAACTGCTTGCTTCCTTCGCCACGGCAAGGCGGGCCGCGAAGGACGACGCTCAGGGCGACATCGCGTCCGAGATGCTGACGCCGTCGCGCCAGTCCATCGGCACGGCATGGTAGGTGCCGTTCGCCCCGATCCCGTTGACCGGCGGCGGGTAGCGCAGCACCACGACCTGGCCGCCGCGGCCGGCGCTGGCCGACGTCGCGGGCGCCACGAACCCGGTGCCCGCCGCCTTGCCGGTCGCGGGCGTGCAGGGGGTGCCGCCTGGCCCCGGGTCGGCGGCGCCGATGCCGTCCTGCAGGATCGCCCATACCTCGAAGTCCGGCGGGCTCGCGGCGGTGGAGATGAACCCGGGGCCCGACACCGACTGGCACAGCGTCGTGCTCTGGCAGACGAACACGAAGCAGAAGTCGCCGGTGTCGGCCAGCGCCACGCCGAGCCCCGCGACGAGGTTGTCCTCGGCCGTGCCGCCCATGGTGCAGCAGTACTGCCCGCCCTCGATCCGGAACATCCGCTCCCGCGCCGCGATCTGCGCCAGGTAGGGCTTGGCCGCTTCCAGCCGGCCCTGGCGGACGTACCCGGAGAGGCGCGGCGTCGCCACCGCCGCCAGCACCGTGATGCACACCACGGTCGCCATCAGCTCCAGCAGGGTGAACCCGGCCTCGGAGGATCGTCTGGTCATCGCGAGGTCCCGCACGGCGTGGCGCCACGATGCGCCGCAATGCTTGCCCCCCGATGAACGCGCGCCGCGCGCGCAGCAGCGCCCACGCCCCCGAACCCGCCAGCGCCCGCCTCAGTCCGTGCTTGCGGCGCCGCCCTCGTCCACGTCCGCGTCCTCCGACGGGTCGTGGTCCGCCTCCAGCGCCTCCTCCTCCGCGTCCAGCGCCGCCGCTTCCGCGGGGAACACCCCGAAGCGCGCCGCCACGTCCGGCGCGTAGCGCAGCAGGTCCGGCCGCAGCTTGAGCAGCGAGATGTCCTTCGACTTGCCTTCCAGCATGATGTCGAACTCCAGCCCCGCGGCATCGCGCATGAAGCGGGCGAACTCGAACGGGTTGGTGAAGTCCGCGTGCCCCGTCCAGACCGGCGGCCGCAGCGTCTTCGTCTTCTTCCGCGTCTTCTTGTCCACCTTCACCAGCTCGCGCAGCTCGGTGCGCGGCGAGGAGAAGTGGATCTTCGGCCGCACGCCCTCGGGCCAGGTCGCCAGGATGCGACGCAGCACGTCGATCGCGTCGAGCTGCCCCGGGTTCAGGCACCAGTGGTGCTGGTAGTCGAAGATCAGCCGCACGCCCGTCTGCTCGTGCACCCACAGCACGTCGGCCGCGGAGAAGCGGATGTCGTCGTGCTCCAGCACCAGCCGCCGACGCACGTGCTCCGGCAGCGTCGGCCAGGTCTGCGCCCACCGCGCGCGCGAGCCCTCCACGTCGCCGTACGCGCCGCCCACGTGCGTCACCATCACCGCTTCCGGCCCCAGCTCCATGCGGTCCAGCATCTCGGCCTGCGACGCGAGGTCGCTGATGCTGCGCCGCGTCAGCTCCGGGTCGGGGCTGTTGAGCAGCACGTACTGCGAGGGATGGAACGACAGCCGGATGTCCAGCGCGCGCGCCTTCTTCCCGATGGCGCGCAGCTCGGCGTCGCTCTCGGCCACCATGCCGTGGAACTGCGGCATGTCCGGGTGCGTGGCGTAGGGCGCGAGGTCCGAGGACATGCGGTACATGTTGATGCGACGCTTCACGAGGTAGTCCAGGATCGCGTCGATGTGCTCCAGCGACGTCTTCAGGTGCGGGTTCTGCTGCCAGCGCCGGGTGTCGTTGCTCTTGAGCCCGGCCTTGCCCATCACCTTGACGGGAAAGCCCAGGCGCATCGGGACGCCGCTCATGCCGCCACCTCCGCGTCCGGCACGCAGGCCGAGGACGCAAAACCCAGCCCGGTGATGAACGCGTTCCAGTCCGCCGGCCGCAGCGCCCCGCCCGTCGCCTGACGGTGGCCGGAGCCGTACATCTCGTCTGCGCCGGGCGGCCTATGCTCCGCGAGGAACGCCACCAGATCGCGGTCCGCGGCGGAGCGCACGGCGAAGTGCACCCAGCCCGGCCGGTATCCCGTGTTGGCCGCCATCACGATGCTGTCGCGCAGCCGCCCGCGCCACTGCTGTGCGATCAGCGGGTGGATCTGGGTGGGCGAGGCGAAACGGATCAGCGCCACCTCGCCGCGCACCACGGGCGCTACGCGGCGCGCCGCCTCCAGCGCCCCCTTCACCTCCGCGCGCGCCGCAAGGACCGCGGCGGCCTCAGGCCGCTCGCCCGACACCACGTCCTTCGGCCCGTCCGCCGCCATCAGCAGCGAGAGCGCCGGCGCAGCGTCGCCCGACGCGCTGCGCCGCGGCGCGTTGACCAGCGCCGCCGCCTCGCGCAGCGCGGTCACGCCGAACCGGCGCGCTTCCTCCATCTCGGGGAACCCCGCCTTCTCGGCCATGTCGCCGATCAGCCCCACCGCCGCCAGCCACAGCCACGGCTCCGCGTCCGCGAGCGCGCCCGCGCACCAGAACGCCAGCAGCGAGGAGGTCGGGATCGGGTCCTGGCCGTGCCCGCTGATCACCGTGGCGCCGGCCGGCGGGCTGCCCGGGATGTGGTGGTCCACCACCACGGTGGGCACGCCCGGCATCGGCAGCGAGTCGCGCACGCCGAGGTCGGTGATCACCACCCCGCCCGCCGCCTCGCTCGACAGCTCGGCACGCATCGCGTCGGACCACGGGCTCTCGCCCCGGCCGACGATGCGCGTGCGCACGTCCCATCCCGCCTGCGCGAAGCCGCGCGCGAACAGGGCGGTGGCGGACAGGCCGTCCGCGTCGTTGTGGCCGAGGATCCAGACCGGGGCGCCCCGGTCGAACCCCCGGACGGCGGTGGCGAAGGCGGAGGCGGTCTCTGTGCGTGCGTCGGCATGGGATGTCATCGCACCACAAAGCGCCGGCCGCCCCCGGGTTCGCCCCGGACCCGCGCTTCCTGCCCCGCGCCGACGCCTGTAGGGTCGCGGGCCATGCACACCGCCGCGCCGCTCGCCTGCCAGCGCCACCGCTTCGAGATGCCCGACGACGTCAGCTACCTCGACGCCGCCGCCTGGAGCCCCCTGCCGCGCGCCGTGCGCCTCGCCGGCGAGGCGGGCATCCTGTCCAAGAGCCGGCCCTGGCTGCATTCGCGCGACGACGACACCGCCTGGGCGGAACGCGCGCGCACCGCCGCGGCCACGCTGGTCGGCGCGGCCGCGGACGACGTCGCGATCGTCGGCTCCGTCAGCCACGCCATCGCCACCGCCGCGCGCAACCTCTCCCCCGCGCGCGGCGGCCGCATCCTGCGCGTGGCCGACGAGTTCCCCTCGCAGCGCCACGCCTGGGACCGTCTCGCCGCCGAGCGCGGCCTGGTCGTGGACGAGGTGGCGCGCCCGGCGGACGGGGACTGGACCGCGGCGCTGCTCGACGCCATCGCCCGCCCCGGCGCGCCGCCGCTCGCCGTGGCGACGCTCACGCCGCTGCACTGGTCGGACGGCGCGCGCATCGACCTCGGGCGCCTCGCCCCGGCCGTCCGCGACGCGGGCGCGGCACTGGTGGTGGACGCGACGCAGGCGGTGGGCGCCGAGCCGGTCGACGTCGCGCGCCTCTGCCCCGACTTCCTGGCCTTCCCCACCTACAAGTGGACGCTCGGGCCCTACGCCCTGGCCTTCCTGTACGCCGCGCCGCACCGGCAGCACGGCACGGCGCTGGAGGAGAACGCCGGCAACCTGGCCCCCGCCGCCGGCGCGCGCCGCTACGACAAGGGCGAGCGCGACGACCCCGTGTCGCTCCGCATGGCGGCGGCCGGGATGGAGCTGGTCGCGGGCTGGGGCGTGCCGGCGGTGTCCGCGCGGCTGCGGGCGCTGACGGACCTCCTGGCCGAGGGCGCCGCCGCACTGGGCCTGGGTGTGGCACCCCGCGCGCTGCGCTCCGCCCACATCCTCGGGGTCCGCGTGCCCGGCGGCCCGCCGCCCGAGCTGGTCGCGCGGCTGCGCGAGGCGGGGGTCTTCGCCAGCGTCCGGCTCGGCGTGCTGCGCCTCAGCCCGCACGTCTGGGCGAACGAGGCCGACGTCGCGCGCTGCCTCGCCGCCCTGCCCGCCGCCCTGCGCTGATCCCGCGACCGCCGCGCCTGGACATCGTCCTTGTTACGGTACTTTATAACGTATCAACCTTGCGGGGCGGCCTCTCCGATGAGCTTCATGCCGATGCGTCCGCGCCCGGGTGCCGCGTTGCTGCGCCGCCGCTGCCTGCTGTGCGGCGTGCTTCTGCACCCCCTCGCCTGGGGCCTGCTGTGCACGCCCGCAGCCTACGCCGCCGACGCCGTGCCTGCCGCCGGCGCCCCGCCGCCCGACCAGGCCGCGCCGCCCGCCGCCGGCCCCGCCGTCGGCCTCGGCACCGGCGAGGACGCCCCGCCCCCGGTCAGGATCGACGTGCCCGAGGTCGCCGTCACCGCGCGCCGCCTCGACGCGGCCCGCAGCGCGATCCAGCCCGGCCTCGGCGCCACCACCTACGAGTTCGGCCGCCGCGCCATCGAGTCGATCCCGCAGGGCGACAACGCCCAGCTCAGCCAGGTGCTGCTGCAGGCCCCCGGCGTGGCGCAGGACTCCTTCGGCCAGCTCCACGTGCGCGGCGACCACAACGAGGTGCAGTACCGCCTCGACGGCGTGCAGCTTCCCGAGGGCCTGTCGGTGTTCGGCCAGGCGCTGGAGGGCCGCTTCGCCCACTCGCTGTCGCTGATCACCGGGGCGCTGCCCGCCCAGTACGGCTTCCTCACCGCGGGCGTGGTCGACATCACCACCAAGTCCGGCACCACCGATCCCGGCGGCACCCTCTCGATCTACGGCGGGGCACGCGACACCCTCCAGCCCAGCTTCGCCTACGGCGGCCGTTCCGGCGCCATCGACTTCTTTGCCACCGGCGACTTCCTCCACACCCGCGTCGGCATCGAGAACCCGACCGGCAGCTTCAACGCGGTGCACGACCTCAGCAACCAGCAGCACGGCCTGGCGCACATCTCCGGCCTGATCGACCCCGACACGCGCGTCAGCCTGATCGCCGGCTTCTCCAACGACTTCTTCCAGGTCCCCAACAACCCGGGCCAGACGCCCTCGCTCGGCCTGTCCGTCGACGGCGCCTCGACCTTCGACAGCGCGCGGCTGACGCAGCACCAACGCGAGATCACCGACTTCGCCATCCTCTCGCTGCAGCATCACGCCGGCCCGCTCGACGTCCAGACCTCCGCGTTCAGCCGCACCAGCAGCCTGTACTACTCGCCAGATCCCGTCGGCGACCTGCTGTTCAACGGCGTGGCGCAGACCGCTGCGCGCTCCGTCTGGTCGAGCGGCGCGCAGACCGACGCCAGCCTGCGCGTGGACGGGCAGCACACCCTGCGCGCCGGCTTCCAGGTGTTCGCGGAGCGCAACATCGACAGCACGGACTCCACCGTGCTTCCGGCGCCGGGCGGCGGCGGCACGGACGCCGCCTCTTTCTCGGCCTTCGCCATCCACGGGGGCCAGGGCACGACCGGCCTGATCTACGGCCTCTACCTGCAGGACGAGTGGCGGATCCTGCCGCGCGTGACGCTGAACGCCGGGCTGCGCTTCGACCGCGTCGACGAGTTCACCCACGAGGGGCAGGTCAGCCCGCGCGTCAACGCCGTGTGGCGCCCGACCGACACCACCACGGTGCACGCCGGCTACGCGCGCTACTTCGTGCCCCCGCCGTTCGAGTCGGTCGGCGGTGCCGCCGTGGCGGCTTTCAGCGGCACCAGCACCGCCGCGGAGGTCACCCAGGACAGCACGGTGCGGGCCGAACGCGACAATTACTACGACCTCGGCATCGACCAGGTGCTCGCGCGCGGCCTGCGCGTCGGCCTCGACGCCTACTACAAGGACGCCCGCGACCTGATCGACGAGGGCCAGTTCGGCGCCCCGATCATCCTCACCGCGTTCAACTACGCCCGCGGCCAGGTGCACGGCGTCGAGGCCAGCGGCTCCTACGACCGCGGCCCGGTCTCGCTCTACGCCAACGCCGCCCTGTCGCGCGCGATCGGCCGCGACATCGTCTCGTCGCAGTTCAACTTCTCCGCCGACGACCTCGCGTACATCTCGCACCGCTGGATCCACCTCGACCACGACCAGCGCTGGACCGGCTCCGCCGGCGCCGCCTGGACCGTGTTCGGGCGCTCCACCTCGCCCGCCCGCCTGTCCGCCGACCTCGTCGTGGGCAGCGGCCTGCGCGCGGACGGCGACGTGCCGAACGGCCGCGCCCTGCCCGGCTACGCCACGGTCAACCTCTCCGCGGTGCAGACCCTCGACGTCGGCTTCGGCCGCGGCACCCAGCTCCGCCTCGACGTGATCAACCTGCTGGACAGCCGCTACGAGATCCGCGACGGCACCGGCGTCGGCGTCGGCGCGCCGCAGTACGGCCTGCGCCGTACCATCCTCGGCGGCCTGCTGCAGCGGTTCTGAGAGAAAAGCCAGGGAAGCAAGGCCTTCTTTTTCTGAAGAAAAAGAAGCAAAAAGACTTTGCCCGTAAGCGATCCTTGCCACACGGCTGGCACGAACCCGATGGGCAAAGTTCTTTGGTTCTTTCTTTCAAGAAAGAACTGCTTGCCTGCCTTGCGCCCTACCCGTGCCAGGCCGAGTTGCGGATCAGGCTGCAGAAATTGCCGCGGTGGAAGTGCGGCTCCCGGTCGGCGATCACGTCCGCCTTGACGTTGCCGAAGGTGGTGCCCGGCCTGCCGCGGATGCCCTCGTAGAACGCCTGGAGGATGTCCTCCTTGAAGTGCGGCGTGCGCGGGAACGCCGACACGACGGCCTCGCGTTCCGCCTCGCTGTACTGGTCGTAGGTCAGGCCGAGCACGTCCATCTCGACCCCCGCCGTCACCAGCGCCACGACCGGGTGCATGTGGACCGGGATGCCCGGCGTGGTGTGCAGCGCGACCGCAGTCCACACCGTCTGCACGTCCGCCTCCGGGATCGCGTGCTCGCGCAGGAACGCGCGCGCCGCGTTGGCGCCGTCAACCTCGAAGCGCTCGGTGGCGCTCGCGTGGGCGGGCATCAGGCCCATGTCGTGGAACATCGCCCCGGCGTAGAGCAGCTCGCGGTCGAACGAGAGCCCAAGGTGCAGCCCGGCGATCGCGCCGAACCCGTAGACGCGGCTGGAATGGTTGAACAGCAGCGCCGTCTCCGTGTCGCGGACGAACTCCGTGATCGCGCGGGCGAGCCTGCTGTCGGGAATGGCGGCGTCGGCATCGAAGGGCATGGCTGAACCTCACCTGCTGGGATGGCCGGACGCTACGGAACCGCCTACACGTCCGCAATCGCCTGGAACAGGCGTATCCTGCCATTCGGCGGGCGGCAACGGACGCGGGGGAACGGGCCATGGAGCGGAACGTGGCGGTGTTGGCCTTGCCTGGCGTGCAGCTCCTGGACGTGGCCGGCCCGCTCGACGTGTTCGCCGAGGCCAACAGGCAGGCCGGGTTCGCGGCCTACCGCCTTTCGCTGGTCGGCACCGCGCCCGGCCCGATCGAGACCTCGTCGGGACAGCGCCTGCTCGCGGACCTGGTGGCCGGCGGCGAGGACGCGTTCGACACCCTGCTGGTCGCCGGCGGCCCCGGCCTGCCCACGCTCGCGCCCGACCACGCGCTGGCCGGCTGGCTCGCCGCGACGGCCGGGCGCTGCCGACGCTACGGCTCGGTGTGCACGGGGGCGTTCCTGCTCGGCCAGGCCGGCCTGCTCGGCGGCCGCCGGGTGGCGACGCACTGGGCGGCGGCGGCGGAGCTGGGCCGGCGCCACCCCGACGCCCGCGTCGACGCGGAGGCGATCCTGCTGTTCGACGGCCCGCTGCGCACCGCGGCCGGGGTGACCGCCGGCCTCGACCTCGCCGTGGCGCTGGTGGAGGAGGACCTGGGCGCGGAGATCGCACAGCGCGTCGCGGCGCAGCTCGTCATGTTCTTCAAGCGCGGCGGCGGCCAGCTGCAGTTCAGCCGCCGCGGCCTCGGCGCCCCCTCCGGCCGCTCCGCGCTGCAGGAGGTGCAGCGCTGGGTCGCCGCCCACCCCGCCGCCGGCCACGACGTCGACAGCCTGGCGTCGCGCACCGGCATGAGCCCGCGCCACTTCGCCCGCGTCTTCCGCGCCGAGACGGGCCTCACCCCCGCCTGCTTCGTGGAGAACGTGCGCATCGAGGCCGCGCGGCGCATGCTGGAGGACGGCGCCGCCGCCGCCAAGCAGGTCGCGGGCGCCGCCGGCTTCCGCGACGCCGACACCATGCGCCGCGCCTTCCTGCGCCGCGTCGGCCTCACCCCCGCGGAATACCGCCGCCGCCACGCCCGCGCCGCGCCCCCGGACGGCATCCCGCCCGAACCGGCCGCCTGAGCGCATCGGCAGGCAGCGTCACTTCCGCCCGTCGTGCCCGGCGAACAGCACGGCGCGCAACGCGGCCGCGGACATCGGCCCGACCCTGGCCTGGTCGTTGGCCGCGGTCGGGTGCAGGCCGATGTCGTCCATCCCCAGCGCCTTGTCCAGGAACCCCGCCGTGTCGACGTACGTCATCCGCGGCGAGCCCACCGCGCGCACGGCAGCCACGGTCGGCGCCTCCTGGATGCCCAGGAACGTGCGCATCACGGCCACCGGCGAGCCGGCCGGCGTGGCCGCCAGGATCGCGCGCAGCGTCGCCGCGAACACCGCCTCGAACGCCGCCGCCGGCGTGTTCGCGTCGTTCGCCCCGTCGTTGACCACGATCAGCGCCGGCGCGGGCACGAACGCCCTGGGGCGGCCCGCGAACACCTGGCCGAAGCTCGCGGCCAGCGGCGGCACGCCTCCCGAGCCGGGGCCGGTCAGGCCGGAGCCGCCGAACGCCACGATGCCGAACTCGCACCCCAGCGCCTTGCCCGCCTGCCACGCCCAGCCCGCCACGGCGTCGTTGCGGTCCGTGTCGAGCGGCGCCGCGATGTCGAGCACCCGCACGCCCTCCATCACGGAGTCCCCGTAGAACAGCACGTCGCAGGGCGCCGCCGCCGGCGCCACAACCCCCGCGCCCGAAGCCAGCGACAGCCCCGTGAACACCACCGCCGAGCCCGGCGCCGCAGCGTCCCAGCGGTTCACCCGCTCGCTGGTCGACTTGACCACCAATTCGAGCAAATGGAACGGCGCGGAGGCGGTCTGCGCCGGCACCGGGCACGGCACCGACGCCGCCACCACTGCCACCGTCCACGGCCCCACGCCGTCGACCCTGCACTCCACCTCGGACAGCGGCGCCGCGTCCTTGGCGACGTCGAAGGTCGCGGCCACGCTCGCGCCGCCGAACAGGGTGCGCAGGTACGCGCCGGCGTTGATCGTGGTCGCCGACCGCGCGCCCGCGGCCCAGTTGTAGGGCGAATACAGCAGCCCCGGATCATCGGGCGCCACGACCGCCTGCGCCCGGGCCGGCGCCGCCCACGCCGCCAGCACGGCCGCCACCGCGACGCCACGCACGAGCCGCGCCCGAACTCCTCGCACCGGAGGCTAGGCGTCCGCCATCGAGGACGCGCCGGCCTCGTGCCGCTGCGGCGCCGGCGCATCGCCCAGCACCGTGATGTGCGACGGCATCGCGACCGTCCGCGACGGGTCGAGCGCGAAGCGCCGCATGTCCCCGTCGCGCTCCCCCTCCTCGAACCCCAGGCGCGGGAACACCTCGCGGCACGGCCCGTTGTCCGGCGTCTCCAGAAGCTGCGCCGTCACCGGGCCGCCCGCACCGTGCGCCGCCATGCCCTCGACGACCCGGGCCACGGCGCACTGCTCGATCTCCATGCCCAGCACCCGGCAGCTCATGACCATCTGCACGACCAGCCCGTCCTTGCCGTACACCACGCCGACCAGCCCGTACTCCGCGAACCGGTCCTTGACCCGGAAGCCGAGCACCTCGCCGCCGTCGCGCAGGAACTCCTGCAGCCCCGCCGCCGTCCAGCGCCGGCCGGTGGTGTTGAACTGGTTCGTCTTGTTGGTCAGCTCCAGCGCGCGGGCGAACTCCGGCTGCCCCGCGTCGCGCACCGCGAGGAACGTCACCTCGCAGCCCAGCGTCTGGAGGAACTCCGCGCGGCTCAGCGCGGTGCGCGTGTCCTCGCGCACGATCTGCCCACGGATCGCCTCCTCGCGCCCCGCGGACTCGGCACTCAGGTGCGCGACCTGCGTCTCGGGCGACCACAGCAGGATGCGGCGCGTCAGGTAGGGGTTCGAGCCGATGACGCGCACGTCCGGCAGCGCCGCGCGCACCGCCTCGCGCTCGATCGGGTTGTCGTCGACGAACACCACGCTGCGCGGCTTGATGTTGAAGTCGGCGCAGATCGCGCGGATGTTCTCCGACTTCGGCTCCCAGTTGATCTTGACGACGGCGAAATCCTCCAGCGCGATGAACGGCGGGTGCACCACGTTGCCCCAGTTCGCCTGCACCGTGGCGAGGTCGTTCTTCGAGCAGATCGCCACCAGGATGCCGCGCGCACGCAGGTGGTGCACCGCGTCCCACAGCCCGAGCTGCCACTCCGAATGCGGCGGGAAGCTCTCCGCGTCGGAGCGGTAGTCCTCCGCGATCTGCCCGCGCCACAGCGTGTGGTCGAGGTCGAACACCACCGCCTTGACCTGGTCCATCTGCCGTATCGTGCGCAGCGTCGCGACCGCCTGCTCGAACAGCGCACGGAAGAAGTCGCGCCACCGCGTCTCGTAGAACGTGTTCATCTCCGGCACCCGCTCGATGCGGGCGTGCGGCTGCATGTCGTAGCGCTCCTGGCGCAGGATCGAGCCGTGCGAGGAGAACGCCACCACGTCGTCGAGGAAGAACCGCTTGCCGAAGCTTCCCGCCAGCGTGTCGACGTCGCACAGGTAGGTGTTCGGGTGGCGCTGCACCGCCTCCGCCAGGTACTCGTTGAACCGTGCGACGATGTGGCCGAGGTCGTGGCGCGTCCCGCGCTGCCGCACGCTCGCCGCGAGGTTCGTCTGCGGCACCAGGAAGTTGGACACGAACGCGGGAATGCCGTGCTCGCGGGTGTACACCAGCGCGGAGTCCAGCATCGCGTCGATGATGGCGCGCCCGTCCGCCAGGATCCCCTCGACGAACTCCGCCGAGTTGCGAGCTATTACAATGGCTTGTTTTGCTGTTTTCTTGTAAGCATACGTTCAAGCATACGCGCAGAGCCTGCGTGCTTGTTCCCGTCCCGTTCCTGCGTCACCCTGCCGCCATGTCCAGCAGCACCCACACCTTGCACCCTGTTCCCCGGCCCCGTTCCACCCTCGAGGAGCGCTACCGCGCAGTGCTCCAGGCCATCGCCGCGGGCCGGCCGGACCACGGTCGCCCGCTGCCCAGCATTGAGGCACAGCAGCTGGCGCGCAGAGTGCTGGTTGAAATGGGTGAGGACTGGACGAGGCGAGGCGCGGCGGCACGTAGCCCTGACGCGTAAGGGCCTACCCCGCCCGCAACCCCATCGCCATCCCCGCCAGCGCCGCAGCCGCCCGCACGTCCGGCTCCCCGCCCTGCCCCGCCCGGTCCGCCAGCTCGACCCACAGCGCGTGGATCGAGCTGGCGGACCGGCGTCGCGCATGAGCCGCTCGGTGGTCTCCAGCACCAGCCGGGCGCGCATCTCCAGGCCCTCCTACGGGCAGTAGCGCAGGTGCCACGCTGCCTGGTCGTCGGGGGTGAGGGTGGCGAGGGCGCGGCGCGGGGAGAGGTCGAAGGGGTCAGGCATGGCGTTTTGTGGAGCATCCCGGGACGGCTGGCGAGTGCTGGGTTGCGGTGCCAGGATGCGACAACCCGGAGATGCAGATGCTTGACCGCCCGCCTCGTCTCGGCCTTGCCATCACCACCTACAATCGACGCGATACGCTTCTGCGCGCGCTGGCCGAGTATCGGCGACTTACCAGCGTGCCGTTCGACCTGGTGGTGTGCGACGACGGTTCGAGCGACGGCACGATCGACGCAGTGCGCGAGCTAGGCGTTACGGTGCTTGGTGGGGTCAACCGCGGCATCGCCTGGAACAAGAACCGCGGGCTGTGGCACCTCGCGAATACCTGCCGGTGCGACGTGATCCTGCTCGTAGACGACGACGTAGCTCCGGTGCTGCACGGCTGGGAGCAGGAATGGATCGCGGCCGTCGCGAGGGTCGGGCACGTCAACTTCATCCCGCCGCACTACTACGACGATTCATTGGTTGGCCCTCGGCACATGCGCGCGTCCAGCCTTGGAGTTTCGTCGGTCGTCGGCGGCATGGTGCTGGCACAATCAGCTCAGGCGCTCGCGCACGTCGGCTACATGGACCCGCGTTTCGGCCGTTATGGGCACGAGCACACAGACTTCAGCAATCGCTTTCTGCGCGCAGGTTTTGGAGGCTTCTGCTTGCGCGAAGACGGGCGAAGCCGATGGATGTATCACGTGATCAGCGGTGGCCTGGAGCTGGTTCCATCCAAGTCCAACGGCGACGCCGACGATATCGCCAAAAACGGAACTTTGCTCGGCCAGCTTGCGGGCGATCCCATCTATCGATCAGCGTGGCGCAGCGACGCAGAGATGCTGACGTTTCAGGCTGAGGTGTGCGCGCCATATCTGGCCGGCCTGACCCCGGTGGTGCCGCAGAGTCGGGCGTTCTCACCGAGCGACTACTTGCGTCAGAATGACGACGTGTTGCGGGCAGGCGAGCCGGCGCTCGCCCACTACTTACGCTGCGGCCACACCGAAGGCAGGCTAGGCGGCTTCGTGGCGATCTGACGTCTACTGCTCGCGATACCAGACGCTCGTCGCAGTGTCCCACCGGATACGCGCCCCGGTGTTGGCTGAGAGCTGCGATCCGTTTGTCCAGCCCTGGACCGCGGGGCTGAACGTCAGCGCCGTGATCGCCCCTGCATAGGTGACGAACTGGATCGGCTGGCCGTCGCTGATCGCGGCAGGCAACGTGATGGTCTGCGTGGCCACGGTCGCCGTCTGCGTCATCCGCACAAGATCGGTGCCGGCGGGCACGGTGTAGGCCGTCCCAGATAGGGCGACGCGCACTCCGCTGGCGTCTGAGGTCACGCCTGTGCTTGTGGAGTTGCCCGTTGAGACGTTGGGCATCGTGACGGCAAGGCTGTCGCGGGGCAGCATAACCACCTGTGTATCTGTTCCGAAAGACAGATTAAACGGAGTGCCAATCGTCAGGCCTGCGGAGTTAAGTAAAAATTGGCCGCGGGTGTTATTGCCGAATCCGCCGTTATAGGCAAATGTGACAACGTGCGGGTTTAGATTATCAGTGCAGTCATTACCCTCCATGTGCAACCGCGTGACAGCTCCGAACATCTGGTAGCAAATGCCGTAGTTCTTACCATTGCCCTCTTGCAAGGACCGGTTGTTAGACACCGTGATCCCGTTACCAGAGACGATGTTGAAGCCGACGCTGATCCCGCCCGTTCCCGTCGTGCCCACGCTGCTGCTGCTCGACTCGTTGTCCGCCACCAAGCAGTTGTCGCACCCCTGCAGCGAGAAGCCGCCGTAATTGCTCTGCAAACCCTGATTGTTGCCGTAAGCGTAGTTTCCGACGAAACGGACATTGGCGTGGTTCGGGTAGGTGTTGCTGTTGAACACCGTGAACCCGTTGCCGCTGTTCAGGCTCGCAGTGTTGCCTTGCACCAGGATGTCGCTGTCGGGCGCGGGCTGGCCAGAGTCGTCGAGGACCGAGAAGCCGCCCGCCAGGTTGTTGTCGAGACGCGAGTTGGTCAAGACGCCCTTCGTCACGCCGCCATAGAACGAAACAGCATAGTCGCTGATGTTATGAGCATAGATATGGTCGATGTAGCAACCGACGACACCAGCAGCGCATTCCAACGAGTTGCCGCTGTTGGACGCCTCGATGTAGCTGATATCGATATTGGCGGCGTTGTTCCACGCATTGATCGGGTAATTCGGGCAGTTGGTGATGGTGAGCCGCCCGCCCGCGCCGCGCACGTAGCCCCCCGTGACAGCGTAGAGGTTGATACATGCGGCAGTCTGTCCCGACGGCACCGTCACGTTCGCGCGGTTGCCGTCGACAATGCCGGATCCTTCGATGATGACGTTGCTGGCGGTGCCGGACGAAAGAAGGTTAGTGCCCGTGCCTGCCGCCTCGATGAGGTGCCCATCAATGACGATGTGGTCGCCCGAGCCCAGGTTGATCTGGTTCGTGCTGTAGGTGCCGCTGGCCCGCAGCCACACTACCGCCCGCCCGTGCGCCGCTGCGATGGCGGCCTGGACTGCCGCCGTGTCGTTGCTGGTGCCGTTGCCCAGCGCGCCCCACCACTCTGGCTCATAGAACCGCTGGTCGAGCAGCTGCGCGATGGCGACCTTGAGCGTGGTCGTCGGCACATAGGCGAGAATGCTGGACAGGGTGCCGCCGCTGTCGAGCTGAGCGGGGCCGGATGGTAGGCCGAGCGTCGACGACGGAATGGAACCGACTGTCTTCGGGGCCTGCGCGAGCGCCACACGCGGCAAGCCGCCCAGGCAGCTTGCCGCTAGGACAAAGGCCGCGAGGAAGGTGCTTCTTGCGTGGATCATTTCTCGTCTCCTCAGTTCGAGCAAAACCAGGGGCCGGCGGCGAGTGGCATGCACGTAGCGGCCGACCCCGCCAGGAGCTGCACCGGCAGGTTCAATGCTTGGCCATCAAACGCGCCTCCAACCGGCGGGTAGATCAGCAGCGGGTTGTGCGGGTCGTGGTTGTAGATGCGGGTTTCCCCGAGTGCCGTGACCAGGAGCACCCCAGTGCCGCTGGGCACGCTGGTGACAATCTCGCGGGTCGAGGCGATGGGCAGGGCAGTGGCCTGCGTCGCGCCGGTTGCGGTGATGTCGTTGGCTGACAAGACCGAACCCGCAGTCTGCGCGATGCCTTCAAACGGGAGGGACGCGGTCGCCAGAAGGATCGCGAGTGCGCGGATACGGCAGGTCATCATTTGAGGCTCCAGGATGAGGGGCGCAGCTGCGAGCGCCAGGACGTGCCCGACATCAGAAGCGCTCCGGCAGCATCTCGGAGGAGCCGACGCCGTGCCCGACGTTGAGCACCGGCAGCACCGACCCGCCGGCGGACGCGATCTCGGCGCGCTGGCCCTGCCCCAGGTTGTTCACGTCGACCCGCACGTGCACGTGGCCGTCCGGCCCCGGCGCGCCGTCAGGGGCGTCCTGCGCCGTCGCGCGCGGGCCGTAGAGCGCGGGCACGGGGGTGGTGCCTGTGGCGAGCGACGGCGTGGCAGCGGCAGGCGGCAGCAGCATCAGGCCGTTCGCCATCATGCCTCGGTCGTGCATCTCGGACTCGACGGCAAGCGGGCGCTCGTAAAAGCGGCTGGTCGCGGCCCCGGACCCGAAGGCCGTGCGTTGGGCCATGATCTGCCGGCCGGCTTCCTGCTCGGTGCCGTGCCGCATCTCCCAGTCCACGGCGTCGACCTGGTCGTCGACCGACATGTCGGCCAGGCGCTTCTTGAAGTGCAGCTCGATCGCGCGCTGCCGGTCGCCGTGCCACTGGGCGATACCGTGAGCGTTGTGATTGTCGCCCTCGGCGTTGGGGTCGAGACCGGACTCGTTCACCAAGCTCGCCATGATCCCGGCAGCGTTCGCGTGGCTCCAGCCCTTGTCCTCCAGCCGCTGCATCTGCTCGACTTCCAGCGCTTGCTGGGCAGCGGTGGTGCGCTGGATGCGGGGGCGCATCGGTGTCCCCAGACCCTGCTGCGCGTAGGGCGTGCCCATGCCGACATGGCTGAAGAAATTGTCGGCGCCCGAGTAGCCCGGCACGTTGCGGTCGAGCCAGCGGTCCATGTGGTCGGTGGGGTCGGCGTAGTTCCACAGCGAGTTCAGCCCATAAGCCGCGCCGCCTACAGCACCGACGGTTGCAACCCCGGCGGCGCCCCCGACCGCGAAATCCTTTAGCGCCGCGCCGATCCCCGCCTTGCCGCCGCCGGCTGCCAGCGCCTCTGCCGCCGCCGCCGTGCCGGCCGCCGCCTCGACCTCGCCCCAGCTCAGCACCAGCCCCGCCGCCATGCGGGTGATCCCGATCCCCAGCTTGGCGATCGGCGCAAGTGGCGCCAGGAAGGACAGCGCGAAACGCCCCACCACCAGCGCGACGAGCCCCTCGATCACGTTGTGCCAGCCGCCGAAGGCCTCCGCCGCACTGTTGGCCGTCGTGACGACGCCGCGCACGTCCTCCGCGTAGGCGTGCCAGTCGAGTTTCTTGGCCTCGTCGATCAGGTGCTTGGCCTCGTCGGCGAAGGCCTTCACGCCGCCCGCGATGTCCGTGGCCAGCCAGTCGCGGTTCACCGTCACCCAGTCGGTCAGCTGGTCGACGATCGGGCGCAGCACCGGCGCGAGCTTGGCGGACAGCTCGTTGTTGAAGGCGCCTACCGCCATCGTCCCGCGCTTCCAGGACTGGTTGAAGGCCTCCAGGTTCTCGTTGTCCTCCTTCGTGAAGGGATAGCGGATGCGCTTGGCCTGCTCGTCCCACTCCCCCAGCTCCTCGCGGGTTGCGGTCAGGATCGGCAGCATCTCGGCGCCGCCCTTGCCGAACAGCGCGAAGGCCATCCGGGTGCGCATCACCGTGTCGGTGTTCTTCCGGAAGCCCTCCATCAGCTTGGGCAGTGCGGCGTTGACGTCGATCACGTGGCCGTTCGCGTCGCGCAGGCTGATGCCGAGGTGCTTGAACAGGGCGGCGGCGGACGCGTTCTTGCCGCTCGCCGCGTCGCCCAGCACCTTGCCAAGCTTGATCGCGCCCTTTGTCACGCTCTCCATCGGCGTGTCCGTCATTGCGGCCGCGTAGCTCAGCATCCCGAAGGTCTTGGGCGCGAGCTGCGTCACCTTCAGCATCCGCAGCGTCTCGGCGCGGGCCTCGGCCATGTGGGCGGTGAACTCGAACATGCCCGCGATGCCGCCGATCGCGCCCAGCCCGGCCAGCGCGGGCATCAGCTCGGACAGCTTGCTCGACGTCTCGCCGATGCTGACACCGAACTCCTTCGTCAGCTCGCGCGAGAGGTGCAAGCCGGCGTGAAAACGGCCCATCGAGTGATGGGCGTGGGCGGACGCGGCGGCCGACTTCTTGCCCGCATGCTCGGCAGCCGCGCCGACCAGCCCGAACTCCTCGCGGATGGCGCGGAGCGGACCTGTCGCCTGATTGATGACGGAGAACGTGGCCTGAAAGACGGGACCAGGTGCGGCCATGCTGTCTACCTCCGGCGCGGGAAGTCGTTAGCCGCCGGCGGCGTGGGCACGATGCCGGCCTGCCTCGCGGCGTCGAGCACGAACTGCGCAGCGACCTTGCCTCGAGCTGCGGCGTCGAGCCGGGCGCCGGGCTTCGCGACCATGGTTTCCAGCAGTCGAATCGCCGACTTCCGGCCGAGCGTCGTGGTGCCGAGTACCTGGACCGCGGCGCCGGGGATGCCGAGGCGCACACCGGCGTCATAGATCGCCTCGCACCTGGCCGTTGCGCGCCGGCGCGCGGCCGCAAGCTCGCCGTCGCTGTCGTCATCCTCGTCGTCGTCTTCATCCTCCTCAGCAGGGTCCGGCTTCTTGCTCAGATCCTGGCCGCAGGTGGCGCAGAACGCCCACTCGGGCTGCACGGGTTCGGCACACGCTGTGCAAAGCGGGCCATCCGCGGCCTCGCCCGTCGCTGCACCAGATCGAGGCGCGGGCGCGGCAGGGATGGGCTGGGAGGCTTTTCCCAGCCGCCGCACGAAGACGTTGAAAGGTGATCCGGTAGTTCTGGCCATAATTCGAGCTCCGCACCCGCAACAACAAATTATAGAGGCTTCATGACGGCAGACAAAGCAATTACTCTGCTTTTGTTCGGAAATATTCTCTTAGTAACCGCCCTACTCACTAGATCAGAAAAACAGAGCCCCGGACTATTGCGTTCTGGGACTGCTGCTTAGTTCAAGCCCAAAAACCCGTTCCCTGGCTGCCTATCAACCTGACGACAGCGTCTTGTCTGAATCCGCCTCGAATGCGTCGAGGGCTCCGTTGCTCAAAGGCGTTGAAGGCTAGAGCGCGGGCTGTTGTCGTTGTTGTAACTGGTCGCAGTTTTTGCTTCGCGAAAAGAAAAACATACGGTGCCAAATGCCCGCAAATGACCCCACCCCCTCTGGAAGGACCCGCGACCTTCCTGCATGGCTCCCCGCCCCACCATCCGCCGGGTGCATGGCTGGGATCCCCCGCCCTCGAGGGCGGGTCGCTGCCAGCCGGCAAGGCGTCGGCCGGATCACCCGCCCAGGTTCAGCAGGGCGCTGTCCAACAGGTTCGAGACGTATGCCTGCGCGGGTGCCGTCACACCTGCCGAGGCAGCGCCGGACGCTGGCGCCGCGACCGTGGGAATGCTCAGCGCATCCGCCGGTGAGAGCACGGACCCAGCAACCGCCTGGTTGAACCCCTGATACGCAAGGTATGCGGATCGGCGGAGCGCAGCACCCTGCACCAGCTCTGCCATGACAGTTGGGAAAGTCTGAATGCGCCAAGTCCCGTAAGCAGCGATGCTGGTTTCTGCCTGCTGCGCTGCCGCGGTCAGCGATGCGACCGCGGCGTTGGCTTCGGCTGGCACCACCTCGGCGTTGAGCTCTGCCAGCCACGCCTCGACGCGGGCCAGGTCCTGCGTGGTCTCTGCGAGCGCAGCCTGTGCCGCAGCGATCGTGGGTGCATCGCCGGTCTGCAGAACCACCTGGGCGGCTGCAGCGGCTTGCGTGCCCTGCTGGAGGTAGAGGCTCGCGCGCTTGGCCACGGTGGCAGCGATCGCGGCGCGCAGGCTTGCCGCGGTGCCGTCGGCAGGCTGCAGGCCGGCCAGCACGGACAAGGTCGGGGAAACGGTCTGGGACATTTTCAGTTCTCCGGAGCTGTGGGTCGGAAGTCAGTCGGCGGCGCCAGGCGCTGCAGGTTCGATCAGCCGAAGGCGATGATCCGCTCGGCTGCGCGCATGATCTCCGGCAGCATCGCCGCCACCTGCTGCTCGCCGCTCAGCGTGGTGGTGATGCGGGCCGTGGCGGAGAGCGGCGGCGTGACGTCGGGCAGCGTCGCGGCCAGCTCGGGCGGCAGGCCCGACGAGTGCAGCGCGTGGACGTAGGCCTGATGGGTCGCCTTGGCGCTGAGGCGGATGCGCGCGCCCTCGAGCAGCTGCTGCGTGATCTCCGGGATCGCCGTGGCCATCCAGGCGCGGCATTCGGCGGTCTGCTCGTTCGTGTGCTGGGCCTGTACCGCCAGCCGCTGCAGCTTCTCCTCGTGCTGCGCCGGGACCAGGCGCGTGCGCAGCTCGACCAGCAGCGCGTCGATGCGGACGACGTCGCGATCCGTGGAACGCACCTCTGCCTCGACCTGGTCGAGCGCCGCATCGTCATCGGTTTCGAGTGTCAGCCGCGGGATGCTGGCGGCGAGCTGGTCGCGATGGGCATGCGCGGCGGCACGCTTGCCCATCGCCCGCGCGATGGCGTCGCGGATGGAGGCGGCGGTGTCGTCGATCGGGCGGAGATCGGCGAGGATCGAAGGTGTGGTGGTAGGTTTGGCCATGGTGGTTCCTGGAGCTGGCGGGCGGGATCGGGCGCGGCGGCGAAGTGCTGCCATCACGGGGGATCACGGCCAGCGCGCCATTGGAGTCCGCGTGTCCCCCGCTGCTTTTGGTGACTGTGGTGACTATGGTGACCGGCTTTCAGCCCGACCCTTATAAGTGTCATGTTGCACAAGCAGAACGGTGACAGTTCCCGCGGGGTAGCGAAAACACAGTCACCATAGTCACCACAGTCACCACTCATGCCGCCCTCACAGCCCAGCGTGCGCCTCCGCCATGAGCAACGCCGGCACGCTTAATGCGCAGTCCGCCGACGATCCGACCCTCATGATCCATCAGCCACTTGCCCAGCCGCCGCGTGCTGATCGCCCCTCGATCACCCGCAATCCGAAGCAGCGCATCGCGCAGTTCCGGCGCGGCGAAATCGGCCGGCTCGCCCATCTGCGTCGGTGCACGCCGTGAAGCCTCGTCCGCGATGTCGCGCGCCGTGCGTCCATCAGTGCCGACATGCTGCTGCCACAGCGTCAGCACCTCGCGCATCTCGGTGAGCTCCGGATCATCCTCCCGTGCCGCCTCCATTGACGTGCACGGGTCGGCTTCCCCCAGCCACACCAAGGCCGAGCGCACCAGGGCGGACCAGTCCTCGAACGACGCCAGCGCCGGCAGCAGCCTTGGACGCCCGGCGGCGAGGTAGGCCCGCACGATCGTGAGGCACGCGCCGACGTAGCGCCCGCGGTCCGCCAGCACCTCGGCCACCGGATCCTGCGCGAACTGGCGCAGCTCCGGCCGTTCCATCTCGGCGTCGAGTTCCGACACCAGGGAACGGCGCACCATGTCGCCGCGCACCCGCAGCGCGTTGCCCGTCGCGAAGATGCAGGCGCGGGACTCGATCTCGATGATGTCGGACCGGCCAAGCGGACGCACCCGGATCAGCGGGCGTTCCACCGCTTGGCAAAGGATGTCGCCGCCCAGCTCGCCGTTGACGTTGTCCAAACTGACGATCGGGAACGCTGCCAGCAGCAGCCCGACCAGTCGCTTCTCCGTCTCTTCTGCGCTCGCTGCGGCGGCCACCACCGGGCAAGGTCGGCCGGTCGCGATCGCGCTTGACAGGTCCACCAGGTAGCTCTTCCCGGTGCCTGCCGTGTGCGCCTTGATCGCGTGCAGCGGCGCTACGCTCAGCGCGCCTCGCACCACGGGCGTGATGAGCAGGGACAGGGCCACGGCGCGGTCGACGTCGGACTTGAACGGGAACCCGACAAGCAGTGCCCGCAGGCTGGCGAGAGCCGCCGCGGCGTCGGCCGGTGTCGGCTTACCCGGCATCGCAGGCAGGCGCAGGGCAGGGTCAGGGACGTGGTACAGCCGGGTGGTGGCATCGTAGCCGGCCGCGGTAAGCACGGTGCCGTCCGGGCGCAGGGTGGGCGTTGTCACCACGCCGGCCAGCCGCGGCAGCTTCCACTTGCCGATCCGGCTGAGCAGGACAGCGGCGACCATCATGGGCGGGTCGGTCGGCAGCCACGCCTCGGACCGCTTGTCGAACCGCACCCATTGAGCAACGGCACTGAACAGGTCGATCATCGCCGGCTGGCTCAGCTCCGTGAGCCCGGCCGCCACCGTCATCCGCCCGCGCGAAGCCGGCACCTCGGTGATGACCGGCTGCACCAGCGTGGTGCCGCGCTGGAACACCGGCAGGCCCGACGCCTTCACCACCGCCTCGGCCTGCGTCGCCAGGCGGTCCAGCCGGCCGGCCGCCACCTGGATCACCGGGCGCGGATCATCGGTCGGGTCGGGTGCGTCCTCAGCAGCCTGCGCCAGCTTGCGCTGCCGCTTCTCCCACCACCCCAACTCCGCCGGCTGCTTGCCCAGCTTCTCGCACAGCCAAAACGCTGCAGCCTTGGCGTCCGGCGCGCCGCCGTGCTCGAGGGCAATGTCGACCGGGCTGCACCCTTGCCGCGTGCCGAAATCCTGCGCGCCCTCTGGGTGAACGCTGATGTCTTCCTCGAGCTGGCGGCCAAGCTCCTCGGAGCTGATGCGCCACGCGCCGGTGCCTGTTTGATGCTCGGCACGCGGGAAGATCGCCGGCAGCCACGCTGCGATATTCGCCAGCGCCGCGGTGTTCACCTTCTGGAAGAACTCGCCATCCCGGGTGCCGCCTTGCGCCTCCCTAGCGGCACCAGCCGGCGCCGCGGCCACGCGGATCGGAACCGCTGCACCAGGTGCACCCGCAGCTTCCCTGGCGATCTCCTTCTCCGTCCGGCCGCCGGCCGCGCGCAGCACCGCCTCCGTCGCCGCCACGAAGCGGCGCAGCAGCTCCTCGGAGACGATCGGCAGCTCCTCGAGCGGCACACCCTGCGGCGTGCTCTCGGGCCAGCTGTAGGCCTGCCGGGTGTCGGGATGGATGCCGTGCGAGACGAACTGCTGCCCGGCGCCGAGCACTTCGACCTGCGCCTTTGCATCCCCGGGTAGCACCAGCTCCGGCGTCTCCATCTTCCGCAGCGGTGTCTCGGCCCGGTAGCAGCGCAGCCACTTCGGAGCCCGGCCGATGCGGACCAGCGGCGTCCAACCCAGCATCTCCTCGGCGAGTTGCGCCACCTGGTCGGCCAGTTCCGGCGCTAGGATGTCGCCGTCGACGGCGATCAGCGTCCCGGTCAGAAGCCCCGTGTTGGTGCAGTCCGGCTGCGTCGTCTGCCAGGACCGGACCATCGTGTCGTCGGCGTCGGCACAGGCCTGGCACCAGTCCTTCATCACCGGGCGCTTGCCGGCAGAGCTGACGCGCATGGTGGGCGAGCTGACAGGGACGGGCAGGTAGCCACCGCTCCGAAGCGCGAGGCGCAGCGCCGTCAGGTTGCTGTCGACGGGTGCCGCAATGGTGCCGATCGCGTTCAATGCAGCACCGCAGGACGCACCGGGTGCACGCCCCCGTTTGGCGGCCGGTAGCCGATGCGTGGCAGCGGCGCGAGGAACGCACCCCAAGCGTCCACCAGGCTCGAGGTCGTCTCGACCAGCGCCAGGCGCCCGACCAGCTCGGCCGTCACCAGGGCGCCGCGATAGTGCTCCGGCGCGCCACCGGCTCCATGCACGACGGCAGCCCCGGCCCATTCCTTCAGCTTGCGCGCGCACCGCCAGCGGCCGGGCCCGAATGTCGGCTCGCCGTATCCGGGATCGCCTCCCAGCAGCACGACGGCAGGGCGGGTAAGCCGCGCGATTGTGTCGGTCGGCCAGGGCGTGCTGGGCGTGGTGACGTAGACCAGCGCGATCCGGCCTGCGGCCGCGGCGGCATACAGCGGGGCTTGCGCCGCCCCGATCTGCGCCAGCTTGTCGGCGACGGCCTGGATGGCGTCGCGACTGCTCACCTTGAGGTCGGGCCCGTTCGCGCCGTTCACGCTCGGCCGCCAGTCGGGTGCGTGACCACTATTGGGCGCAAACTCAGGTCCGGCCAAACCTTGCGCAGTGCCGTAACCGCTTTCTCCCGGATTTGCTCCGGCGTGGTGGCACACCGCGGGCACACCGCGATGGCGAGGCCGCTTGTGGGATTTTCACGTGATGCCTCGACAACAGCGAAGGCGAACGCGGTCTTTTTCAACAGCGGTCTTGGGCAGGCCGCGCAATGCATCGGCGATCGTCGCGGGGCTGCAGTGATACGACGCACGGCGTCCTCGACGGTGGCCAGCACCCTGATGGCGTCCGGGTCACCGGCGGTAGCTTCCTCGACGACGAAGGCGAGATCGGCAGGCCGCACGATCATCGTATGGAGAACGCCGCCGGCTTCAGCTCGGATGCGGTGCACGGCGTCCGCGAAAGTGCTGCTGCCAGCAGCCTCCCGATCGGCGGCGGCCTGTGGCTTCCGCGACCTGGTGCGCGCCGTCACGTCCGGCCACCTGCGGCATGCGCCGAGTCGATGACGCGCAGACCAAGCGCTTCGATGCGCAACGCCATGACAGCCTTGCGATGCACGTCGGCCCGGCTGGTCGCACACTGGCGGCAGACCGCCAGGGCAGCGCCGCGGCCGATGCCTTCGCGTTCCGGTAAGGTCACGACGATCGCGCATCGGACGCCTGGGAGAAGCTGCTGCGGGCAGGCCGCACACATCAGCGGCGAGCGAGGCAGCGCGTCGTCGATGACGTGCAAGGCCTCATTCACAGCAGCCATGAGCAGCGAAGCGCAACGATCGCCTTGCTCCGCCTTCGCGATGTAGCCGAGCGCGTCGAGCGGGCACACGACAAGCAAATCCGTCGTCCAAATTGCTGCGGTCGGCGCTTGGACAAGGCCGTGCTCGGTTCTCATCGGCCCGCCTCCCGCATGTCGGTGGCGAGCTGGGCAAGGTATTCCGCTCGGACGTGGTGCCCGTGCTGCAGCTCGACGCCGGCCATGCAGTCGAGCACGGAAGGCGTGAGCGGTCGGGCGAAGCTGCGGGTAGAAGGCCGTACGGATCCGATGAACGGGACGGACGGGTGGCGGGACGGTTCGGTAAGCATGGCGGCTCTCCAGGGAAAGCCGGCGCGCAGAAGGAGCTTGAAATCGTGGCAACGGACCGACTAGAACTGCGCCTGCAGGGTGCGTTTCTAAGTTGTCGATCTGTTGCCGGTCCTTTCGCGGGGGCCGGCAGCTTCGTTTCTAGGCAACGGCTTTTGGCGTGATTGTCGGCAGGTTGGCCAGCCACGCGAGGACGCTCTCGCTATCCACGAGCGTCGAGCGGCCGAGCTTCACCAAGCGAATGTCCCCGGCGTTAGCGGCCCGATAGATCGTGGACCGGGACACCCCGAAGGCAGCCGGCGCCCGGAACATGGGTACCACGCGAGGTAGTTCGGGCAGGCGCGCGACTGGGCGCGGAGCCATTTCTGTCATCAAAGCCCGTTTCGACGTCGGCATCGTTGCGTTCCTTGTCCCGCGAGACATCCCAGCGGTTCAGAGCAGTATCTGCGACCGTGTCACGGTCCGTCCCACGCGCTTTTACGCGATAGAATGTCAGTGAATTACCAATAATAACGAGCATATAAGGCCGCTAGACTAAACTATTGACCTTTACCCGCCCACTTCTGAGATTGATTGCGATTGCATCCGCTCAAAAATTATCCATCCTGCGGTCTTTAGTGTCGTTCTTGGTGACCGCTTCGTGCCACCGCGTCGGAAATCTGGTTGGCGTCCCCTGCCGTCTCTTATCGTCCGGCCCGTGCTACTTGTTTGCGCTTGCGCGACACGGCTTGGTCCGGCCTGCGTCGTCAGACCCGCGTGGGTAACACCTCGACCAGATCAGGTGGTGTCGAATAGGCCAGCACGTCGCGCAGGAGCGAATGCACGACTCCAAACTCGTCCTGATCCGGGTGCATGTGCACGCGCACGAGCTCGGTCTTCGCGCGCAGCCCGGCAGGCGTCCGGGCCGCGATCTGCTCGACCTGATCGAGCACTTGGTTGTAGCGGTCCATCAGAAGGCGCGCCTCGGCGAAGGCGGCCGTCCAGCGGGGGTCCGACAGCACCACGTCGTTGACCGCCATCGTGAGCGCCTCGGAGCGGGCCTCGCAGGCGATGGCTTCGCGGCACAGCCGGACCAGTTCGGCGTCGAGGTCGGCGTAGCTCATACGCGCAATGCCTACGCTGCCGGCGGTAGCGGGCGCGCTCAGGGCCAGCGGTGCGGTCGCAAGGGCGGCAGCGGCACCTAGAAGGGCGCGACGGGAAGAAGCGGCCATGGCTTAGCCCTCCCCAATCAGGTCGCGCACGATCGCGGACGCGAGGCACTCGCCGAAGTCGCTCGGTTCGTCGTTCAGCAGCTCCGGCTTCCACAGCGCCAAGCTGCGGGCCCGGGCGATCTGCCCGGCGCGGGTGACGGCGCGCAACTCGGCCATCCGCTCGACCAACGGGTTCTGCGCCGTGGCAATGCGACTGCGCTCGGCGTCGTTCACCAGGTCCTCCGGGGTGCGTGGTGCGCAGTCGAAGTCGGTGGCCCGGTAGGCGCGCTCTAAGGCGTCGAACGCGGCGCAGGTGGCCAACAGGTCGGCGTCCGGGTTGGGAGCAGGCGGAAACACCTCGCCATGGTCCGGCAGCACCACGGCGCCGGCGAAGGCGTCTCCGGTCAGAGCAGCGAGGATGGAGCCGCTGATCAGGTGGCGACGTGAGGGCGCAGTCACTGCCCGGTGTGTGCCGAGCGTGGTAGTGGATTCAGCAGCCATGGTCCGACCTCCATCGGGGTGTGGTGAGGCCGGGCGAGGTGCTCGTAACACTTTGCTCGGCCGCTCAGACGTTGTTCCGAAGTCAGAACTCGGTTACGATAACCTCGCGCTCGTAACAGCGCAAGGACTTCGTAGCGGGGTTACGATGCTGGCGGTTCAATCGAGGATGGCGAGAGCAGCTGTGGCGTGGGGTGTTCGGGACCTTGCCGCGCAAGCGAAGGTCTCACCCGACACGGTGGCGCGGCTTGAGCGCGGTGAGGCGCTCGCGCCCCGTACTCTCGCCGCAATCCGCACCGCCTTGGAAGCCGCCGGCGTCGAGTTCACCAACGGAGATGCGCCTGGCGTGAGGCTGCGGCCCGCCGGTGCCACGGGAGGCGAGAAGCTGTGAGGCAGGTTCCCGACGGTGCCTTGCCTGTGCCCGCCAGCAGGCTGCTGCGGCCGCAATCAGTCCTTCTGCTGGCGGCACTCCTCGCCTTGTCAGACTGCGGCCTGTTCGCGGCGCCGTGCCGGATCGCCTCGGCCGGTCTGAAGATCGTCCCGCTGGTCGGTCAGGTCGCCGCGGCGCCGACGGACGGGTGCGCCAACGTGATAGATCCGACCCCTACCAAGAGCTGAACGCATGATCGCCGGCGTCGAGGTCATCGAGGAGAACGGTGGTGAGCCGGGAGTGCGGCTGCGGACGGCAGAATCTTGATCTTTGTCGCGTCTGCGATAGCCAACCATCCAGCATTCTTTGCATTTCTAGGCGTTGCGTTTGCGGTATTTGCTTACTGGATGCGAGAGCGCCTCCGTATTGTATACGGCTTAGTAGAGGTGTCAGCGGGAAGTTTTGCGCTTTATCACGCAGCACCCACACGAACACCTGGCTTCTCTTCTGATTTTAGCAGTGATTTCCTGCTTAGTGTTACGCGCGTTGATGCTTTACAGATCGTCGGAGCAATCTATTTCGTTGTTCGAGGTCTGGATAATCTTGACCGAGGGCTACAACGGCATCCTGCCTGGATCGCGATCCGGACACGCATCGGGTTAAGCTCTGGGCACAGGTCCAGCAGTTCGCGGGAATGAACAGCAATGCCTGACACGCCACGCGTTCGAGCGGCCGCGATCGCCTTGATGACCAGCCTGTCCGTGCGCAAGGTGCAGGAGCTGGCCGCCCAGGGCCGCATGCCGGGCGCCGCCAAGCTCGGAGGTGTCTGGACGTTCGACCCGGAGAAAGTGCGGGCGTGGATCCTCAAGGCCGAGCAGACGGCGGCAGCTCGAGCAAACCGACCTCAGCCAACGCCGGCGCCCCCTCGTGACCGATGGAGCCTGAGACCCGACTGCGCTGTCCAGGAGGACTACGCACGGCTCATCAATGGCGGTGGCCGTAGCCGACGCCGCTGAAGCCCGTTACCCCGACAAGGAGGCATGCGTCCAGTTCATCGAGGTGAACGGGGGCGGGCCGGGAGTGCGGTTGCGGGCCTCGGTTACGGGAAGTTAATAATGGAAGGCATGGCGTAATTGACTGGAGCTTGGACAAGTCCGACTGTCTCATCACAGAAGGTGCTTAGTGGAAACTACAACTGTGAATGGTTGTTTGCAAAAGCTGAGCAAGACCTAGCGCGCTCAATGCTTACGTTGTCAAATTTCCATTATGCAGCAATGGATTTTGCAATAGATATTGCAAGTTTAGCAGACTGGAACTTTCACCATCGCGCCAAGACCAATCCCGCGTGGTTAAGATTCAAACCCAAAGACCGTCTTTCAGAATTCACAAGGCACGTTGCAGCAAAGAGTGAAGCTATCGCCGCTTTAACTGATCTTGCAAACGAAATGAAGCATGCGGATCGCCATAGTCCTAGCAAACACTTGGCTGAGCTTGCAGTCTATTTTGCAGAAGATGAATCTGTTTTAAACAGGCATCCTGAATGGATCAAAAATGCAATCGCGCAGCGCTCCTCGACCGGAATTATCAATATTCCATGTGTCGTACTGGCCGATGGACGGAGGTGGCTTTATAAGCCGCTTGCTGTAGGTGCGCTAAACTGGTGGTCTTCTTTTGACCCGATGGCCCCGGTCACTTAGACGTCACAAACCCCGCCCAAGCCTCCATCATCGCCCGCCGCTTCTCGAACAGGTCCCCGCGCCGGTACGCGGCTTCCACCTTGTCGCGCACCGCGTGAGCCAGGGCCATCTCCGCCACGTCGCCGGGATGGTCGGTCATCTCGCCGCACCAGTCGCGGAACGTCGAGCGCAGCCCGTGCACGGTGGAATCGCTTCCGGCCGCGAAGTGCAGCGCCTTGGACATTGCCACGTCGGACAGCCCACAGCCCGCTATGCGCCCCAGGAACACGTAGGGGCTCCCCTGCCCTTCCCCGCGCTCCCTGGCCAGCTGCAGCACCTCTAGCGCCGCGCTGGACAGCGGCACGCGGTGCTCGTTCCCCGCCTTCATCCGCTCGCCTGGCACGGTCCAGGTCCGCTCCACCAGGTCGATCTCCGACCAGGTGGCGCCGCGCACCTCGGACGATCGCGCCGCGGTAAGCACCAGGAACCGCAGCGCCAGCGCCGAACGCCTATCGCTCGCTGCCAGGACGGCCATAACCTGGGCGATCTGCTTGTAGGGTAACGCCCGGTGATGCTTGACCTTGGACATCCTGGACCGCTTGGGCAGCATGTGTGCGATGTGCCCCCGCCAGCGCGCCGGGTTGTCTCCGCTCCGCCATCCCTTCGCCGCGGCATAGTCCAGCACCAGCTCGACGCGGCCACGCACTCGACTTGCCGTCTCGGGGATCTGCGTCCAGATCGGCTCGAGCACGCGCATGACGTCCTCCGTGCCAACCTGGCCGACAGGCAGCTTGCCCAAGGTCGGAAAGGCATGCTGCGTCAGCGTCGAGGTCCACTGCTCGGCGTGCTTCGGGTTGCGCCAGCCCGGCCGCTGGGACTCGATGTAGGCCTCGGCTGCCTGCTGGAAGGTCTGCTGGTCGCCGGCCTGCACAACTGCAGCTGCCCGCCGCTCGGTGAGGGGATCACGCTTGGCTGCCACCACCTGGCGCGCCTCGGCTGCTGTCGCACGCGCACGGGCAAGCGGCACGTCGGCAGTACGTCCTAACCCCATGAGCCGCTCCCGGCCGGTCACCGGGCTCTTGTATCGGAACAGCCAGGCGCGTCCGCCGGTCTGAACGCGAAGCCACAAGCCCCCGCCATCGGCGTGCATCCCGGGCTTGGCGGCGGTGACTGTGCGAGCTGTCAGACGGTGGAGCGTGCGGACCATCCGCCAGTGTTTAGCATACGTTCGGGCATACGTTCAAAACTGCATTTCCTGGACACAGCGGGAAACGTCGGGAGACTAATGAACGCGCAAGCTTCTGGTTTCGCTGCTGTTTATGACGCACCAGGGAACGTCGGGGAACATGTCGTCGTCAGAGACGAACTCCGCCGAGTTGAGCTGCACGGCGTGGATCACCCGGTCCGTGATGACCGAGCGCAGCGGGATCTGGACGTACTGGAAATCGTACTCCGACGCCGGCGCCGGCAGGCTGCTCGCCCGCGTAGTTGAACAGGATGAAGTCGAAGGTGACGTCTGGCCGGTCCTGCCGCGTGAACTCCAGGAACCGCTCCGACAGGCACGAGCCGATCATCAGCACGCGCCGCACGTCGCTCGGCGTCACCTGCAGGTCGTCGGGGAACAGGAACCGCGCCGCCGACAGCGTCCCCGCCCGGTCGACGATCACCCGCCCGTCGCTGCCGCACTCGCGGAACACGAAGTGCAGCCCCGCGTCGAGCGGCGACGTCACCGCGATCTCCAGCCCGGCCCCGGACATCGTGACGCCGGCCGACTCCCACATCAGCGAGCCGTCGCTGCGCAGCACCCGCAGCCTGCCGTCCTCCACCAGCCACCGGCGCTCGTTGTCGTTGCGGTGCACCTCGACCTCGCCCGACGCCGCGAACCGGAAGTTGCTTTCCATCAGCATGTCGCCCGCCGGACTGAACGTCCACGGCGCCGACACGAGCTTCTCCGCGGACAGCATGACGGGCGGCTGGGACATCTTTTCCTCGCGTGTGCAACGGCGTCGCATGGCAGGCAGGCGGCTTGACCCTGCCCGACGTCATACGGCAGCCGCCCGCCGGGCGTAAAGAACCGCCCGCCCTCAACCGCCGGTTTGCCGCTCCCCCGCCCGGCCCCTATGAACGCGCGTGCAACACGGAAGCCCCGCATGACCGTCCAGCCCGGCGACGCCCTCCCCTCCCTGACCCTGGCCGAAGCCACCCCCGACGGCCCGAAGGAGCTCGCCACCGACGACCTGTTCCGCGGCCGCACGGTCGTCCTGTTCGGCGTCCCCGGCGCCTTCACGCCAACCTGCAGCGCCCGCCACCTGCCCGGCTTCGTCGACAACGCCGCCGCCTTCGCCGCGAAAGGCGTCGACACCCTCGCCTGCCTCGCGGTCAACGACGCCTTCGTGCTGCAGGCCTGGGCCGGCGCGCAGGACCCCGCAGGCGCGGTGCGCATGCTCGCCGACGGCTCCGGCACGCTGACCCGCGCCCTCGGCCTCGAACTGGACATGTCCGCACGCAGCATGGGCATCCGCTGCCAGCGCTTCGTGATGATCGCCCGCGACGGGCGCGTCGAGCACCTGGCCATCGAGGCCCCCGGCGCCTTCGACGTGAGCAGCGCGGACAGCGTGCTCGCCCTGCTCTGAGGGCAGGGCCGCGGCGTCGCGTGACGTCCGGCAGGCAAGGCAAGCAGTTCTTTCTTGAAAGAAAGAACCAAAGAACTTTGCCCGTTGGGACACAGGCCCGCCGGGCGGCACGGTGCCGAACGGAGAAAGTCTTTTTGCTTCTTTTTCTTCAGAAAAAGAAGGTTTCCTGACTTTCTCCGCTTTCCTACGACGCCTGCGCCAGCGGCTCCGAGGCGCCCATCGTCGCCCGCAGCCCGCCCAGGATCTCGTAGGACCGCAGCCGCGCCGCGTGGTCGTGGATCGCCGACGCCACCATCAGCTCGTCCGCCCCGGTGCGCGCGAGCAGGCGCTCGATCCCGGCGCGCACCGTCTCCGCCGAGCCGACCACCGAGCAGGACAGCATGTTGGCCACCTGCGCCTTCTCCATCGGCGACCAGAACGCCTCGATGTCCGCGATCGGCCGCGGCAGCCGCCCGCGGGTGCCCCGGATCAGCGTGGTGAAGCTCTGCTGCACCGAGGTGAACAGGTGCCGCGCCTCCTCGTCCGTGTCCGCGGCGACCACGTTGACGCCCACCATGGCGTGCGGCCGGTCGAGCTGCGCCGAGGGCCGGAACCGCTCGCGGTAGATCCGCAGCGCGTGGCCCAGCGCATCCGGCGCGAAATGCGACGCGAAGGCGTAGGGCAGCCCGAGATGCGCCGCGAGCTGCGCGCCGAACAGGGAGGAGCCCAGGATCCAGATCGGCACGTTCGTGTCGGTGCCCGGGATCGCCTGCACCGCCTGGCCCGGCTGCAGCGGCCCGAGCAGCGCCTGCAGCTCCTGCACGTCCTGCGGGAAGCTGTCGGCGGCCTCCGGGTCGCGCCGCAGCGCCCGCGCGGTGCGCCCGTCGGTGCCCGGCGCGCGCCCCAGCCCCAGGTCGATGCGGCCCGGGAACAGCGAGGCCAGCGTGCCGAACTGCTCGGCGACGACAAGCGGCGAGTGGTTCGGCAGCATGATGCCGCCCGAGCCGACGCGGATCGTGCGGGTGCCGGCGGCCACGTGGCCGATCACCACCGCGGTCGCGGCCGACGCGATGCCGACCATGTTGTGGTGCTCGGCCAGCCAGTAGCGCGTGTAGCCCCACCGCTCCGCGTGCTGCGCCAGGTCGCGGGCGTTGTGCAGCGCGTCGGCCGGCGTCGAGCCGTCGGGGATGGGCGCGAGGTCGAGCACGGAGAAGGCTGGCTGCGTCATGGGACACTCCCGTGGCCAGGCAGAAGGCCTGCCGAACCCTGGAAATCAGCGCTCGCGCCGCCGGATGCAAGGCCGGGCGCCGCCCGGACCCGCAAAGGGCCAGGGGCCCTTTGATCCCCGTCCCTTGAGTCAAGGATTCCAAAGGCGAGCCTTTGGCGGAGCTCGAGGCAGCGCCTCGACCTTCCTTTCACCCTCCCGCCCGCCTGCTCAGGAACCGCGACCCTGCCAGGCAGAACCGCCACGGCGTGTCCGCCCCGCGCGTGATGCCGATGCGCGGCCCGGCAGTCACCTCGGCGTCCCCCTCGCGCGGCTCGATCCGGAACGGCGCGGCGTCCAGCGGCGCGGCGTCGAGGTCGCGCGAGACGCCGAGCGCCTGGCACAGCCGCCCCGGCCCGCTGCACAGCAGCCGGTCGGCGAGCGGGCCGCGCCGGGCGCGCATCGCGTCGAGGCCGTGGCGCGGCTCGAGGGCGCGGACCAGCACGGCCGCGCCCGGCGCCTCCCCGCACACGAGGTTGAGGCACCAGTGCAGGCCGTACGACCGGTAGACGTAGGCGCGGCCGGGCGGCCCGAACATCGCGGCGTTGCGCGCGGTGGGCCCTGCGGCGCTGTGCGAGGCGGGGTCGCCGCGATCGTAGGCCTCGGTCTCCACGATCACCCCGCCGACGCCGTCGACCAGGAGCGTGGCGCCGACAAGGTCGCGGGCGACGACGGCGGCAGGGCGCAGGAGGAAGCCGGTCGGGAGCATGGGGGGCCTGTCGGTTCGCGGGGCACCGGCGCCACGCCGGCCCGCACGCATTGACACGACGGGGCGGGGCGCGGGAAGGCGGGGACATGACCCGCCCCGCCGACCCGTCCCCCTGGCCACCCCGCACGGCTGCCGCGCCACGGGGCCGGGCCGCATCGCGCTGGGTGCTGGCCGCGCTGTACCTCGCGGCGGGCGTGACGCACCTGGCGCTGCCGGCGCCGTTCCTCCTCATCACGCCGGGCTGGGTGCCCTACCCGCAGGCGGTGATCCTGGGCACGGGCCTGTGCGAGATCGCCGGGGCGCTGGCCCTGCCGACGCGCCGCCTGCGTCGCCTGGCGGGCATGGCCCTGGCGCTCTACGCGGTGTGCGTGGTGCCGGCCAACATCAAGCACGCGATGGGCGGCCTGCCGGGCGGCGACATGCGCCTCGGCTGGTGGTACCACGCGCCGCGCCTGGCACTGCAGCCGGTTCTGGTATGGTGGGCGCTGTTCGCGGGCGAGGTCGTGGACTGGCCGTTCCGCCCGCGCCGCCCGTCGCCGGATCCCCACTGAACTTTCCTGCCCGTGCGGCGTTGCTGCCGCGCAGGCAAGGCAAGGCACCTGTGCGGCGTCGATACGGGATGATCCGACGCCAGCACGGCGCCACACATCTCCTGTATCGCCAAGTGCAGCTCCGACCTTTGCTCCCGGAGATGTGTCGCGCATCTGCGCCGCGGATAGGCTAGTCTCCATCATTGCTTAGAAAAGGGTAGTCACATGCGGATTTCGGTTCTGACAGCGGTTGCGGTCCTCGGCATGACCGGCGTGGCGATGGCGCAGGTCGGCGCGCCGGGTGGTGGCGCGGGTGCGGCGGGCGCCGGCGGCGCTGGCGGCTCGCTCGGCAGCGGCTTGGCCGGCCCGGGCGCGGGCATCGGCTCGAGCAGCGGCATGTCCGGCGGCGCCGGCGCGGCCACCGCGCCGGGCGGCACGGTCGGCGGTGGCCTGCCGACGGCTCCGGTGGGTGGTTCGCTGACCTCCGGCGGCACGGCGACACCGGGCGTCGCGGGCGGCTCGGCGGCCGGGACCGGCGCGGGCGCCGCGGCCGGCGGCACCGCCGGACGCTGATCCCGACCAGGCGACCCGTGGCCAGAACCCACGGGTTGCCGACCTGCGCGGCCCCCTGCAACGGGGACCAGCAACGAGAAGGGCGGCAGGAGCACACGCTCCTGCCGCC
>JBPBQX010000106.1:0-39460 GCA_050955025.1 Janthinobacterium lividum
TCCGCAGGCCGGTGCGCGGGACGCCGCGGGTGTCGATCCTGATCCTGACCAACAACACCACGATCGACCTGCCCGGGCGCGGCAAGTTCCACATGGTCGACAACCTGGTGCAGTCGATCCTCGATCGGACGTCGTATCCGAACTACGAGATCGTGGTGGTCGACAACGCCAACCTGTCGCGCGACCAGGTGTCGTACATGACGAGCCGGGGCGTGCGCGTCGTGCCGTACGACGGCCCGATGAAGCCGTTCAACTATGCCAACAAGAGCAACTTCTCCGTGCGTCAGGCGCGGACCGAGCATCTCGTCATGCTCAACGACGACATGGAGGTGATCAACGAGGACTGGCTCACGGCGCTGATGGAGCTGAGCCAGGATCCGGAGATCGGCGTGGTCGGCGGGCGGCTGCTGCATGCGGACGGGTCGATCCAGCATGTCGGCACCGTGGTCGGCGTCAACGACGGCACGGCGCACATCTACCATTCGTATCCGCGCGAGTTCGTCGGCTACAACGCGTTCACGCACGTCATCCGCAACTACTCGGCGATGACGGGCGCGTGCATCGCGACGCGCAAGAGCGTGCTGGCGCAGGTGGGCGGGCTCGACGAGAGCTTCGCCGTGGACTTCAACGACACGGATCTGTGCCTCAAGATCGTGGAGGCGGGGTATCGCATCGTCTACACGCCGTTCTGCGAGATGTACCACTACGAGAGCATCTCGCAGGTGAGGTCGACGCAGGCGGAGGCGGAGAAGGCGCGCTTCGTGACCAAGTGGCACAAGTACATGAAGGCGGACCCGCACTACAACGTCAACCTGGCGCGCAGGAACTTCGACTACACGCTGCGCGAGGTCTGAGAAGGAAGGCCAGAGGCTCTGCCTCTGGACTCCGCCAAAGGCTCGCCTTTGGAAACCCTACTTCAGCAAGGCCAGTCCAGGGCGGCTCGCCCTGGCGGGTCTGGGCAGAGCCCAGGCTTGCTTTCGCTCAGGTTCGCAGGGCGAGGCGCTCGGCGATGAGCATGGGCGTGCCGGCGGCCGCCTCGGTGACGATGCAGATCTCGGTTACGGCGCGGGGCGCGGCGAGGGCGTCGGCGAAGTGGCGGGCGGCGGCGTCGCGCAGGCCGGGCATGGCTGCGGGGTCGAGGCGGCCGGTCAGGGTGATGTGGAACCGCCAGCGCGACAGGACGTGCGGGTAGCCCCAGCGCTGCAGCAGGCGCTCCTGCTCGTCGTCGAGGCCGCCGGCGCGGCGGCGCGCGCGCTCCGCGTCGTCGGGGCGGCGGAGGTGGACGTCGGCGGCGCGCACACAGGCCTCGGCGAGGGCGTCGAGCGGCGGGCAGGCGGGCGCGGCCAGGGCGAGGCAGCCGGACATTTCCGCGAGGTGGAGCGTCGGCAGGGGGAAGGCCGGGGTGCGGTCGGCCAGCGCGGCGGCGGCGGCGGCGAACTCCTCCCAGCCGGTGGCGAGGCGGCGGGGCGGGGTCAGGGTCGCGTGCAGGCCGTAGTGGCGCGGCGCGGCGGTGGCGGCGTGCAGGAGGGCGGGGTCGATGTCGGGGAAGGCGGGGTGCGGCACCGTGGCGCCGGACTCGGGGTCGCGGCCGAGCCAGGCGGCGCCGGCGCGGTGCAGGGGGTCGTGGGCGCGGGGGGCGTAGTAGAGGGCGACCCTCACGGGGCGGGGCCGTGCGGCGCGTGCCCGGGGTTCGGAGGGACGCGGGTCGGGCAGGCGTGATCCGGGCAGGCGTGGTCCGGCGGGGCGGGCATCAGGCGACGCGCTCGCCTTCGCGCCAGACGGCGCGGACGACGGGCAGGCCGTCGTGCAGGCGGACGCGGAGCAGGTCGGCGCGCAGGCCGGGTGCGAGGCGGCCGCGGTCGCCGAGGCCGGCCAGGGCGGCGGGGTGGCGCGTCACGAGGGCGACGGCGTCGTGCAGGGGCAGGCCGTCGCCAGAGGTACGGAAGGCGGCGTCGAGCAGGCTGGCGGGGACGTAGTCGGAGGCCAGCGCGTCGACCAGGCCGGCGCGGATCAGGGTGGCGGCGGCGACGTTGCCGGAGTGCGAGCCGCCGCGCACCACGTTGGGGGCGCCGGCGATCACGGCCATGCCGAGGGCGCGGGCGGCGCGGGCGGCGGGCTCGGCAACGGGGAACTCGCTGATCGCGACGCCGTCGGCGTGGTTGGCGGCGACCTCGGCCGCGGTGGCGTCGTCGTGGCTGGCCAGGGCGGTGGGGGTGTGGCGGAGGCAGTCGAGCACGGCGCGGCGGTTGGGGGCGCGCAGGCGGTCGCGCTGCTCGAGGAGGCGGGCGATGCGCCGGTCAATGGCGGCCTCGTCCAGGCCGTCGCGGCGGTGCATGGCGCGGTAGCGGGCGAGGTCGGCGAACTGGCCGTGGCCGGGCGTGTGGTCCATCAGGCTGACCATGCGCAGGCGGGGGTGGCGGGCAAGGGAGGCGAGCAGCGCGGGCAGGCCTTCGGCGGGCAGCTCGCAGCGCAGGTGGAGGAAGTGCTCGGCGCGGAGCAGGCCGGTCGCGTGCAGGGCGTCGCCGTCGGCCAGGCCGTCGCGGAAGGTGCGCGACCGGGAGTCCCCGGCGTCCAGCTCGCCGAGGCAGAGGGCGTCGAGCACGGTGGTGACGCCGGCGGCCGCGCATTGCGCGTCGTGGGCGAGCATGGCGGCGCGGGACGGCCAGCGGGCGCCGGGGCGGGGCTCGACCTGGCGCTCGAGGTTGTCGGTGTGCAGGTCGACCAGGCCGGGGAGCAGGAAGTCGCCGTCGAGGTCGAGGGTGTCGGCGTCGTGCGGGCCGGGGCCGTCGCCTGGGGCGACCTCGGTGATGCGGCCGCCGGCGAAGGCCAGCGTGCCGGGCGCCACGCGGTCGGCGAGCACGAGCGTGGCGCCGCGCAGGAGCGTGGGCCTCACGGGGCGGGTCGCGCGGGGGTGGCCGGGAGTGCGGGGATGCGGCACCGCGATGGCGTGGGGGAGGGCGGGGCTGGGAGGGGGGTGGCTCCCGGAGTAGGACTCGAACCTACGACCGAGCGATTAACAGTCGCTTGCTCTACCAACTGAGCTATCCGGGACCAGCAGGGCCGTTGCTATAGCCACGACGGCGGGCGGCGTAAAGCCCCGGCGGCGCGAGGCGTCGGGGCCGCGTCGGGACGGGGGCGGGGCGGCGCTGGTTCCGGGGCGGCGCGGGTGGTATGGCGCTGCTGCGGCGCCGCGGCGCCGGGCTGGGCCTGGGTGCGAGAGTGGCGGAACGGTAGACGCACGCGACTCAAAATCGTGCGCCGCAAGGCATGGGGGTTCGAGTCCCCCCTCTCGCACCACGCGCCCTCGGGGGCGCCCCGGGGCGGACACAGTGAGGTGTTCGCAGGCGTACTCCGGTTGTCCATCGCGACGGTTTCCACCATCCTGGGTTGTGGCGCGTGCGGGCCTGGCCGGTTCGGCGGCGCGCGGCTGGGGAGCAGGATGCTGGCCAACACTCCGGATGTCGCCGTGCCTGCCGCGGGGCTGTTCCGCCGGTTCGGGCTGTTCACGCGGCTGCTGATCCTGGTCGCGGCGGTGAGCCTGCCGAGCTTCGCGGTGATCGGCCTGCTGGTGCTGGACCTGCGCGAGGAGCGGCACAGCCGGGTCGGCCGGGATGCGCTGCACGAGGCGGAGCTGGTCAGCAGGGCGGTCGGCAGCACCACGGAGGCGGCGCGGCAGATGATGCTCGCGGTGGCGGCGAGCCGGTCGGTGCGCGCGCTCGATCCGGCCTGCGCGGACCAGCTCGCGCTGCTGCGCCGCACCCTGCCGGTCTACGCGTTCGTCACGGTGCTGGACGGTGACCTGCGGCCGGTGTGCGGCGCCGGGTCGGGCGGGGCGACGCCCGACGGGGCCACGCAGGCCGGGGCGACGCAGGCTGGGGCGACGCGGGGCGGGCCGGGGGGCGGGGCAGCGGGGGGCGCCGGGGGCGTGCCGGTTTCGGACGCGGTCGTGCACACGGCGCGGCTGGTGCTGGGCGGGGCGGATTTCGTGGTGGACCGCTATGCGGTCGGCGGGGAGGGCGCGGAGCCGTTCCTGGGGCTGGGCGCCGCGGTGCGGGCGGCGGACGGGCGCGTGGTCGGCGTGGTGGTGGCCGGGCTGTCGCTGGAGGCGATGACGCGCACGGTGGAGGCGATGCTGGCGCCGGGGGACCGCGCGATCGTGCTCGCGGACCGCGAGGGCACGGTGCTGGCGCGGGTGCCGCGGCTCGCGGGCGTGGCGGGGCAGCCGTTCCGGCCGGAGACGCGCTTCCTGCTCGACGCGCGCCAGCCCGGCGTGGCCACGATCCGGGCGGCGGACGGGGTGCCGCGGCTGGTGGGGTTCGTGCCGCCCACGGGCAACGGGCTGTATGTGGGGGTCGGGCGGGCGGTCGAGGTCGCCGACACCGAGCTGGCGAGCGCGACGCGGCGCGGGGTGGTGTTCGCGGTCGGCGCCGCGCTGCTGGCGCTGGGGGCGGCGATCGTGTTCGGGCAGAGCTACGTGCGCCGGCCGACGGGGCAGCTGCTCGCGGCGGCGGTGCGCTGGCGCGGCGGCGACCTGGGGGCGCGCGCGGTGCTGAGCGAGGACCCGCGCACCGAGTTCGGCAGCCTGGCGGCCGCGTTCAACGACATGGCCGAGGCGCTCGGGCGGCAGCGCGGCGAGCTGGAGGCGCTGAACGGGACGCTGGAGGGGCGGGTGGAGGAGCGCACGCGGGCGCTGTCGGCCAGCCACAACCGGCTGCAGGTGCAGACCGCCGAGCGCGAGCTGTCGGAGGCGCGGCTGCGCCAGGCGCAGAAGCTGCAGGCGGTGGGCGAGCTGGCGGGGGGGATGGCGCACGACTTCAACAACCTGCTCGGCGTGGTGATCGGCTCGCTCGACCTGCTGCGGCGGCGGGTGAGCGCGGGCGAGGCGGGGCAGCAGCAGCTGATTGCGGGCGCGATCGCCGCGGCCGAGCGCGGCGCGCGGCTGACCGCGCAGCTGATCGGCTTCTCGCGGCGCCAGAGGCTGCTGCCGCAGCCGTGCGAGCTGAACGTCGTGGTGGCGGCGATGCGGCCGATGCTGTCGACCACGCTGGGGCCGGGGGTGGCGCTGGTGATGCTGCTCGATCCGGCGGGGCCGGTGGCGATGGTCGACCCGAACCAGCTCGACACCGCGATCCTCAACCTCGCGATCAACGCGCGCGAGGCGATGCCGCAGGGCGGGACGCTCACCGTCGCGACCGGGGGCCTGGTGGCGGTGGAGGATGCCCTGGCGGGCGACGAGGGCCCGGCCGCGGCGGCCGGGCTGGTGGCGGTGAGCGTGGCCGACACCGGGACGGGGATCGCGGCCGACGTGCTGGGGCGGGTGTTCGAGCCGTTCTTCACGACGAAGGGGCCGGGGCGGGGCTCCGGGCTCGGGCTGTCGCAGGTGCACGGGCTGGCGCGGCAGTCCGGCGGCGACGTGCGAATCGCCAGCGAGCCGGAGCGGGGCACGCGCGTCGTGCTGCTGCTGCCGCGGGCGGGCGTGCTGGCGGCCATGGCGGCGCCGGCAGGGGCGTCGCGGCGCATCCTCGTGGTCGACGACGAGGCGGACGTGCGCGCGCTGACCGCGGAGATGCTGGAGGAGGACGGGCACGTCGTGCTGGTGGCAGCCGGGGGCGAGGAGGCGCTGCGGCTGCTGGAGGAGGCGCCCGTGGACCTGCTGCTCGCGGACTACGTCATGCCGGGGATGAACGGCGTCGAGCTGCTGCAGCGCGCGGCGGCGGTGCAGCCGGGAGTCAGGGCGATGCTGGTCACGGGATACGCGGAGCTGGGCGGCGCGGAGGGGATGGGCGGGCTGCGCACGGAGCAGGTGCTGCGCAAGCCGTTCCGGTCGAGCGAGCTGCTGCGGCGGGTGGACCTGGCGCTCGCGGCGAAGGAAGGTTGAGGCTCTGCCTCAAACTCCGCCAAGGGCCGGGCCCTTGGATCGCCTTCCCTAGGTAAGGGGATCAAAGGGTCCTCGGACCCTTTGCGGGTTTGGGCGGAGCTGCCCCAAGGTTCCGACGGCCCCCTTGGGCCGTTGGAATGGGCAGCGGAGGGAGAGCCCATGCTTGCTGCCTTGCGCAGGCGGCGATGAGGCAGGCCAGGGGCACGATCGGGACCAGGTAGCGGGGCTCCAGGTGCACGGGCGCGTAGAGCGCCACGAAGCCGGCGCACACCAGCCACAGGCCGCGCAGGCGGCGCAGCGTGTCCGGCGGCGTGGCGCGGCGCGTGGCGGGGAGCCAGGGGGCGGCGATGGCCAGGCAGGCGATCGCGGTGCCGAGCAGGCGGGTGAGGACGTCGGCGGCGATGCACAGGGCGGCGGTGGCGCTGCCGTGGCGCAGGGCGGCCCACTCGAGGTTGAGGCGGTCGAAGGCGGGGCGGGGCCAGCCGGCGTAGACCATCAGGGCGCCCACGGTGTCGAGCGGCTGGAACGGCAGGGCGAGGAACTCGTGCCGCAGGTTGCCCAGCGTCGCGAGGAGCATCGGGGCGGGGTGTGCTGTCCAGGCGCGGCGGTAGAGGCGGCCGGCGGCCGCGGCCATCGCGGGGGCGTCCATGCCCTCGGCGAAGAGGCGGCGGTGGAGGTCGTCGATGCGGGCGTACTCGCCCTGGCCCACGGTGTCGCGGGCGGCGGCGTCGAAGCGGGCGTCGTCCGGCGGGGTGGCGGGGTCGGGGGCGAGCAGGTCGGGGTGGCGGCGGAGGAGGGGGAGCACGGCCTGCACCATCACGGTCTGGCGGCTGGTGGTGAGCACGGGGCCGGCGCCGCGCTGCGCGTTCCAGGCGACCTGGGCGGCGGCGGTGGCGAAGGGGGGCGCGAGCAGGAGGAGGGCGCAGGCGAGGCGTCTCGTGGCGGGGCGGGGTTCGGTCAGGCAGGCGAGGGGGAGGTAGGCGAGGGCGAGCAGGGGGGTGGCCTCGCGCAGGGTGGTGGCCAGCGCGAGCATCAGGCCGGCGGCGAGCGCCGGGCGGGGGCCGGGGCGGGCGGCGAGGAGGAGGGCGGCGCCGGCGGCAAGGGCCGCGTAGAGGGCGTCGGTCAGGATGCAGAGCTGCACGACCACGCCGAAGCCGGTCGCGGGGAGAAGGGCTGCGGCCAGGGCGCGGGCGGGGGGGGCGCCGAGGCGGCGGGCGGCCTGGTGGGTGGCGGCGGCGAGGGCGGAGAGGGCGGCGATCTGGAGGAGGACCGTGGCGAGGCGCCAGCGGGGGGTGAGGGACTGCAGCGCGGCGAGGAGGGCGGGGTAGCCGCCCATGCGGAACAGGGTGATGGGGGAGGGGGCTTCGCGCAGGAGGGCGTCGCCGGTGGGCAGGGCGCCGTGGAGCTGGGCGGCGTAGGCGATGTAGCCGGGGGAGTCGGGGGTCTCGATCACGCCGAAGACGGCGAGGGCGAGGAGGGCGGGGCAGGCAGCCGCGAGGGCGATGGCGGAGAGGGCGAGGCGGTTCGGCGCGCGGGTCATGGGGGGTGTTGGTAGGGGCGGGGAGGGCGTGTGCCAAGCGGGGGGAGCTTTGGCCTGGATTCTGGTTCCCCGTTTTGCGGGGACATGCAGGCTACGGCTCGACTTTCCCTAGATGTTCCAGGAAGCGGGCCGGGCGGAGCACCCGGATGCCGCGCCAGGGGTCCAGCACGAGAAGGTCCTCGTCGCCCGACACGATGGCGGTTGCCCGGGCGGCGAGCGCGAGTTCCAGGTAGGGGTTGTCCTTGGTGTCGCGGCAGTCGGTCACATGCTCCTTCGGCTCGAACCAGAGTGCGGCGGCGGCCGGCAGTTCGAGCGTCTCGCGGCGCCGGTCCTCGGTGAGCACCCGCGCGAACTTCGGCCGCGACAGGACCTCGGCGATCTCGTCGTAGACTGCCTCGGACAACGCGATCACGCCTTGGGACCGCGCGGCGGCGAGGGCGTGGCGGGGGGTGCCATTCGGGTTCAGTGCGGCGGAGACCACGGTGCTGGCATCGACGACGTAGATATTCAGCCGCGGCGTTCCGTGTTGTAGGCGGCCAGCTCGGCCTCAATCTCGGCCTCGGTCAGACCGGCTTCGTGCGCCTCGGCGGCCGTACGTTCGAGGAGCGCCAGCAGCGGGTCGTCGGCGCCGGGGCGGACAAGGCGGTCCACGAGGCGGCCGACCGCCTCACGGTGCCGCGTGTCGGAGAGGGCGGCCGCGGTGGCCACCTCGACGGGGATCTCGATCTTCGACGCCTGATTCATGGTCGGGCTCCAGGGGTGTTGTTCAGGATAGCCGATGTCCGGGGGCGAGAGCATCGGCAACGTGGCCGGGCCGATGGCCGGTGTCGGCCGGGCTGGATTTTGGCATGAAGGCCTGCTTTCTGGCTGGGATAGACGTTCTCCGGAGCCGAGAGTGTTTCGTGTTTCTGAGCACCGGCCCATGCCCACTCCCGTGGGCATGTCCTTCGCCGCGATTTCGTGCTGGGCGGCCCGCGCGCTCGCGCCACAGCGAGTCTCACCGGGCGATTAGACCGGGTGTCGGTCTCGTCGTGAACCGGTATCGTCATGCCTCTCGTTGTGCCGGTCCAGGGCGGCTCGCCCTGGCGGGTCCGGGCGGAGCCCGGCCTTGCTTCCTGTGCCCGGCCTTGCGCACAGGGGTCGACTCGGCCATATCCCGCGCGCCGGCGCGTGCGCCGGTAATTCGCACGCGGGGCGACTTTCCCGGGCCGTCAGGGTCCGGGTCCGGTGTTGTTCGGCTTCAGGCCGGCGGCTCGGCTCCGCGGAGGTTCAACCGGACACACAGGAAAGGTCACGCCCGATGGCGATGCCCGACTACACCCTTCGGCAGCTTCTCGAGGCCGGCGTCCATTTCGGCCACCACACGCGGCGCTGGAACCCGCGGATGGGGCCGTACATCTTCGGCATCCGCAACCAGGTTCACATTCTCGACCTGCAGCAGACCGTGCCGATGCTTGATCGTGCGCTGCGGGCCACGCGCGACACGACGGCGGCGGGCGGGCGCGTGCTGTTCGTCGGCACCAAGCGGGCTGCGGCGGAGCATGTCGCCGAGGCGGCGCGTCGCTGCGGGCAGTACTACGTCAACCACCGCTGGCTGGGCGGGATGCTGACGAACTGGAAGACGATCACGGGCAGCATCAAGCGGCTGCGCCAGATCGAGGAGATGCTGGCCGGCGACGTGACGGGGCTCACCAAGAAGGAGGTCCTGGAGATCACGCGCGACCAGGAGAAGCTGGAGCGCTCGCTGGGCGGGATCAAGGAGATGGGCGGGCTGCCCGACATCCTGTTCATCATCGATACCAACAAGGAGAAGCTGGCGGTCGAGGAGGCGAACAAGCTGGGCATTCCGGTGATCGCCATTCTCGACAGCAACTCCGACCCCGCGGGCGTCACGTACCCCATTCCGGGCAACGACGACGCGATCCGGGCGATCACGCTGTACTGCGAGCTGATCTCGGGCGCGGTGCTCGACGGCATCAGCGCGGAGATGGCGGCGTCGGGGCAGGATATCGGCGGCGCCGAGGAGCTGCCGATGGAGGTGATGCCGGAGGTCAACATGCCGGAGCCGCTCGCCACCGTCAGCTGAGGCTGGCGTGAGCTGAGGCGGGCCGCCGGCCGCAAGGGGTCGGCGGCGCGGGCGTGACGGGCGGGGAGGCGGTGCCGGCGGGTCCACGAGGGGCCTCCGGTGCGGTCTCCCCGATCCGATTTTGCAAGGCTCAGTCCGGGCCGAGGGTCGCGGGCGAGATTACGGGAGAGAGTGCATGGCCGAGATCACGGCGGCTCTGGTGAAGGACCTGCGCGAGAAGACCGGCGCGGGGATGATGGACTGCAAGCGCGCGCTCACCGAGAACGGCGGCGAGACCGAGGCCGCGATCGACTGGCTGCGCAAGAAGGGCCTGTCGCAGGCGGCGAAGAAGTCCGGGCGGGTCGCGGCCGAGGGGCTGATCGGGGTGGCCTCCGAGGCGGGGCGGGCGGCGATGGTCGAGGTCAACGCCGAGACCGACTTCGTGGGGCGCAACGAGGCGTTCCAGGGCTTCGTCGAGGCCGTGGCGCGCATCGCGCTGACCAGCGGCGAGGATGTCGAGGCGCTGAAGGCGGCGGCGTATCCGGGGACGGGGCGCACGGTGGCCGAGGAGCTGACGCAGCTGGTCGCGACCATCGGCGAGAACATGACGATCCGGCGCATCCGCGTGCTCGGCGTGCAGCAGGGGGTGGTGGCGTCGTACGTGCACCAGCCGCTGAAGCAGGGGCTGGGCAAGATCGGCGTGCTGGTGGGCGTCGAGGGGGCGTCGGAGGTCGACGCGCTGGAGCTGCTGGGGCGCCAGGTGGGGATGCAGGTCGCGGCGACGCGGCCGGAGGCGCTGGACATCACGGGCGTGGACGGCGCGGCGCTGGAGCGCGAGCGCGCGGTGCTGGCGGACCAGGCGCGGGCGTCGGGCAAGGCCGAGGCGATCATCGACAAGATGGTCGATGGCCGCATCCGCAAGTACTACGAGGAGGTCGTGCTGCTCGAGCAGGTGTGGGTGCACGACGGGGAGAGCCGGGTGAAGGCGGTCGTCGCCAAGGCCGGGGCGAAGCTGTCGGGGTTCGCGCGGTTCACGCTGGGCGAGGGCATCGAGAAGCCGGACGACGACTTCGCGGCCGAGGTCGCCAAGACGGCCGGCATCTGAGCGCGTAGGAGACAAGGCCAGAGGTTCTACCCTCCTGGTTCAAGCCGGGGACTCCGCCAAAGGTGGAGCCTTCGGGAACTCCGGCGGGGCGGCGGCCCGTTCCCGCCTACTCTTGCGTGTGCCGGTCCGGGGGGCGCCGCCCCTGGCGGGTCCGGGGCAGGGCCCTGGCCTTCCTTTCCGTCATCCGTTCGACTTGTGAGGCGTGCCGCCGCGACCTATACGGTGGCGCCCTCACAGTTGCGGATGCGCATGCCCGATCATCGTCCCTACAAGCGCGTCCTCCTGAAGGTGTCCGGCGAGGCGCTGATGGGGCGGCGGGACTACGGGCTCGACGTGGACATGGTGCGCAGGGTCGCCGCCGACGTGGCCGACGTGGTGGCGGCGGGGGTGCAGGTCTGCCTGGTGATCGGCGGGGGCAACATCTTCCGCGGCGTGTCGGCGGCGGCGGGCGGCATGGACCGGGCGCAGGCGGACAGCATGGGGATGCTGGCGACGGTGATGAACGCGCTCGCCGTGCAGAACGCGCTGGAGCGCTGCGCGGTGCCGACGCGCGTGCAGTCGGCGATCACCATGCCCAACATCTGCGAGCCCTACATCCGCCGGCGGGCGGAGCGGCACATGGAGAAGGGGCGCGTCGTGGTGTTCGCCGCGGGGACGGGCAACCCGTTCTTCACGACGGACACCGCAGCCGCGCTCAGGGCGGCGGAGATGCAGTGCGACGTGCTGCTCAAGGGCACGCAGGTCGACGGGGTGTACTCGGCCGATCCGAGGCGCGACCCGGGGGCGGAGCGGTTCGAGGAGCTGACGTACCACGACGTGCTGGCGCGCGACCTGAAGGTGATGGACGCGGCGGCGATCAGCTTGGCGCGGGAGAACGGGCTGCCGATCGTGGTGTTCAACATCCACGCGCCCGGCGCCTTCGCGCAGGTGGTGCGCGGCGAGGGGCGATTCACGCGGATCGTGGAGCCGGCGCCGTCCGCCTGAGCGTGGCGGAGCGTTTCGGCGGGGATGAGGCGGGCAGGCTGCGGCGCGTCGCGGCCTGCGGATTTGGGAGAGTGGGATGCCTGCGGACCTGGACAGCCTGAAGACGGACCTGACGCGGCGGATGGACGGCGCGATGGAGACGCTGCGGCGCGACTTCGCGGGGCTGCGCACGGGGCGCGCCAGCCCGGCGCTGCTGGAGCCGATCAAGGTCGAGGCGTACGGGTCGGAGGTGCCGATCACCCAGGTCGGCACCATCGGGGTGCCGGAGCCGAGGATGCTCACGGTGCAGGTGTGGGACCGGACGCTGGTCGGCGCCGTGGAGCGGGCGATCCGGGACTGCGGGCTGGGGCTGAACCCGATGACGGACGGGCAGACGCTGCGGGTGCCGCTGCCGATGCTGACGACGGAGCGGCGCGTGGAGCTGGCCAAGGCGGCGGCGCGCTACGCGGAGGGGGCGCGGATCGCGGTGCGCGGTGTGCGGCGCGACGGGATGGACCAGATCAAGGGCTTCGAGAAGAAGAACGAGATCGCCGAGGACGGGGTCAAGGACTGGGCGGACGAGGTGCAGAAGCTCACGGACTCCTACGTCAAGCGGGTCGACGAGTCGCTGGTCGAGAAGGACCGCGAGATCAAGCAGGTCTGAGGAAGGAAGGTTGAGGCGCTGCCTCAAACTCCGCCAAAGGCTCGCCTTCGGAATCCCTTCCTTAGGTCAAGGGATCAAAGGGTCCTCGGACCCTTTGCGGGTTTGGGCGGAGCCCATGCTTGCCTGCCTTTTTTCTTCAGCAGAGCCCGGGGTATGCGTCGATGACCGGTAAGCCGGCAGCCAAGCCCGTGCCGGTTGCCGCGTCCGGCGCGAACGTGCCGCGCCATGTCGCGATCATCATGGACGGCAACGGCCGCTGGGCCGCGGCGCGGGGCCTGCCGCGGGTGGCGGGGCACCGGGCGGGGGCGCATGCGGTGCGCCGCGCCGTGGAGGCGTCGATCCGCGGCGGGGTGGAGTGGCTGACGCTGTATGCGTTCAGCTCGGAGAACTGGCGCAGGCCGGAGGCGGAGGTCTCCGACCTCACGGGGCTGCTGCGGCACTACCTGCGCCACGAGGTCGCGGAGCTGCATGCCGAGGGCGTGCGGATGCGGGTGATCGGCGAGCGGCACCGCTTCGACGAGGACCTGCGCCACGAGCTGACGCGGGCGGAGCGGCTGACGGCGGGCAACGCGCGGCTGAACCTCACGGTGGCGCTGTCGTATGGCGGACGGGCGGAGCTGGTGGCGGCGGCGCGGGCGATCGCGCAGGCGGCGCGCGACGGGCGGCTGGAGCCGGACGCGATCGACGAGGCGGCGGTGGAGCGGTTCCTGTTCACGGCGGGGATGCCGGACCCGGACCTGGTGATCCGCACCAGCGGGGAGAGGCGGCTGTCGAACTTCCTCCTGTGGCAGTCGGCGTATGCGGAGCTGGCGTTCCCGGACGTGATGTGGCCGGACTTCTCCGAGGTGCACTTCGCCGGCGCGCTGGCGGAGTTCGGGCGGCGCGAGCGGCGCTTCGGGGTGCGTCCTGGCTGAGGGCGCGCCGTCCGGCGGCGCGGCGCGGCGGCCGTCGGGGGAGCTGCGGCTGCGGGTGATGTCGGCCGCGGTGCTGGCGCCGCTCGGGCTCGCGTGCATGTGGGCGGGCGGCTGGGCGTGGGCGGGGCTAGTGCTGCTCGCGGTGGCGGGGCTGGGGTGGGAGTGGGTGGGGCTGTGCCGGATGGCGGCGTCGCGCTGGCCGGGGGCCGGGGTGCTCGCGGGGCTGGCGGTGGCGATGCTGGTGGTGGCCACGGCGCGCGGGGCGGCGCCGGTGGGCGGGGACGGGTTCGCGGGCGCGGTGGCGCTGCTGGTGCTGGCGGGGGCGGCGGGGGTGCTCGCCTTCGCGCCGGGCGGGCGGGCGGCTGCGGCCGGCGGGGTGGCCTGGGTGGGGGTGGCGGGGCTTTCGCTGCTGTGGCTGCGGGCCGATCCGGTGGCGGGGCGGGCGGACGTGCTGTTCGTGATGCTGCTGGTGTGGGCGAGCGACATCGGGGCGTACGCGGCGGGGCGCTCGATCGGCGGGCCGAAGCTCGCGCCGCGGATCTCGCCGGGCAAGACTTGGTCGGGGTCGGCGGGCGGGGTGCTGGCGGCGGCGGTCGTGGGCGGCGGCGTGGCGTGGGCGTTCGAGGCGTGGTCGTTCGGGTCGGGCGTGGGCGTGGGCGTGGTGGCGCGGGCGGCGGCGGTGGCAGCGGTGCTGGCGGCGGTGTCGCAGGCGGGCGACCTGTGCGAGAGCGCGGTCAAGCGGCGGTTCGGGCAGAAGGATTCGGGGCGGCTGATCCCGGGGCACGGCGGGCTGCTGGACCGGCTGGACGGGGTGCTGGCGGCGGCGCCGGTGGCGGCGCTGCTGGCGCTGGATGCGGGGCGGGGGATGGCGTTATGGCGGTGAGCGGGCTGGCGGGCGGGGCGGTGCCGGGGCGGGCGGCGGCGCAGGCTGCGGGCGACGCGGGCGCGCGGGGCGTGCGGACGGTGAGCGTGCTGGGCAGCACCGGGAGCATCGGGCGGTCCACGCTCGACCTGCTGGCGGCGAACCGGGAGGCGTTCCGGGTGCGCGCGCTGGTCGGCAACCGCAACGTCGCGCTTCTGGCCGAGCAGGCGCGGGCGATGGGCGCGGAACTGGCGGTGTGCTGCGATCCGGCAGGGTATGCCGAGCTGCGCGCGCTGCTGGCGGGGAGCGGGGTCGAGGCGGCGTGCGGGGCGCAGGCCGTGGTCGACGCTGCGGCGCTGGACGCGGACTGGACCATGGCGGCGATCACCGGGGCGGCGGGGCTGCACCCCACGCTGGCGGCGATCCGGCGGGGCGGGTCGGTGGCGCTGGCCAACAAGGAGGCGCTGGTGTGCGCCGGCGACGTCATGCTGCGCGCGGTGCGCGAGGCGGGCGGCGTGCTGCTGCCGGTGGACTCCGAGCACAACGCGATCTTCCAGGCGATGGCGGACGGGAACAGCGGCGCGGTCGAGTCGATCGTGCTGACGGCGTCGGGGGGGCCGTTCCGGCTCTCGTCGCGCGAGGAGATGGCGGTGGCCACGCCGGAGGTCGCGCTGCGCCATCCGGTGTGGTCGATGGGGGCCAAGATCTCCATCGACAGCGCGACGCTGTTCAACAAGGGCCTCGAGGTGATCGAGGCGGCGCGGCTGTTCGCGATGGACGAGGCGCGGATCGAGGTGCTCGTGCATCCGCAGTCCGTGGTGCACGGCATGGTGCGGTACGCGGACGGCAGCGTGCTGGCGCAGATGGGCAGCCCGGACATGCGCATCCCCATTGCGCATTGCCTCGCGTGGCCGGGGCGGATCGCCACGAGCTCGCCGCGGCTGGACTTCGCGTCGGTGGGGCGGATGGAGTTCGCCGAGCCCGACGGTGCGCGGTTCCCCGCGCTCGGGCTGGCGCGGGCGGCGCTGCGCGCGGGGCACGGGGCGGCGGCGGTGCTGTCGGCGGCCAACGAGGTCGCGGTGGAGGCGTTCCTCGCGCGGCGCGTAGGCTTCCTCGACATCGCGGCGATCGTGGAGGCGGTGATGGACCGGCTCGGCGCGCCGCCGGCGGACACGCTGGAGGCGGTGCTGGGCGCGGACGCGGCAGCGCGGCGCGAGGCGGAGCGGCTTGCCCTGGCGCGGGCGGCTTAGCAGGGAAGGCCAGAGGCTCTGCCTCTGGACTCCGCTCAAGGCGCCTACCTTGAGAGTCCATTTCGAAGGAAGCCTTTCTCGTCGAGGGTTTCCAAAGGGCTTGGCCCTTTGGCGGAGTCCAGAGGCGGAGCCTCTGGCCTTGCTTGCTGCTTTCCTTGGGCCGGGCGCGTGCGGCCCCATATACCTCCCCGACCTGATCTGGACCCGAGCCGATGCATTTCCTGCCCTCTCCCGTCCGCGCCGTCGCCGCCTTTGCCGTGGTGCTGGGCGTCCTCGTGTTCATCCACGAGCTCGGCCACTACCTCGCGGCGCGCTGGCGGGGGGTGCACGTCGAGGCGTTCTCCATCGGGTTCGGGCCGCGGCTGTTCGGCTGGGTGGACCGGGTGGGGACGGAGTGGAAGCTGAGCCTGCTGCCGCTGGGCGGCTACGTGAAGCTGCACGGGGCGCAGCGGCCGGAGGACGTGGGCGAGGAGGACAGGGCGTCTTACCAGGCGGGGCGCACGCTGTTCGAGAAGAGCGTGCTGTCGCGCGCCATCGTGGTGGCGGCGGGGCCGGTGGCGAACTTCGTGCTGGCGGTGGTGCTGTTCGCGGCGCTGTTCGGCTTCGTGGGGCGGCCGGTGGCGCAGTCCGTGGTCAGCACGCTGGTGGCGGGCGGGGCGGCGGAGCAGGCGGGGCTGCACGTCGGCGACCGGATCGAGGCGGTGGGCGGCAAGCCGACGCCGCACTTCGAGGACCTGCAGGCGGCGGTTTCGGCGAGCCCGGGGCAGCGGCTGGACGTCTCGGTGCTGCGCGACGGCGTGGCGCAGGTGGTGCCGGTCGTGGTCGGCAGCCGGGGGGCGGCGGGGCACGAGGTCGGCGTGCTGGGCATCGGCAGCACGGCGGCGGAGTTCCAGCGCGTCGGGCCGGGCGAGGCGGTGCTCGACGGGTTCGGGCAGACCTGGAAGGTGATGCGCCAGACGGTGGCGGGCTACGGGCAGATCTTCTCGGGGCAGGTCAGCACGCGCGAGCTGTCGGGGCCGCTGGGCATCGCGCAGATGTCGGGGCAGGTCGCCGAGCTGGGGCTCGCGAGCCTGGTGTCGTTCATCGCGCTGCTGTCGGTGAACCTGGGGCTGATCAACCTCTTCCCGATCCCGGTGCTCGACGGGGGATACCTGCTGTTCTACGCGGCGGAGGCGATCCGGGGGCGGCCGATCCCGGTGCGCGCGCTCGAGTACGGGTTCCGGGCGGGGTTCGCGCTGATCGCGTGCCTGTTCGTCGTGGTGACGTGGAACGACCTGTCGCACCTCGGGCTGATGCACTGGGTCGCGTCTCTGTTCGGCTGAGGCAAGGCCAGAGGCGCCGCCTTTGGACTCCGCCAAAGGCTGCGCCCTTGGAACGCATCCCTTCAGTCAGGCCGGTCCAGGGGCGGCTCGCCCCTGGCGGGTTTGGGCAGAGCCCATGCTTGCCTACCCGGGATGCGTGCGGGTTCCGTCACTTATCGGTGCTTCTTGCGGACACCCCGCAAAGTCGGGTAGCCCCTCGCTCGGATGCGCGCGCCTGCCGTGTCTGCACGACCTCTCCCGGTTCGGGGCAGGGGCGCGGTGAGGGGGATACACTTGGTTCGCAAACGTGCGGCGCTGCTTGCCACCGCCTGCCTGCTGCCCGGCGCCTGCCTGTCGCCGGTCGCGGCCGGCGTCGCCTGGGCCCAGGAAGGGCGCGACCCCGCCGGGCCGTCCGCGCCCGCGCCGCAGGGGCCGCCGATGGCCGAGGTGCCGGTGCGCACGCTGCCGTCGCGCCGCGTGCCGGAGCCCGCGAACCCGGACCGTGGCGCGGGCGCGCCGGCGGGCCGGGAGTCGGAGCGGGGCCAGGCGGGGCGCGGCCAGGCGGGGCGCACGGCCGGGCATGACCGGGTCGCGGGGCGCGCGTCGCGCGAGGTGGTGCGGCGCGAGGGCGGCGGGGGCGACCCGATCCGCGCGATCCAGATCGAGGGCGCGCAGCGCATCGAGCAGGGCACGATCCGGTCGTACATGCTGGCGCAGCCGGGCGACTCGTTCGGCTCGGACCGCGTGGACCGCTCGCTGCGCACGCTCTACGCGACCGGGCTGTTCAAGGACGTCAGCATCCACCGCTCGGGCGGCACGCTCGTGGTGCGCGTGGTCGAGAACCCGCTGGTTAACCAGATCGCGTTCGAGGGCAATCGCGCGCAGAAGGACGACGTGCTGCGCCCGGTGCTGTCGCTCAGGCCGCGCGCGGTCTACACGCCGCAGCTGGTGCAGTCGGACCGGCAGAAGCTGATCGACCTGTATGCCAAGCACAGCCGCTACGCGGTGACGATCGAGCCGCAGATCATCCGGCTGCCGCAGAACCGCGTGGACGTGGTCTTCCGCATCAACGAGGGCCCCGAGACGCTGGTGAGCCGCATCACCTTCGTGGGCAACCATGCGTTCAGCGAGAACCGGCTGCGCGAGGAGGTGTCCACGCGCGAGGAGGCCTGGTTCCGCTTCCTGTCCAGCGCCGACCAGTTCGACCCGGAGCGGATCAACTACGACAAGGAGCTGCTGCGCCGCTTCTACCTGCGCAACGGCTACGCGGACTTCGACGCGACGAGCGCCACCTCGGAGCTGTCGCCGGACCGCAAGTCGTTCTTCGTGACCTTCACGATCAACGAGGGCGAGCGCTACCACGTGGGCACCGTCAAGGTGGACAGCCAGGTGGCGCATCTCGGGTCGGACAAGCTGCTGCCGCTGGTGAGCTTCAAGCCGGGCGACATCTACAACGGCGACGCCGTGCAGCGCTCGACCACGGCGCTGCAGGACCGCGCGGTGGCGCTCGGCTTCCCGTTCGCCGAGGTGAACCCGCGCATCGCGCGCAACAAGGACAAGCGCACCGTCGACCTGCTGTTCGACGTGGTGAACGGGCCGCGGGTGTATGTCGAGCGCATCGACATCAGCGGCAACACGCGCACCCAGGACAAGGTGATCCGGCGCGAGTTCACCATGGCCGAGGGCGACGCGTTCAGCGACGCGGCGAGCAAGCGCACCAAGCAGCGCCTGAACGACCTCGGCTACTTCAGCGGGGCCAACATCACGACCTCGCCCGGCTCCAGCGCGGACCGGGTGATCGTCAACGCGGCGGTCGCCGAGAAGGCGACGGGCGAGCTGACGCTGGGCGGCGGGTTCTCGACGGACGCGGGCGTGCTCGGCCAGGCGGGGCTGCGCGAGCGCAACCTGGTGGGCTCGGGCATCGACGCGAACCTGAGCGGGACGCTGGCGCAGCGCGAGAGCCAGATCAACCTGTCGGCGACGGACCCGTACTTCCTCGACCGCAACCTGGTCGCCGGTGCCGACATCTACCAGATCCGCAACAACAACCTCAACATCGCCAACTACAGCGAGCGGCGCACGGGCATCTCGCTGCGGCTCGGCTACCAGTTCAACGACCACCTGGCGCAGGCCTGGAACTACACGTTCACGGATCGTAACGTGTACGACGTCAACAGCTCGGCCTCGATCTACGTGCAGGACGAGTCGGGGCAGTCGCTGCTGAGCCAGATCGGGCAGACCCTGGCGCTGGACTACCGCGACAGCCGCGTGGACGCGCACTCGGGGTTCATCGCCAAGCTCGGCACGGACTTCGCGGGGCTGGGCGGGGACGCCAAGTACGCGCGGGTCAAGGTGGACGCCACGTACTTCATCCCGCTCGACTTCCTCACCGGCGACAGCGAGTGGGGCGTCGCGGTGTCGGGCAGCGCGGGCTACCTCGCCAACCTGGGCGGGCGCGAGCGGATCATCGACCGCTTCTTCCTGGGCGGCGACAACCTGCGCGGCTTCCAGGACGGCGGCGTGGGCCCGCACTCGATCCCGGTCAACGCGCAGAACGGCAACCCCGCGTATCTCGCGAGCGACGCGCTGGGCGGCGAGTTCATCTACACGCAGTCCACCGAGCTGCACTTCCCGCTGCCGATCTCGGCCGACCTCGGGCTGTCCGGGCGCGCGTTCGCCGACATCGGCGGCCTGCAGGGCCTCAAGCCGGACGCGTTCACCTCGTCGCGGCAGCAGGTCGGCACCAACAACTACTCGCCGCGCGTGGGCACCGGCATCGGCGTTTCCTGGAAGAGCCCGTTCGGGCTGATCAACGTCGATCTCGGCTATCCCGTCGTGCGGCAGAAATACGACCGCCAGCAGATTTTCCGCTTTGGTTTCGGCACGAGGTTCTGATTTGCACATGCACCGCACCATCCTCTCGCAGCTTCCCTCCCCCGCGCGCGCCGCGGCGCCGGGCGGCCGGCCCGCCGGCGCGAGGCGCGGCCGGGCCTCGCTGGCCCTGGGCGCGGCGTTGGCGGGCCTGCTGATCCTGCCGCTGCCGGCGCAGGCGCAGGGCTGGTTCACGCCGACCCAGCCGGCCGCGCCCAAGGCCGCGCCGGCGCCGCGCCAGGCCGCAGCCCCGCGCCAGGCGGCGCAGCGCCAGCCGCAGCCGCAGCCCCAGCAGCAGCAGCAGCAGCAGATGATGCCGATGCAGGGCGGTCCCGGCGGCCCGCAGGACGACGGCTCGCAGCAGGCCGACGCCGGGCCGCAGCCCGTGCTGCCGCAGCCGCCGGTGCCGGAGCTGCCGCCGCTGGCCAAGGGCACGCCGCCGCCGGCCGCGGTGATCGGCGTGCTCGGCGTCCCCGAGATCATGCAGGACAGCACCGCCGCGCGTCAGGTGCAGAAGGAGATCGGCGGCAGGCGCGAGAAGCTGAACGCCGACGCGCAGAAGGAGCAGGCCGCCTGGCGCGACATGCAGCAGGCGCTGCAGGCCGACCACGCCAAGCTCACGCCCGACCAGGGCCACGCCCGCGAGCGCGAGCTGCAGGAGCGCATCACCGCGGCGCAGAAGCAGTTCCGCGACCGCAACCGCATCATCCAGGAGGCGGCGCAGGTCGGGCTCGGGCAGATCGAGCGCACGCTGATCGGCGTGATCCGGCAGGTCTCGGAGAGCCGGGGCATGAACCTCGTGCTGCACCGCAACCAGGTGGCGCTCAACATCAACGACTTCGACATCAGCAAGGCGGTCGCCGAGCAGCTTAACAAGGTGCTGCCGTCCGTGCTGATCCCCGCCGACGGCGTGGACCCGGCGGCGATGGCGGCGGCGCAGGCCAGCAACGCGCCGGCCGGCTCGGGCAACATCTCGGCGCCGGTGGCCGCGGTCCCGGCGGCGGCCGCACCCGCTGCGGGGGCACCCGCTGTCGCGGTGCCGGCGGCGGCCGCCCCGGCGGCCCCCGCGGCCCCGGCGCCCGCGCCGGCGGCCAAGCGCTGAGCCGGGTGGAACCGGCGCCCGCCGGCGCCGGCGACCCGCGCTTCTTCGCGCGCAGCGGGCCGCACGACCTCGCCGCCGTGGCCGCCGCCGCGGGGGCCGAGGCGCGCGGCGCGTGCGGCGCGCTGCACGGCGTGGCACCGCTGCAGGTCGCGGGGCCGGGCGAGGTCAGCTTCCTGCACAACCGGCGCTACCTCGACGCCCTGCTCGCGACGCGGGCGGGGGCGGTGATCGTGGCGCCCGAGCTGGCGGGGCGGGTGCCGGAAGGCGTCGCCGCGCTGGTCACGGCCGAGCCGTATGCCGCGTGGGCGCGGGTTGCGGCGCTGTTCCATCCGCTGCCGCCGCTGCGGCCGGGCGTGCATCGCTCGGCGGTGGTGGAGGCGGGCGCCGTGGTCGACCCGCAGGCCGAGGTCGGCGCGATGGCCGTGGTGGGCGAGGGCGCGGTGATCGGGCCGCGGAGCCGCGTGGGCGCCGGCGCCGTGGTCGGGCCGGGCGTGGTCGTGGGGGCGGACTGCCGCATCGGCGCGCTCGCGAGCCTGAGCCATGCGGTGCTCGGCGACCGGGTGTACGTGTACTCGGGGGCGCGGATCGGGCAGGAGGGCTACGGCTTCGCGGTGACGGAGCAGGGCTTCCTGTCGGTGCCGCAGCTCGGGCGGGTGGTGCTGGAGGACGACGTCGAGGTGGGGGCGAACAGCACGATCGACCGAGGCGCCGCGCTGGACACGGTGATCGGGGCGGGCTCGCGGCTCGACAACCTGGTGCAGATCGGGCACAACGTCCGGCTTGGCCGTTGCTGCGTCGTGGTGGCGCAGGCGGGGATTTCCGGGTCGACTGTGCTGGAGGATTTCGTCGAGGTCGCCGCACAGGCGGGTTTGACGGGGCACCTCACCATCGGCCACAAGGCCCGGATCGGCGCGCAGGCCGGGGTCATGGCGGATGTCGCGGCACGTCAGGCGGTGGTGGGAAGCCCCGCCATGCCGGTGCGCGAGTTCTTCCGCAACGTCGCCGTGCTGCGCAGGCTGGCGCGGCGCGACCGACCGGACGGCGCCACGCCGCCGGAGCAGGGAACAGGCTGAGGATGGACGGCACTCACCCGCACGACGACACCGCTGTTGCGCCAGGGATTCCGGCGGACGAGGCGGCCCACGAGGTCGGCGAGACTGTCGACATCGCGCGGATCATGCGCGCAATCCCGCACCGCTACCCGCTGCTGATGATCGATCGCGTGCTCGAGATGAAGCTCGGCCGCTCGGCGATCGGCGTGAAGAACGTCACGATGAACGAGCCGTTCTTCCAGGGGCATTTCCCGGGCCATCCGGTGATGCCGGGCGTGCTGATCATCGAGGCCATGGCGCAGACCGCCGCCGTGCTCGTGGTCGAGACGCTCGGGCCGGACGCGCAGGGCAAGATCGTCTATTTCATGAGCATCGAGGGGGCGAAGTTCCGCCGCCCCGTGGTGCCGGGCGACCAGCTGCGCATCCACATCATCAAGGAGCGCTCGCGCGGCAGCGTGTGGAAGTTCCATGCCGTGGCGCGCGTCGACGGGGTGTCCGTCGCGGAGGCGACCTACGCCGCGATGATCATGGACCGCACCGCGCCCTGACAGCCTGCCGGGCGCTTCGCGTCCCGGACGCGGGGCCAGGGCCGGCGGCGTTCGCCGGTGGCGGGGCTCCGACCGACGCCCGATCTGGAGCCCTCGCGCATGTCCCAGCCGTCCAGCCTGTCTGCCGCCCCCGTGCGCGTCGCGGCCGCGGCCGGCGTGTCCGCGCCGCGCGGCGAGCCGGTGCGCGGGGTGTCGGCCGAGGCGACGGTTCATCCCACCGCGGTGGTCGAGGACGGCGCGAGCGTCGCGGCGGGCGCCTTCGTCGGGCCGTGGTGCCATGTCGGGCCGGATGTCGTGGTCGAGGCGGGCGCGCGGCTGATGTCGCACGTCGTGGTGGACGGCGTGACGCGGATCGGCGAGGCCGCGGTGCTCTTCCCGTTCTGCACCGTGGGCATGGTGCCGCAGGACCTGAAGTACCGCGGCGAGCCGACGCGCTGCGAGATCGGCGCGCGCACGCAGGTTCGCGAGCACTGCTCGGTCCATCGCGGCACGGTCACGGGGACGGGGATCACGCGCGTCGGGGCCGACTGCCTGCTGATGGCCGTCGTGCACGTGGCGCACGACTGCGCGCTGGGCGACGGGGTGATCGTGGCCAACAACGTGGTCATGGGCGGGCACGTCACCATCGGCGCGCGCGCGGTGATCGGCGGTGCTTCCGCGCTGCACCAGTTCGTGCGCGTCGGGCGCATGGCCATGGTCGGTGGCGTCACCGGGGTCGAGGCGGACGTCATCCCGTTCGGCCGGGTCATCGGCAACCGGGCGCATCTGGCGGGGCTGAACCTGGTCGGGCTGCAGCGCTCGGGAGTCGACAAGGCGGGGCAGCAGAGGCTGCTCGCCGCGTTCCGCGCGCTGTTCCCGCGCAGCCTGGACGGGGTCGCGGTGTACGCCGAGCGTCTCGGGCAGGTGCGCGCGGAGCAGGGGGGCGATCCGCTGGTCGCGGAGGTGCTCGCGTTCCTCGACGCGCCGAGCGGGCGGGGGGTCATCGGGGCGTCCACCCGGCGCGAGGATGACGGGAAGGAAGGTTGAGGCTCCGCCTCAAGCTCCGCCAAAGGCTGCGCCCTTGGAACGCATTCCTTAAGTGAAGCCGGTCCAGGGGCGCTGCCCCTGGCGGGTCCAGGGCAGGGCCCTGGCCTTGCTTCAGTTGATCAGGACCGAGATGGCGGCGACGCTGCGGGCGCGGTCCAGGCCACTCTCGCGTTCGCAGACGCGCATCGCCTGGTGCAGCGCCTGCACGGTTTCGGGGAGGCCGAGCGACTCCGCTTCCTCGGAAAGCATGCGCAGGCACCGGCTGATGCCGAGCGCGCTGTACTCGTGGCCGGTCTCGTTGTCGTCCATTGCGGCGGTTCCAGCTCGTCTGCCTGGCGCGTGGCGCGCCCAGAATGTAGAAGCAGGCGGGCGATCATCCTGAACATACGGTTGTATTTTTGTCAAGATTTTCGCTGAAAAGTAGCAGAAACGTCGCGGGCGGGTCTTTCGCGTGACATGTCTCGGCATCCTGGCCGGCGGCGGGCCGCTGCCGGGGCAGGTCGCACGCGCGGCGGTTGCGGCCGGGCGCGACGTGTTCGTCGTGGGGTTCGAGGATTTCGCCGAGCCGGCGGTGATCGGCGCGTTCCCGCACGCCTATGCACGGGTGGGGGCGGCGGGGCGCATCCTGTCGCTGCTGCGCGAGGCGGGGTGCCGCGACCTGGTGCTGGTGGGGCCGGTGCGCAGGCCGTCGCTGCTCGACCTCAGGCCGGACCGGGAAGGGGCGAAGATCCTCGCGCGCATCGGGCGGGCGGCGTTCTCCGGCGACGACGGGCTGCTCGCCGCGCTGGTGCGGGTGTTCGGCGAGGAGGGCTTTTGCGTCGTTGGCGCGCACGAGGTGCTGACGGAGGCGCTGGCGCCGGCGGGGCGGCTCGGGCGGGTGGAGGCGGACGCGGACGCCATGGCGGACCTGCGGCGGGGGGTGGCGGTGCTGCGGGCGCTGGGGGCGGCGGACGTGGGGCAGGCGTGCGTGGTGCAGCAGGGCATCGTGCTCGCGGTCGAGGCGATCGAGGGCACGGACGCGATGCTGGCGCGGGCGGGGGGGCTGGCGCGTCCCGGTCCGGGGGGCGTGCTCGTGAAGATGGCCAAGCCCGGGCAGGACCGGCGCGCGGACCTGCCGGCGATCGGGCCGCGGACGCCGGGAGCGGCGGCGGCGGCGGGGCTGCGCGGGGTCGCGTTCGAGGCGGGGGGGACGCTGCTGATCGACCGCGCGGCGAGCGTGGCGGCGGCGGACGCGGCGGGGGTGTTCCTGCTGGGGTTCGATCCGGGGGCGTTCTAGGAAGGCCGGGCTCTGCCCGGACCCGCCAGGGGCGAGCCGCCCCTGGACCGGCATGACTCGGGAACTGCGGCAGGCCGGGCGGGGTTGAGGCGCTGGCTTCGATGTGGGTTTCCAAAGGCGAGCCTTTGGCGGAGTCCAGAGGCAGAGCCTCTGGCCTTGCTTCTGCGCCGCCGCAACACGGGATTTTTCTGACATGGCCAAGAGCTATCTGCACACGATGATCCGGGTGCGCGACCTGGAGGCGAGCATCGGCTTCTACGCGCTGCTGGGCATGCGCGAGCTGCGCCGGAGCGAGGTGCCGGCGGGCAAGTACACGCTGGCGTTCGTCGGCTACGACGACAACGCGCACGGGCAGGCGGAGATCGAGCTGACGCACAACTGGGAGCAGGAGGAGGCCTACGACGTGGGCAACGGCTTCGGGCACCTCGCGGTGGGCGTGCCGGACGTGGCCGCGGCGTGTGAGGCGGTGCGCGCGGGCGGCGGCAAGGTCACGCGCGAGGCGGGGCCGGTGAAGCACGGGACGACGGTGATCGCGTTCGTGGAGGACCCGGACGGCTACAAGATCGAGCTGATCGAGCGGAGCTGAGGCCGGGAGCGCGGCGGGACGGGCGGTGCTGAACCCGTTCGACTACGTCCTGCCGCGCACGGTGCGGGTGGGGGTGACCGGGCTGGCGCGGGCGGGGAAGACGGCGTTCCTCACCTCGCTGGCCGCGAATCTGCTGGCGCACGGGGCGGGGCTGGAGGTGCTGCCGTCGCTGGCGGCGCGGGTGACGCGGGTCGCGCTGTCGCCGCAGGGGGTGTCGGGGCTGCCGCGCTTCGACCAGGCGGGGCACCTGGCGGCGCTGGCGGCGGACCCGCCGCGGTGGCCGGAGCGGACGGGAGCGGTGTCGCTGCTGGCGCTCGACCTCGAGGTGGTCGGGCGAGGGATGGCGGATTCGATGCTGCCGGCGCGGCGGCTGCGGCTGGAGCTGCTGGACTATCCGGGGGAGTGGCTGCTGGACCTGCCGCTGCTCGGGCAGGATTTTTCCCAGTGGTCGGCGTCGGTGATGCGGCGGCTGGGGGTTCCGGAGGTCGCGGGGGTGGCGGGGGAGTTCCTGGCGTTCGTGGCGGCGCTGCCGGCGGGGGCGGGGGCAAGCGACGCGCTGGTGGCGTCGGGGCAGCGTTTGTATCGGCGCACGCTGGAGCGGCTGAGGGACGAGCTGGGGCTGTCGTTCCTGCAGCCGGGGCGGTTCCTGATGCCGGCGCCGGGGCCGGAGCCGGTGTGGGGGGCATTCTTTCCGTTCGCGGGGGAGGGCGGGCTGGCGGCGCTGATGGCGGGGCGGTTCGAGGCCTACAAGGCGGCGGTGCGGGAGGACCTGGTGTCGCCGCTGTTCGGGTCGCTGGACCGGGTGGTGGTGCTCGCCGACCTGCTGAGCGCGCTGCATGCGGGGCCGGCGGCGTTCGCGGACGCGGAGGCGGCGCTGGCGGCGGCGGCGGGGGCGCTGCGCTGGCGGGGGTCGTGGGTGGAGGCGCTGGGGGCGTTGGCGACGCTGCGCATGCCGCCCAGGGTGATACGGCGGGTGGCGTACGCGGCGACCAAGGCGGACCACGTGGCGGAGCGGCAGCGGGGGAACCTGGCGGCGCTGGTGCGCTCGATCGTCAGCGGGCCGGGGGTGGAGACCGCCAGCTTCGCCATCGCGTCGGTGCGGTGCACGGAGGATTTCGTGTGGACGCTGGAAGGGCATCCGATCTCGGCGGTGCGGGGGCGCAGGCTCGGCGACGAGCGGGTGACGCGGTCCTATCCCGGGGAGGTGCCGGACAAGGCGCCGGGGGCGTCGCGGGCGGAGGAGTTCTGGGCGCACCCGTTCCTGGCGCTGCCGGAGTTCGAGCCGATGCGGCTGCCGGGGCAGGGGCGGGCGGGAGTGCCGGCGGTGGGGCTCGACGGGCTGGTGGCGTTCCTGCTGGGGGATCTGCTGTGAGGGCTCCGGGCGGAGGAAGGCCAGGGCGCTGCCCTGGACCCGCCAGGGGCGAGCCGCCCCTGGACCGGCATGACAAGGAAGCTTTCGGGTGCGGGTCCGGGGGCGCGTGCCCCCGGCGGGTCCAGGGCAGAGCCCTGGCCTTTTCCGGCGGTGCGGCGTGAGGAGGCCGACGCCGAGGATCGAGGCGGAGGAGCCGGACGAGCCGGCGCCCCGCGTCGAGGTTGCCGAGCCGGTTCGGGCGGCGGCGGTCGTGGCCGCGCCGGCGGAGGTGGCGGTGGTGCGGCCGGCGCCGCGGATCGAGGTCGAGGGCGGGCGCGCGGGGCGGCTGGAGGCGCCGGAGCTGGCGGTGCCGCTGGTGCGGGCTGCGCGGTGGGGAATGCCGGCGCTGGCGCTTTCGGGGTTCTCCGTGCTGGCGGTGGGGTTCTCGGGGTTGTGGACGGCGAACTTCGTGGGGGACGAGTTCGCGCGGGGCCAGGCGCTGGGGTGGGCGACGCTGGGGGTTGCGGCGGCGGGGTTCGGGCTGCTGCTGGCAGGGGTCGTGCGGGAGGTGACGGGCCTGGTCGGGTTGCGCGCGGTCGATCGGCTGCGGCGGGACTTGGCGGGGGCGGACGCGGTGCGGCGGGCGCGGGCGGCGGCGGAGTGGGTGTCGGGGTTGCCGGAGGGCGAGGCGCTGCTGCCGGCGCTGCGGGGGGCGAACGATCCGGACGCGATCCTCGCGCTGCTGCGGGCGGGGCCGGAGGCGACGCTGCGGGCGCAGGCGGACGCGCTGGGGCGCCGGGCGGCGCTGCAGGTGGTGGCGGGGATGGCGGCGACGCCGGCGCCGGCGCTGGTGGTGCTGCTGGTGAGCTGGCGGGGGCTGCGGCTGATCCGGCAGGTGGCGGTGCTGTACGGGCTGCGGCCGGGGGTGCTGGGGACGCTGGGGCTGCTGCGGCGCACGGCGCTGGCGGCGACGGCAACGGCGGTGGTGGAGGTGGCGGTGAACACGGCGGCGCATGCGGTGCTGTCGACGCCGCTGCTCACGCACTTGGCGGGGGAGATGGCGGGGGGCGCGGTGGCGGCGCGCAGGATGGTGGTGCTGGCGCGGGCGGCGGCGGTGGCGTGCAGCCCGGTGCCGCGGGAGTAGGAAGCAAGGCCGGGCTCTGCCCGGACCCGCCAGGGGCGAGCCGCCCCTGGACCGGCCTGACTTGGGGTCGGGCGGTCAAGGGCTTCGGATCAGGTGGTTTGCCGCCGCTGGCCGTTGCGGTGCAGGCGCCGCCTCGGCAGCCTTGGGAGGGCCGGGGCATGAGCCCGGGAACGTTTTCATGAAGGATGCGCGCGCATGAGCCTGACGCCGACGTCTGCCGCGCTGTTCGGCAGCATTGCCACGGCGATCGCGATCTTCGGTGGCGGCCTGGCGGTCGAGGCGTACAAGCGGCGCCATGACCGCGTGGGGATGACGCTGGCGCTGGCCGGCGCGATCGATGCGCTGATGGGCCTGATCGAGGCGCGCGACATGACGGGGGAGCTTGTGGGGGCGCTGGAGGCGCTGGACGCCGGGCGTCCGGTGGAGTTCGGATCGCTGATCCGCGACAATGCGCCGTTCCAGGCGATCACGCTGCATTATGCCAACCAGATCGGTGGCCTGGGCGGCGATCTTCCGTTCCGGGTTGCCCGCTTCCTGACCTACAGCCAGGGCCTGCAGCACGACCTCGCGCGTCTCGGCCAGCAGCAGGACAAGCCGCAGGTGCAGGCGATGCTGATCAGGCGGATGAACCCGCTGTGGCAGGAGACGCGGACGCTCGGCGTGCGCCTGGTGGCCGACCTGCGGAAGGCGTCCGGCGACCGGCGAGGGGCCGGGCGTCGCACATGACTCGCAAGGCCCCGCTCCGGGTCCTGCGGCGGCCTCGGTTCGGCGGATGTTGCCTGGCCTGACCGGCTCGCTGCGCGGCGCGGCGGCTCCGGTCCTCGGCGGACGCACCCTGGTTGGTTCGCTTCACGGATGCGGGTCCGGGGGCGCGGCCCCCGGCGGGTCCAGGGCAGAGCCCTGGCCTTCCTGCCTTGCCGGCGCGCTGGCGTCCAGCGCGCCCTGGAGCATGTAGGCGGCGGCCATCTGGTCGACGACGGCGGCGCGGCGCTTTCGGGTCATGTCGGCTTCGCCGATCAGGAAGCGGTTCACGGCGCTGGAGGAGAGGCGCTCGTCCCAGAGGGCGGCGGGGAGGCCGGTAAGCGCGGAGAGGTCGCGGGTCCAGTCGCGGGCGGCCTGGGCGGCGGGGCCGAAGCTTCCGTCGAGCGAGAGGGGGAGGCCGACGACCAGGCCGGCGGCGCCGAGGGTGCGGGCGAGGGCGGTGATCTCGCGGGCGTTGGCGGAGAGCTTGGCGCGGGCGATCTGGGTGTGGGGGCTGGCGAGCATCAGGGAGACGTCGGAGAGCGCGACGCCGATGGTGCGCGCGCCGGGGTCGAGGCCGAGGAGGCGGGCGTCGCGCGGGAGCTGCGCGCGCAGGTCGGCCAGGTTGAACAGGGGCATGGGGGGGGTTATGGTCCGGGGTTCGGCCCGTTGCCAGGAGTTTGCCCGCCGCCATGACGCATACGCTGGACGACGCGACGATCCGTCGCATCGCGCGACTGTCGCGCATCCGGGTGACGGATGCCGAGGTCGTGCGGCTGGGGTCGGAGCTGGGCGGGATCCTGGGGTGGATCGAGCAGCTCGACGAGGTGGATGTGGAGGGCGTGGAGCCGCTGACGGGGGTGGTGCCGACGGCGCTGCGGCTGCGCGAGGATGTCGTGACGGACGGGGGGTATGCGGGGCGGGTGCTGGCGAACGCGGCCGGCGCGGAGGGCGGGTTCTTTACCGTGCCGAAGGTGGTCGAGTGATGCTGACGGGGCTGACGCTGGCGGGGGCGCGGGACGGGCTGCGGGCGCGCGATTTCTCTGCGCGCGAGCTGGTGGGGGCGCATGTCGCGGCGGTGGAGGCGCTGAACCCGCGGATCAACGCGTTCATCACGGTGACGTCGGAGGCCGCGATGCGGCAGGCGGAGGCGGCGGACGCGGCGCTGGCGTCGGGCGTGGCGGGGCCGCTCGCGGGGCTGCCGATCGCGATCAAGGACCTGTTCTGCACCGAGGGCGTGCGGACCACGGCGGGGAGCCTGATGCTGGAGGGGTTCGTGCCGCCCTACGAGAGCACGGTGACGGCGAACCTCCTGCGCGACGGGGCGGTGTTCCTGGGCAAGACGAACCTCGACGAGTTCGCGATGGGGTCGTCGAACATGACGTCCGCGTACGGGGCGGTGGAGAACCCGTGGCGGGGCAAGGGGAGCAACCAGGCGCTGGTGCCGGGGGGCTCGTCGGGCGGGTCGGCGGCGGCGGTGGCGGCGCGCATGGCGCTGGGGGCGACGGCGACGGACACGGGGGGCTCGATCCGGCAGCCTGCGTCGTTCTGCGGGATCGCGGGGATCAAGCCGACGTACGGGCGGTGCTCGCGCTACGGGGTGGTGGCGTTCGCGTCGTCGCTGGACCAGGCGGGGCCGGTGGCGCGCACGGTCGAGGACTGCGCGATCCTGCTGGGGTCGATGGCGGGGTTCGACCCGCGCGACAGCACCAGCGTGGACCGGCCGGTGCCGGACTTCGCCGCCGCCTGCGCGCGGGGGGTGCGCGGGCTGCGCATCGGGGTGCCGCGCGAGTACCGGGCCGACGGGATGCCGGACGCGATCGAGGCGCTGTGGCGGCAGGGGCTGCAGTGGCTGCGCGAGGCGGGGGCGGAGGTCGTCGACGTGTCGCTGCCGCACACGAAGTACGGGCTGGCGACCTACTACATCGTGGCGCCGGCGGAGGCGTCCTCGAACCTCGCGCGCTACGACGGGGTGCGGTTCGGGCGGCGCGGCGAGGGGCGCGATCTCACCGAGCTGTACGAGGCGACGCGGGCGGAGGGGTTCGGCGAGGAGGTCAAGCGGCGCATCCTGATCGGGACGTACGTGCTCTCGGCGGGCTACTACGACGCGTACTACCTGCGGGCGCAGAAGGTTCGCGCGCTGATCCTGCGCGACTTCACCGAGGTGTTCGCCCATGTGGACGCCCTGCTGACGCCGACGGCGCCGTCGGCGGCGTTCGCGCAGGGGGCGAACATGGACGACCCGGTCACGATGTACCTGAACGACGTGTTCACCGTGCCGGCGAGCATGGCGGGGGTGCCGGCGATGTCGGTGCCGGCGGGGCTGGACGCCGAAGGGCTGCCGCTCGGGCTGCAGGTGATCGGGCGGCCTTTCGACGAGGAGACGGTGTTCGCGGTTGGCGCGGCCATCGAGCGTGCCGCCGGGGCCATGACCCTGCCGGTGCTGGGAGCAGCCGCGTGAGACCCATCGACCTGACGAACAAGACGAAGATCGAGCTCGACAACCTGCTCGACAACTACCGCCGCAAGGGGATGACCAAGAACCCGGTGTTCCTGGAGGCGATGCAGCGGCGCGAGGCGCTGTACGGCAAGACGCTGGACTTCGACAGGACGCTGGAGGCGATCCGGCAGTCGGCGAAGGAGGGGGTGTGCCTGAGCTACGACGACGTGGCGGTGCGCACGGGCGCCACGGTGAGCAAGCTGCACAACCAGCTCAGCGCGCACCTGCTGCGCCTAGTCGAGTACGGCAAGGCGAAGGGGTGGCCGATGGTCACCTCGGTGGTGGTGAACAAGAAGAACGTGGCGACGGGCGAGATGGACGCGGCCGCTCTGGAGGGGTTCATGCGGGCGGCGGTGGCGCACGAGTACCTCGACGAGGAGGTCGAGCCGGAGGCGCTGGCCGCGTTCGTGCGCGAGCAGCAGGAGAAGACGTTCGAGTGGGCGAAGAGCCAGCCGGAGTGAAGGCAAGGTCGAGGCTCCGCCTCGAGCTCCGCCAAAGGCTGCGCCCTTGGAACGCGTCCCTTGAGCAAGGCCGGTCCAGGGGCGAGGCCGGCCAAAGGTTCCGACGACCCGCTTGGGTCGTTGGAAGGGCCGGACGAGGGGGCTCGCCCCTGGCGGGTCCGGGCAGAGCCCGGCCCTGCTTTCTTCCTGGAGGGTTGCCGTGAGCTACGAGATCGAGGGCGCGACCGGGGCGTGGGAGGTCGTGGTCGGGCTGGAGGTGCACGCGCAGGTCACCAGCCGGGCGAAGCTGTTCTCCGGCGCTTCGGCGGAGTACGGGGCCGCGGCGAACACGCAGGTCAGCTTCGTGGACGCGGGGTTTCCGGGGATGCTGCCGGTGATCAACGCGGAGTGCGTGGCGCAGGCGGTGCGGACCGGGCTGGGGCTGGAGGCGCAGGTCAACCTGGTGAGCCGGTTCGACCGGAAGAACTACTTCTATGCGGACCTGCCGGCGGGCTACCAGATCAGCCAGTTCGCGCACCCAATCGTGGGCGCGGGGGTGGTCGAGGTCGAGCTGGAGAGCGGGGCGCGCAAGGCGATCGGGGTGACGCGGCTGCATCTGGAGCAGGACGCGGGAAAGTCGCTGCATGACCAGGATCCGTCGCGCTCGTTCATCGACCTGAACCGGGCGGGGGTGGCGCTGATGGAGATCGTCAGCGAGCCGGACATCCGCTCGCCGGAGGAGGCGGGGGCGTACCTGCGCAAGCTGCGCTCGATCCTGCGGTATCTGGGGACGTGCGACGGGAACATGGACGAGGGCTCCATGCGGGCCGACGTCAACGTGTCCGTGCGCAAGGCGGGCGAGCCGTTCAGGACGCGGTGCGAGGTGAAGAACGTCAACTCGATCCGGTTCGTGATGCTGGCGATCGAGGCGGAGGCGAGGCGGCAGGTGGCCGTCTGGGAAGGCGGCGGCGAGGTCGCGCAGGAGACGCGGCTGTTCGACGTGGCGCGTGGGGAGACGCGGTCGATGCGATCCAAGGAGGATGCGCACGACTACCGGTATTTCCCGGACCCGGATCTGTTGCCGCTGGTGCTGGAGCAGGCGTGGGTGGATGGGCTGCGGGCGGCGCTGCCGGAGCTGCCGGATGCGATGCAGGCGCGGTTCCAGGCGGAGTACGGGCTGCCGCGCTACGATGCGGGGGTGCTGGTGCTGGAGAAGGCGTCGGCGGAGTTCTTCGAGGCGGTGGCGCGGGGGCGGGATGCGCGGCTGGCGGCGAACTGGGTGATCGGGGAGCTGTTCGCGGCGCTGAACCGGACGGGGCGGTCGATCGCGACGAGTCCGGTGAGTGCGGAGTCGCTGGGGGCGCTGCTGGATCTCATGGCGGACCAGACGATCAACGGGCGCATCGCCAAGGAGGTGTTCGAGGCGATGGTCGAGACCGGGGAGGCGCCCGGCGCCATCGTCGAGGCGAAGGGGTTGCGGCAGGTCGTCGACACCGGGGCGATCGACGCGGCGGTGGAGGCGGTGCTGGCGGGCAACCCGGACAAGCTGCGCGAGTACCTCGGGGGCAAGGACAAGCTGTTCGGGTTCTTCGTGGGGCAGGTGATGAAGGCGATGGCCGGGAAGGGGAACCCGGCGATGGTCAACGAGGCGCTGAAGCGGCGGCTGGCGCAGTAAGGCCAGAGGCTCTGCCTCTGGACTCCGCCAAGGGAAGCCCCTTGGATGGCTTCACTTAAGGCAAGGGATCAAAGGGCCTCGGGCCCTTTGCGGGTTTGGGCAGAGCCCATGCTTGCTTCCTCGAAGCGGGGTCGGCCGTCGACGGTTTCGGTCCACATCGCGAGCGGGCGGACCCAGTGGTCGCCGGTCTGCTCCGAGGTGTAGGCGACGAGCCATTCCTCGGTCTCGCTGTGCCGGGCGACGCAGAGCAGGGTGTAGAGCCCGCCGCGGTAGTGCCGGTAGCGGCCGGGCGCGGGGTGCGCCGGGACCGACAGGCGGAGCAGGGCGGCGGGGCAGCGCAGGGTCCGGCCTGCGGCCTCGACGGTGGCGGTGGCGGCGTCGAGCGCCAGGAGGCGGCAGGACTGGCCGGCGGCCAGCGGCGGGGCGTCGGCGGTGCAGCGCAGCGTGTCGCCGGGCTGCCAGGCGGGGTCGTCGGGCATGGCAGGGTTCCTGTTCATCTGGCGTCAACGTGCGCGAGGCCACAGTGGTGCGGCGATTGCGCCACGGGCGCGATGTGGGCTGTGGCGAAGCGGCGCGGTTGCGGAATAGGATGGGCGATTGCGGCCCGGCGCGGCCGGCATGCTGCGGCGTCGGGCGGCACGCGGGCCTGCCGGGCGTGGCGTCCTCCGTGCCGTGACGTGCCTGAGACGCGGGTTCGCCCGAAGCTGCGCCGACCGAGCAACGCATTCCTGGAAGCCGTCGATGTCGTCCCTGCCTGACCGGCTCAGCCTGCTGCGTTTCGCGCCCAAGGTGGAGGAGCTGGCTCCTTCGCGGCTGGTCGACCTTCCGACCGTGTGCGTCCACACCAACGCGGGCGAGGTCGACGACGGCGGCGTCACGCGCGTCCGGCTGCAGGGGCTGTACCACGCCCGGCAGGCGCAGCTCGACCCGATCGGGCTGGTGGCGCTGTCGCCCGGGACCACGGTGATCGGCAACCACTCCTACCTGGTGCTGACCGACAACGTGCTGATCGAGGACCAGATCTGGCCGGGGATGCACGACAGCCCGGACATCCTGACCAAGCTGCTGGCGGCGCCGCTGGGGCTGGTGCAGATCGAGGACCCGGTTCTGCTGATCGCGCGCTGGGGGGCGGTGTCGGTGTGGGGGCACTGGCTCGGCGAGCTGCTGCCCAAGGTGGTGATGGCCGAGCAGGCGCACCCCGGGCGGTTCCGCTACGCGATCCCGGTCGACATCGTCCGGCGCACCGAGGAGAGAAGCTTCTCCACGGCGGTGCTCGAGTCGCTGGCGGCGTACGGGATCGGCGAGGACCGCATCCTGCCGCTCGACCACAGGTTCAACCACAGGTTCTCGCAGCTGTTCGCGATGACGCCGGTGTGGTCGCACGTCGCGATGCACCCGGCGGCGCTGGACGCGATGCGCTCGCGTGTGCAGGGGGTGCCGGCGTCCAAGGCCGGGCGCAGGCTCGGGCTGCTGCGCCGCGACGTGCGCACGCGCAACGTGTTCAATGCCGACGAGACGATCGAGATGCTGGAGCAGGCGGGGTTCGGCCTGGTGGAGATGGGGCACGTCTCGTTCGTCGAGCAGGTGGCGGCGTTCCGCGAGGCGGAGGCGGTGTTCGGCGTGCTCGGCTCCGGGCTGACGGGGCTGATCTACTCGCCGGACGGGGTGCGGGCGATGAGCGTCGCGCCGGCGAACTGGCGCGACGTGTTCTTCCACGCGCTGCTGCAGGCTCGCAGCGCGCTGTACTCGGACGTGCTCGGCGCGCCGCTGTGGGACGGCGAGGGGGTGGACCGCGACGCGCCATTCTTCCTGCGCCGGCGCGACATCCTCAACGGGCTGGAGCGGATCATGCTGCCCGAGTCCGAGGTGGCGCCGCGCGGCCTGGTGAACGTGTGCGGCATGGTGCTGCCGCGTCGGCTGACGCACGCGGCGGTGGACTTCGAGTTCCGCATCGGACCGAACACGGCGACGCGGCGCGAGGACGGCTGGGCGGACCCGGAGGTCGAGGCGACCTGGACGCTCGGGGCCGAGAGCCGGCTGGTGCTGCCGATCGGCGAGGTGACGGGGCCGCTGCTTCTGGAGCTGGTGCTGTCGACGTCGCTGGCGCCGCCGCACCTGGTGTCGCGGCCGCTGCAGGTCAGCGTGGGCGGAGTCGAGCTGGCGCCGATCGTGGTCGCGGGGCCGGGGACATACGACGTCGAGCTGCCGCGCGAGTGCGTGCGCGAGGGGCGGCTGGAGTTCCACTTCCGCCACCCGATCACGACCTCGCCGCACGACCTGGGCGTGAGCCCGGACGAGCGGCACCTGGCGATCTCGTTCCACAGGCTCAGGGTCAGGCAGCTGCAGGGGTAGCAAGGAAGCGGTTCTTTCCTGAAAGAAAGAACCAAAGAACGTCTGCCCCTAGTCTTCCTTCCTGACGGGCAGAGTCTTTTTGCTTCTTTTTCTTCAGAAAAAGAAGGCCTTGCCTAGCTTCCCTTCCTGGCAAGCGGCGCCACGAACAGGGGTGCGGTGTCCCACGGGAACAGGATCCAGGTGTCCTGCGGCACCTCGGCGACCCAGGTGTCGGCGAGGGCCTGGCCGGCGGGCTTGACGTAGAGGCAGGCGAAGTGCGCGTGCGGCAGGAGCTCGCGCACGAGGCGGGCGGTGCTGCCGGTGTCGACAAGGTCGTCGACGATCAGGAAGCCCTCGCCGTCGCCGGCCGCCGTGGGCGGCTTGAGCAGGGTGGGGGTGCCGAGCGACTCGTCGTCGTAGGTCAGCACAGCGACGCTTTCGACCAGGCGACAGTCCAGCTCGCGGGCGACGATGGCGGCGGGGATCAGGCCGCCGCGGGCGATGGCGACGATGCCGCGGAACGGGCCGAGCGGCATCAGCGTGGCGGCCAGGGCGCGTGCGTCGCGGTGCAGCTGGTCCCAGGTCACGGTGGCGTAGGATTGGGCCATCAGGGTCGGGCCATCGGGGGCGGTCCTTCGGCGGGCGGGTTGCCGGGGCGAAGAAGCAGATGCGGCGCCGGTTGCCAAGGCGCGGGCGTGGGGTGCGTCGGGCAAAGGTTTCCAAGAGCGGGGGTTTGGGGAAGTCTGGGCACGGGGCCCGGCCGCGCGTGCGTCGCGGGCCCGCTTCACGGCCGAGCGCGCGGGATCGGGCGTTCGCGGCGGCCGGCATCGGGGGGACAAGTTCCATGGGCGACACACGGCAGGCGACTCGGCTGCGCGACTTCCACCATCCCGGCCGCAGCCCGGTGTACGCGACGCACGGCATGGCGGCGACGTCGATGCCGGTGGCGACGCTGGCAGCGGTGGACGTGCTGCGCGGCGGGGGCAACGCGGTGGACGCGGCGGTGGCGGCGGCGGCGGTGCTGGCGGTGGTCGAGCCGCATTCGACCGGGATCGGGGGGGACTGCTTCTGCCTGTACAAGCCGGCGGGGGGCGCGGTGGTGGCGCTCAACGGGTCGGGGCGGGCGCCGGCGGGGGTGAGCCTGGAGGGGCTGCGGGCGGCGGGGTACGTGACTCCGGACCTGCGGTCGCCGCACACGGTGACGGTGCCGGGGGCGGTGGGGGCTTGGCAGGCGCTGCTCGACGCGCACGGCACGCGGGGCTTGGGCGAGCTGCTGCGGCCGGCGATCGGGTATGCGGAGGACGGGTTCGCGGTGACGCCGCGGGTGAGTGCCGACTGGGCGGGCGAAGTGGACAAGCTGCGGGCGCAGGGCACGGCGTCGTTCCTGCCGGGCGGCGTGGCGCCGGTGCCGGGCGACGTGTTCCGCCAGCCGGCGCTGGGGCGGACGCTGCGCAGGATCGCGGAGCGCGGGGCGGCGGGGTTCTACGAGGGCGAGGTCGCGGCGGACATCGTGGCGACGCTGCGCGCGCGGGGCGGGCTGCACACGGAGGCGGATTTCGCGGAGGGGCTGGGGGCGGCGATGTTCGTCGATCCGATCAGCGCGGAGTGGCAGGGGCACAGGGTCTGGGAGTGCCCGCCGAACGGGTCGGGGCTCGTGGTGCTGATGATCCTGGGGATCCTGGAGGCGCTCGGGCCGGCGCCGGACGGGCCGCTCGGCGCGGTGCGGCTGCACCGCCACATCGAGGCGGCGCGGCTGGCGTTCCGCGACCGCGACGCGTTCGTGGCGGACCCGTCGCAGGTCGAGGTGCCGGTGGCGCGGCTGCTGGACAAGGCATACCTCGCGTCGCTGGCGGCGCTGATCGACGACCGGCGGGCGATGCCGGTGCTGCCGCTGGCGGGGGAGTCGATCCTGCCGCGGCACCGCGACACGGTGTACCTCAGCGTGGTGGACCGCGACGGCAACGCGTGCAGCTTCATCAACTCGCTGTTCATGAGCTTCGGCAGCGGCATCCTGGCCGAGGAGTCCGGGGTGATGCTGCACAACCGCGGCTTCGGGTTCCGGCTGGAGGAGGGGCATCCGAACTGCATCGCGCCCCGCAAGCGGCCGATGCACACCATCCTGCCGGCGATGCTGACGCAGGCCGGCGAGGCGGTCATGTCGTTCGGGGTCATGGGCGGGCACTTCCAGCCGATGGGGCAGAGCCTACTGCTCAGCAACGTGCTGGAGCATGGGCTCGACGTGCAGCAGGCCATCGACCTGCCGCGGCTGTTCCCGTTCGCGGGCAAGGTCGAGGTCGAGCGCGGGGTGCCGGAGGCGGTCGTGGCCAAGCTCGCGGAGATGGGGCACGCGCCGGAACTGCTCGCCGTGCCGCACGGCGGGGCGCAGGCGATCTGGATCGATCGGGGGCGCGGCGTGCTGATCGGGGGGTCGGAGCCGAGGAAGGACGGGCTCGCGTTGGGGTACTGAGGAGGAAGCAAGGCCGGGCTCTGCCCGGACCCGCCAGGGGCGAGCCGCCCCTGGACCGGCCTCCCTGGGGGCACACGGGCGGGGGCGGTGTCGCAGGCCCGAGTCGGGGTTTCCAAAGGCGAGCCTTTGGCGGAGTCCAGAGGCAGAGCCTCTGGCCTTCCTTAGCCTCCGGCGGAGACGATGTTGGAGACGGCGCGGCGGAGGCTGGCGATGCCGGTTTCGCGGTGGCGCGACGGGTGGACGCGGTTGGTGAGCAGCGTCCAGGCCAGGCCGCGCGGGCGGTCGATCCACAGGCCGGTGCCGGTGAAGCCGAGGTGGCCGATCGTGCCGGGGGAGCAGAGGCTGCCGCCGGACCAGCCCTCGTGCGGCAGCTCCCAGCCGAGGCCACGCGGCGTGGGCAGGGCGCGCTGCGGGCGGGCCATCAGGTCGAGCGAGGCGGGGCTGAGCCAGGTGCCCTGCAGGACGGCCAGGGCGTTGTCGAGCACGGCGTCGGCGGTGCCGAACAGGCCGGCGTGGCCGGCGAGGCCGCCCAGCGCGGCGGCGTTCTCGTCGTGGACCTCGCCGCGCAGGGTGCGGTCGCGCCAGTGGCAGTGTTCCGTCGCGGCGGCGCGCTCGGGGCCGGGAAAGGCCGTGAGGCCGGGCGGGAGGGGAGCGGCCGGGGCAAGGCGGTCCGCCAGGAGGCCGAGCAGGATGAAGTTGATGTCGGAGTAGACGGGCGGGCCGGCGGGCCAGTCGCGCTGCAGAACCAGGGCTTTGAGGGTCGGGGCGCCGTTACCCCAGGTGTAGATCGGCTCGACGGCGGGGAGCGGGGTGCGGTGGGCGAGGCAGTCGCGCAGGGTGAGGGCGCGGACGAAGTGGCCGGGCTGGTACTGGCGCAGGTCGGGGAGGTGGGCGGAGAGGGGGTCGTCGAGGTCGGCGACGCCGCGCTCGACCAGGCGCAGGATCGCGGGGAGGGTGTGCAGGACCTTGGTGAGGCTGGCGAGGTCGAACAGGGTGTCGGGGCGGACCGGGTCCCGGGGCGCGTCGAGGGTGGCGTGGCCGGCGTGGCGGGTGGCGCGCGTGCCGTCGGCGCGGACGAGGCCCAGGGAGGCGCCGGGGATGCGGGCGGCGGCCAGCGCGACGGCGACGGGGGCGAAAGCCTGGTCGGCGAGGGCGTCGAGGGGGGTCACGGGCGGGCGGGGAGGAAGCAAGGCCGGGCTCTGCCCGGACCCGCGAAGGGTCCGAGGACCCTTCGATCCCTCGACTTAAGTGAAGCCATCCAAGGGGCTTTCCTTGGCGGAGTCCAGAGGCAGAGCCTCTGGCCGTGCTTGCTCCCGGTGCTCACACGTCGAGCTCCTCGACGGTGCGGGCGCGCTCCTGGATGAACTGGAAGCGCAGCTCGGGGCGGCGGCCCATCAGGCTCTCCACGATCTCGTCGGTGCGGAGGCTGTCCTCGCCGGCGGCGACGACCTTGAGCAGGGTGCGGCGCTTCGGGTCCATGGTGGTTTCCTTGAGCGCGCTGGGAGGCATTTCGCCCAAGCCCTTGAACCTGCTGGTTTCCACCTTGGCGTTTGGCTTGAAGGCGGACTTCATCTTGCGGGCGCGGTCGGCGTCGTTCATCGCGTAGACGGACTTCGCGCCGTGGGTCAGGCGGAACAGGGGGGGCTGGGCGAGGTAGATGTGGCCGTCGCGGATCAGGCCGGGGAGCTCGCGGTAGAAGAAGGTCATCAGCAGCGAGGCGATGTGGGCGCCGTCCACGTCGGCGTCGGTCATGATGATGACGCGGCCGTAGCGCAGGCGGGTGGCGTCGAAGCGGTCGCCGACGCCGC
>JBPBQX010000107.1:0-25107 GCA_050955025.1 Janthinobacterium lividum
CGCTGCAGCAGCCCGCCGACGTGTCCCTGGCCATCGCCGACGCGCAGTCGCGCACCGGCGCCACGCATCCCGCCCTGACCCGGCTCCTGGCCCTGCGCAGCGCCGGCAGGCTGCCGCAGGCGGGCGCTGCGCTGCTGGCCGACCTGGCCCTGCGCGACGACCAGCCGGCGCTCGCGGTCGATGTCGCGGCATCCATCCCGACGCAGGCAATGCCCGCGTGGCTCCCGCTCCGCCTCGCGGAGATCCTGCTGCCCGCCGACCGGGCGGACCTGCTCGACCGACTGCCGCCCGCCGCGCTGGCGGCACAGCCCTCCGTTGCCGCCCTGGTCTCCGCCCGCCATGGCGACACTGCGGCGGCCACCCGCCTCGCACGCGCCGCGTTCGACCTGCCGCCAGCCACGCCCGCCGTGCTGCGCGCCTACGTCCACCTGCTGACCGAGCTGCATCTCGACGGCGCCGCCTTTGCCGCCCTCCTCGACCACCTGCGCAACGGCGCGGCTCCCGACCCGGCAACGGTGGAGCTGCTCGCGGCGCTGGCGACCACCCCGGCGCGCAGCGGCGTCGTCCTGCCTCTCCTGGTGCGAGCACGCGACACCGTCCCCGGCGCCGCCAATGCCTGGTGCACCCTTGCCCTTGCCAGCAACCGGAGTGCCGAGGTCGCGGACTGGCTGCGTCATGGCGGCCACGCCGATCCGACCGTCGCGCTCTCCCTCCTGAACCGGGCCGTGCAGGAGCACGATCATGCCCTGACCGACACCGCCGCCACGCTGCTGCTGGCGGCATCGCTGCCTGCCGGCTGGTCCGCCGCGGAAATTCGCCTGCTTGCCGGCTCGACCGGAGCCCTGAACCGGCCGCAGCTCGACGGCTGGCTGGACTTCCTCGCGACGGCCACGCCCGACGCCCGGCTGCGCGCGACCTTCCTGCTCGCCGGCAGCCCGGACCTCGCGGCGACCGCCCGCGCTGCCGCGCCGGCCCTGGCAAACCACCCCGCGGTCGCCGCCCTGCTTGCCGATGCAGGTGCCGGCCTCGGCGGGCCGGACGCCGGCGCGGCCCGGCTGCAGCTCCTCGCCGCGCTGTCGCCCCGCGCGGCCCTGCCGCTCCTGGCCACGGCCACCCTGCACGATCCGGCGCATCTCGGTCCGGCCTGGGTCGCCGCGGTGTTCCAGACCTCGGGCGACCCGGCCGGACAGGCCGCATTGCGCACCCTGCTGCCGCGTCTCTCGCGCCCTGAGGCCGAAGCGGGCCTCTTCCGCATCCTGGCCACCCTGCCGGCCGCGCAGGCCGGCGCGGTGCAGCAGGTCGCGGCCGACATGCTGGGCGGCAGCTGGGTGTCCGCGTGGGAGGAAACCCTCGCCCGCACCGGCCGCATCGCGGAGCTGGAGGCCGCGCTGCGTGCCCGCGGCGCCGCCACCACGACCTCCGCCGCGGAAGGACGCGGCCTGGCATGGCGCCTGACCGAGCTTGGCGACCGTTCCGGCGCGATCGCGCTGCTGCGCCGGCTGGGCGAAGGCCAGCCCCCGGAGTCCGAGTCCGTGAAGCAGCTCGTCTACCTGTGGGGTCCGAGGCCGCTGCCCGAAGCGGTGGACTGGGTCCGAATCCGTGCCATGGCCACGCCGCCCGACCAGCTCGCCGGCTGGCTCGCCCACCTGGAATACCTCGACGCGCCGGACACGATCGCGGAGATCGTAGAGGCCCGGGCGGACCTGCTGTCCACCCGGCCCGCCCTGGTCGAGAGCTACGTCGCGGCACTCGACCATCTGGGCACGCCGCGCCGCGGCCTGCCCCTGCTGCAGCGCGCCCTCGCACGAACCGGCGACCCGCTGGTGCTCTCGGCGATCGGCCGCGCCGCCGAAGCCATGGAGCGGCCGCTTCTCGCGCTCCAGGCGGATGCCGCCGCTGCTGCAGCCCAGCCACAGAACCCTGCCGCCCGCCTTGCCGCAGCCCGTGCCGCCCTTGCCGCCCGCCGGCCCAGCGAGGCCGCGCGCGAGTTCCAGACCCTGCTGGCGCTGCACAGCCAGCCGCCGCGCGTGCTGCTGGAAGCCGGGGAGGCCCTTGTCGCGTCCCGTCAGGCCGACAAGGCCCCGCCGCTGTTCGCCGCGGCACTCGCCGGCCTGCCCGCGCACGACACCTCCACCGACGACCAGCGGCTCCGCGCCCAGCTTCTTCGCCACACCGACCATGCCGCGGCAGCGACCGCGCTGCTGCGGCAGATCCTGGCCCGCCATCCGGGCGACGCCGGAGTTCAGGCCGACCTGCTCGAGATCCGGATGGCGGCCGAAACCGGCCCCTGAGACGCCCCAACCGGACAGGAACGGACCCGCCGCACCTGAGCGCGTGGTGGCGCAACGCCACCTGAGCCACCACCATGACGACAAGGGAGAGATGGCATGAGCCTGTTTCTGATCACCGGCGGTGCCGGCTTCATCGGGTCGCATCTCGCCGACGCGCTGCTGCACGCCGGCCATCAGGTCAGGGTGGTCGACGACCTGTCCACCGGGCGGCGCGACAATCTCGATCCGCGCGTCGAGCTGCATGTCGGCGACGTTGCCGACCCGGCCCTGCTGCACACGGCCTCCGCCGGGGTGGCGGGCATCTTCCACCTGGCCGCGATCGCCTCGGTGGCGCGCTCGAACGAGGACTGGATCGGCACGCATCGCACCAACCTGACCGGGACGGTGACCGTGCTGGACGCGGCGCGGGCGCAGGGCAGGCTTCCCGTCGTCTACGCCTCCTCCGCCGCGATCTACGGCGACCAGGGCTCCGGCCCCGTGGCCGAAACCGCGCGCCCCGCACCCCGCACCGCGTACGGAGCCGACAAGCTGGGAAGCGAACTGCACGCCGCGGTGGGCGCGATGGTGCACAAGGTGCCGGCGACCGGCTTCCGCTTCTTCAACGTCTACGGGCCGCGCCAGGACCCGGCCTCGCCGTATTCCGGTGTGATCAGCATCTTTGCCGCCCGCATCGTCGCGGGCCGAAGCGTGACGATCCACGGCGATGGCCGCCAGGTCCGGGACTTCGTCTACGTCGCCGACGTGGTGGCCCATCTCCTGGCCGGCATGGCGACCATGCAGCAGGAGCAGGCTGACGGCCGGGCACGATCGGAGGTCCTGAACGTGTGCACCGGGACCGGCACCTCGATCCTAACCCTCGCCGAGACCCTGGGCAGCGTCACCGGACGCCGGCCGACAATCGATTTCGGCCCGGCACGCCTCGGCGACATACGCGTCTCTCTCGGCAATCCCAAGGCGGCCATCGCGGCGCTCACCCTGCATGCCCGGACGCCCTTGGCGACCGGCCTGTCCGCCACATGCCACAGCCTTGGACTCGGCATCCAGCAACCTGCCATGCACCTGGCCGAACCAATCTGAACGCCGGTCGGACCAGAATGCATCGTCGCGGTCCACAGAACCGCGCTCTTGCGGGAAGGCGGTGAAGGAAACCGTCACGCCACCAAGCACCCGCCCGACTGAGGAACCGGCAGATCAGTCCGGTGACGATCTCGCCGAAGACCTTGCCTGCAGGTTAACGGCGGCGGAAGCAGCAGCCCTGCGAAGCAGGCTGCCTCTGCCCTGTCCGTGACCACCCTGTCGCCCGGCCAGCCCTGTGGTTCCGGGCGCAGACAATCAACCTTGCCTGCCCCAGGCACGACACAGACCGCGCTGGCACCTGAACAGCGCAACCTTCGCCGCCCCAAGCCAAGGCACAGCATGGCCTAACCGGACACGACCGAAGTGCCGGTGTTTACCAATCCGCAAGGCTTTCTTGCGACAATGCAGATGCACCTGAAGCTGGCGTCAGCCCTCAAGGCTTCAGCAACAAAGGAACTTTGCGCATGAACATGATCCTGACCGCCTACACGCGCTTCATGTCCGACAAGCGCGCCGTCACCGCCCTGGAGTACGGGATGATTGCCGCTCTAATCGCCGCCATCATCGTGGGCGCAGTGTCGACCGTTGGAACCAAGCTGAACACCGTCTTCACCAATGTCGGAACCAGCCTCTAAACACTTTCTCCGAAGCTGCCCGATGGACTCGGATGCAGAAGCGGCAACGGAACCGTGCCTCCGCATCGCTCCGCATCTGTGATCAACCGCTCCCTGTACGAACAACAGTGGAGCGGTTCTTCACCGGACATCAACAGGCTTGATTCGGAACGACAATGAGCCTCCTGACCGGCTTTGCCACTTTCGCATCGATCGCCATCCTTCTCTACGCCGCCGCAAGCGATATCCTCGTCCGCTCGGTCCCGAACCGGGTTTCCGTCGCCATCGCCGGCATCGGCCTTTCTGTCGACCTGGCCCGCGGCGACGCCATGTCCGGCCTGATCGTCGCGACACTCGTCTTCGCCTCGACCGTGCTCCTCTGGAGGCTGGGTGCCATGGGCGGCGCCGACGCCAAGCTGATCCCCGCCGTCACCATGCTGCTTCCTCCCAGCCACGCTCCGGAGCTCCTGGTCTGCGTGGCATTCAGCGGCGGGCTGCTGTCCGCCTTCTACCTGGCTCTTCGCCACCTCCCGCCGCTGGTGCAACGGCGAAGCTCCGTGGCGGTGCTGCGTCGCCTCCGTATCGAGCAGAGCCGTGCCCGCAGGGCAGACGCGCTACCGTATGTCGTGGCCATCTCCGCTGGAACATTCATCGCGCTCGCAAAGGGCTGAACCATGCTGATGCGCGTCGCTCTTTTCGTGATCCTGTGTATCGGACTCGCCGGCTTCGGAACGGTGACCTGGATCGAAACCAGGCCTGCCGCGGCAGTCAGCACGGAAGCGGGACCGCCCCCGCCCCCTGTCACGATGTCCGTGCTGGTCGCGACCCGCGCCATCCACGCCGGCAGCCTGCTCAAGCCCGACGACCTCACCAGCGCCGAACTCCCCGCCGCGGCAGCTGCCACGCTCCTGCACAACACGCCCGAGAATCGGGCCGGACTGTTCGGCGCCATGCTCCGCCACACCCTGGCCCAGGGCGACCCCCTGTCGGACAGCGTGGTGGTCCGCCAGGGTGACCACGGCTTCCTGTCGGCGGTACTCGACCCTGGCATGCGGGCGGTCACCATCGGACTGAACCAGATCGGTTCCGATGCCAGCCTCATCTGGCCGGGCGACCATATCGACCTGATCCTGGTCCGCGAAACCGCCGTCCCCGGTCGCTCGTCCGCCCACAGCGTCTCCAGCGAGACCGTGCTCACCGACATACGCGTCATCGCTGTCGACCAGCAGCTCATGCAAGGCGCGGCCCCGGACGAGCATCCACAAGGAGACAGCAAGACGATGACCCTGGAGGTCTCGACGGAAGACGCGAAGCGACTCGCAATCGCGCTCAAGCTCGGAAAGCTGTCCGTGTCTGTGCGATCTGCCAATTCCCCTCTCGTTCTGACCAAGTCGAGCTCTCCGGTCACCTGGGCAGGCGACGTTTCGCAGTCCCTCGCCGGCGAGCGAGCCGCACCCGAAAGCACCACGCTCCTCATATACCGCGGTGCTCAAACCGCTGCCGCGAGGTTTTAGATGACCCTTGACACGGATACCGTCGCGTCTGCGGAACGCCCCGATGCATCAACCCGGCCGGAGCGTCCGACCTTCCTCGGCTTCGTGACCGACGCTGACACCGAGGCGGCCCTGAGGGCGGGTCTTGCCGATGCGGGCCTCGGCGTGCTGGACCTGCGCCGCAGCTCCGTCCAGGCGGCAACCGCGACACTGCGCAAGACCGCGACACCGCGCGTCCTCGTCGTGGACGTGAGCGGCGAGGAGCAGCCGCTTTCCGCACTGGGCCACCTGTCCGAGGCGGTCGAGCCAGACGTGAGCGTTCTCGTCGTGGGAGAGCAGCGCGACGTCGACTTCTACCGGCAGATGACGCGCGGCCTCGGGGTTCGCGAATACCTGTGCAAGCCCGTCACGCGCGAGATGGTGATCCACCATTTCCTGCCGCTTTTCAGCGGCAGCACCCAGCCCCTGGAGTCGGTCACCAACGGGCGTGTCGTCACGGTGACGTCGAGTGTCGGTGGCGCCGGTGCGACCACGATCGCCGTCAACCTGGCCTGGCATTTCGCGGCTGACCTGAAGCGCCACACGCTGCTGCTCGACCCTGATCTCCACATGGGCCGTGCAGCGATGATGCTGAACACGCAGGCTGGGCCCGGTCTGCGCATGGCCCTCGAACGTCCCGATCGCATCGACCCGCTGTTTCTGGAGCGCGCCGCCCGTCCCGCGGCCGCGAAGGGCGCACCGGAGCGCCTGCACGTGCTGTCCGCCGAGGAAAAGCTCGAGGAACGCACCGTCTACACGCAGGGCGCCACTCCGAAGCTCATAGAGGCCGTGCGCAAGCGCTACAACCTCATCATCGCCGACACGCCGATAGAACCGATTCGATTCTACAAGGAACTTCTCCTGCTGGCGCACCAGCGCATCATCGTGGCAATCCCGACGCTCGCCAGTCTTCGCGACACCCTGCGCATCCTCGATCTCCCGGCCGGCCCTGGCCAGACACGGCGGGCGGTCGTGATCCTGAACCGGCTCGGGATGCCGGGTGGACTGACCCGGCAGCAGGTGGAGAAGACGCTCCAGATGAAGGCGGATGTGGTCATCAACGACATGCCACGAGCGATGATCGCGGCCGCCAACCTGGGTCAGCCCGCCGCGGCGACAAACGGGACCTTCCGGACGGCCATCTCGGAGGTTGCCCGCCAGGCGGCCTTCATGAGGCTGCTGGACAGCAACGCTGTTGCCGAAGCCGCGAGCAAGGCGAGACGCGGCCGCAGGTTCATGTTCGGGCGTGGCGCATGAACGCGACCCCGGTCCCGACGACGTTCGGGCGCAGGCGAGAGGAAGCTCCCTCCCCCGCTCCCGTGCTGGTGCAGGAGGAGCGCAGGGTCGCCTCCGACTCCGGAGCGCCCCATCGCCCCCACCTTCCATCCACCCCCGACACGTCGCAGGCGCAGCTCGCCGAGCTTCGCGGGCTGTGCCTGGGTCGCATAGACCCTGCCGCGGTGGCCGGACTGGCGCCGGAGCAGCTGCTCCCGGAAATCGTGCGCCTGGTCTCCGAGATCGCGACAAGCCGGCGCATCCAGCTCAACGGTCGCGAGCAGAAGCGCCTCGCGACGGAGCTTGTCGACGACATGCTCGGGCTCGGGCCGCTGGAAAGCCTGCTTGAGGACGAGTCCATCGCCGACATCATGGTGAACGGACCGAACCGCATCTTCGTCGAGCGCAAGGGCAAGGTGGAGATCTCCGACGCCCACTTCCGCAACACCGCGCACGCGGTCAGCATCTGCCAGCGCATCGCCACCGCGGTCGGCCGTCGCGTCGACGAGTCCAGCCCGATGGTGGACGCCCGACTGAAGGACGGCTCGCGCGTCAACATCGTCCTGCCGCCGCTGGCACTCGACGGTCCCTACATCTCGATCCGCAAGTTCGCCCGTCACGCGATCGACATGGCCCAGCTCGTCGAGTTCGGCGCCATGACGGGCCAGATCGCGCGCATCCTCGAGATCGCGGGTCGCGCTAGGCTGAACGTCATCATCTCGGGCGGCACCGGCTCGGGCAAGACCACTCTGATGAACGCGATGTCGCGCATGATCGACCCCGGCGAGCGAATCGTCACAGTGGAGGACGCCGCCGAGCTGCAGCTCCAGCAGCCCCACGTCGTGCGCCTGGAAACCCGTCCCGCCAGCCTGGAGGGCAAGGGCGAGATCACCGCGCGCGACCTCGTGCGCAACGCCCTGCGCATGCGCCCCGACCGGATCATCATCGGCGAGACGCGAGGCTCCGAGGCGTTCGACATGCTGCAGGCGATGAACACCGGCCACGACGGCAGCATGTCGACCGTCCACGCCAACACCTCGCGCGACGCGATGACCCGCATCGAGAACATGGTGCAGATGGGCAACCTCGGCCTGTCGCAGTTCGCGATCCGCCAGCAGATCGTCAGCGCCGTGGACATGATCGTGCAGGTCGAGCGGCACCGCGACGGCGGCCGGCGCATCACCCAGGTCACCGAAGTGCAGGGCATGGAAGGCGAAGTCGTCATCATGAACGACATCTTCCATCTCGAGGTGACCGGGCTCGACCCTCGCGGCAAGCTGATCAGCCGCTACATCGTGAGCAGGGCCCGTCCGGGCTTCCAGCAGCGGCTGGTGTACTTCGGCCTGGACCGCACCTGGGCGTCGGCGCTGGAGGCGACGCCATGAGCACCGTGGCGCTCCTGCTCGCAGGCGCCTCCATCCTGCTGATGGCGACCGCCCTCTCGCTGATGCTGGTGCTGCGCATGCAGGGCCAGCAGGAGGCGCTCAGGAAGCGCATGGACAGTGTCGTCGAAGGTCGGCGGCCCAGCCTGATCCAGTCGGACGAACGGGTCAGCATCACGATGGCGGAGGCCCCGACCAGCCTCGGGCACCGGTTGCTCGGCCTGTTCGGCATCCAGCTCAGGCTCGCGAGCCACTACCGCGTTCCCTGGTGGGTTATCCTGCTCATCTCGTTTGCTGTCGCTCGCGGCGTGACGTGGCTCGGAGCGTTCGTCCTCGGGCCGCTCGCCATTCTCGCCACCCCGCTGCTGTGGATCTTTATCTCCCGCAGGCTGACGCACGGCATGATCGAGCGCCACCACAACAAGATGCGAACCCAGATGCCGGACGCACTGGGGATGATGGTGCGTGCCGTCCGGGTGGGTGTCCCGATTGCTGAAGGCATTCGTGCCGTCGCACGAGAGTGTCCTTTGCCGACCAGCGCCAACTTCGCCCAGGTCGGCAACGAACTCGCGATCGGAGTCACTCTCGAGGACGCGCTGAAGAACATGACCCGCCTGAACGACATCCAGGAATACCGCTTCCTAGCCACCGCACTGGCGCTGCAGGCGCAAACCGGCGGCGGACTGTCCGAAACCCTCGACGGCCTCGCGGAGGTCATGCGCAAGCGTACCGCCGCCAAGGCCAAGGGATACGCCCTCGCCGCCGAGGCACGCACCAGCGCCGCGGTTCTTGCCGGCCTGCCGATCGTGACACTCCTCGGCCTGATGGTGATGAACCCTGCCTACATGATGCGCCTGTTCACCGACCCGCTTGGGAACAAGATTCTTGCGGGCGCTGCCGTCAGCCTCGGCACCGGGATATTCATCATGCGCGCCCTGATCCGGAAAAGCCTGTCATGAACCCGCTCATGCTGGCCGGGCTGGCGTGCGTCGCCGCGTTCCTCCTGCTGCTGGCGATTCTCTGGCGCGGCGCCCAGCAGGAGGAGCGGCTGGCCGCCCGCCTGTCCGCCGTGAGCTCACGGCGAGCGCTGGGTGCCGCCCCCCTGGAGAAGACCTCCGCCGCAGCCAGACCGCTGGAGATCCTGATCTCCCTCGGAAGCTTCGTGCTGCGCACGGGGCTGCTGTCGCCCAAGACGCTCGCGCAGCTCGAACAGACGCTGCTGCGGGCCGGGCTGCGGCCGAACACGGCGCTCAGCCTGTTCGTGAGCGTGAAGGTGGTCCTCGTGGCGAGCCTGCCCATACTGGCCTGGATCACGCTGCTCGGCGTCGGTGCCAGCGGCCGGATCCAGATGCTGGGCGCGGCGGCGGCGGCGTGCCTGGGCCTTGTCTCGCCGGACATGGTCATCCGCCACAACCGCAGCGCGCATCTCAAGCGGCTCGAGGCCGGCTTGGCCGACGCGCTCGACCTCATGGTCATCTGCGCGGAATCCGGGCTCGGGCTGGAACCAGCGATCCAGCGCGTGGGCCAGGAGATCCGTCACGCCCACCCCGCCGTCGCCGACGAATTCGACCAGACGACGAGCGAGTTCCAGCTCAACCCCGACCCGCGCGTCGCCCTGCTCAGCCTCGGGCACAGGACCGGACTTGTAACCTACCAGCGCCTCGGCATGACCATGCTGCAATCCGTGCAGTACGGCACCCCCCTGTCGCAGGCGCTTCGGGTGCTGTCGGCCGAAATGCGCGACGAGATGCTGACCCGCTTCGAAGAGAAGGCCGCCAAGCTGCCGGTCCTGCTGACGATGCCGATGATCGTCTTCATCCTGCCGACCATCTTCATCGTCGTGGGTGGCCCGGCCGTGATCCAGATCATGCACGGCTCGCCCCCCTAGGGCCTGCCTCTCCCTCACGCTACTCCGCGGAGGCGCTGGCCTCGCTGCGGGTCGCCCCGACACGCTGGGCCAGCGAGGCCGCCATGAACCCGTCCAACTCCCCGTCCAGCACCGCGTCGGGATTGCCGGTCTCCACACCCGTGCGCAGGTCCTTGACCAGCTGGTAGGGCGCCAGCACGTAGGACCGGATCTGGTGGCCCCAGCCGATGTCGGTCTTGGCGGCTTCCGTCGCGGCACTGGCCGCCTCGCGCTTGCGCAGCTCGGCCTCGTACATGCGCGCCCGCAGCATCTCCATCGCCTTGGCCCGGTTGCGATGCTGGCTGCGGTCCGTCTGGCAGGCGACCACGATCCCGGTCGGCACGTGCGTGATCCGAATCGCGCTTTCTGTCTTGTTGACGTGCTGCCCACCGGCGCCGGACGCGCGGAACGTGTCCACCTTGAGGTCGGACGGATCGATCTCGATCACGATCGAGTCGTCGACCACCGGATACACCCACACGCTCGCGAACGACGTCTGCCGCCGCGCCGCCGCGTCGAAAGGGCTGATCCGCACCAGCCGGTGCACGCCGGCCTCGGTCTTCAGCCAGCCATACGCCGCCGGCCCGGTGACCTGCAGCGTCGCCGACTTGATCCCGGCCTGCTCGCCCTCGCTGCTCTCCAGCAGCTCCACCTTGTAGCCGTGCTGCTCGGCCCAGCGCGTGTACATGCGCGACAGCATCTCCGCCCAGTCCTGCGCCTCGGTCCCGCCCGCGCCGGCGTTCACCTCGACGTAGCAGTCGAAGCCGTCCGCCTCGCCGGACAACAGGCTCTCGATCTCGCGGCGCTTCACCTCGCCTGCAAAGCCGCGGAGCGTCGCCAGCCCGTCGGCGACCATCGCCGCGTCGCCCTCCAGCTCCGCCATCTGCACCAGCTCGACCGTGTCCGCGACGTCGGCGACAAGCTTCGTCAGCCCCTCCGTCTGCGACGCCAGCCGGTTGCGCTCGCGCATCAGCTTCTGCGCGGCCTCGGCATCATCCCACAGCGCCGGCTCCTCGGCGCGCGCGTTCAGCTCCGCGAGCCGTGCGATCGCGACATCCCAGTCAAAGATGCCTCCTCAGCAGCGCCACCGACTGCCTGATCTGGAGGTTCAGCTCTTCGGATTCCGCGGACATCTCTCAACCACCAGCTTGTTGCTCTGCGCCTCGCAGGCACGGCATCGACCAGGACACCTACGGCCCAATGCAGCCACGGACCGGGTCGCGGTCAATACAGCCCACCCATTCCGCTGTCCACGCCGGTTCCGCTGACCGCCGGGCCACGCGCCGCATCGCCGCTGCTGGCCGACACCGTCTCCCCGCCCCCCGCGCTCACGCCCGGCACCTGACCCGGCTTGAACGCGTCGACCACGCTGCCGTTGCCGCTGGACCAGCGCTCCAGGGTCACCCCGTCCGGTACCCGGAACTCCAATGCCGGCCGGCCGCGCATCGCCGCCGCCATGTAGTGGTTCCAGATCGGCGCCGCCACGGCGCCCCCCGTCTCGTCGTCGCCCAGGCTGGCCGGCGTGTCGAACCCCACCCACACCACGGTGACCATGCCCGGCGTGAAGCCCGCGAACCAGGCGTCGTTGAAATCCTGGCTGGTCCCGGTCTTGCCCGCGATCGGCCGGTCGATCCCCTTGCGCGCGGGAACCCCGGTGCCGTGCTCCACCACATCACGCATCATCTCGACCACCTGGAACGTGCTCGCCGCGTCCGCAACCTGCCGGCGCCCGTCGCTCAGCACCGGCATCCGCCCCGCGTCGCCGCACGCCTCGCACGACAGCCCGACCGGCGCGCGCCAGACCACATGGCCGTCGCGGTCCTGCACGCTGTCGATCAGGCTCGGCAGCACCTCGCGCCCGCCCTCGTCGAGCGATGCGTACGCGCCGGCCTCGCGCAGCACCGTGGTGTCGACCGCGCCGAGCGAGGCCGGCAGCACGTGCGGCATCGACTCGACCTCGTGGAACGCCACCGCCGTCTCCGCCACGGAGTCCATGCCGACCCGGCTCGCCAAGCGCACGGTCACCAGGTTGAGCGACTTCACCAGCGCGGTGTGCAGCGGCGTCGGCCCGCCGAAATCCATCTCGTAGTTGTTCGGCCGCCAGTCGCCCTGCACGAACGGGGCGTCGAGGAAGCGCTGGCTCGGCGAGATGTCCTGCTCCATCGCCGTCAGGTAGACGAACGGCTTGAACGAGCTGCCCGGCTGGCGCTGCGCCTGGGTCGCCCGGTTGAACTGGCTGGCCTCGTAGCTCCACCCCCCCGACAGAGCCAGCACACGCCCCGTCGTCGGATCGAGCGACACCAGCGCGCCCTGCACCTGCGGGATCTGCCGCAGGCTCACCCGCTCCCCGCGCGCCCTGGCGCCTGCGGCCTCCTCGCCCCCGGCCCGACCCGGCTCCACCATCACCACGTCGCCGACCTGCACGACATCCGCGATCCGGCGCGGCGCAGCCCCTGCCACGCCGTTGCGCACCGGCCGCGCCCAGCCCAGCTCGGACAGCGCCAGGACGCCGGAACGCTCCTGCTGCGCCGCTCCCGTGCCGTCGAGCCAGCCGACCGTGGCGTGGTCGCCGCCCGCCTCGATCACCGCCGCCAGAACCCAGCCCGGCAGCATCCCGGGCGTGCGCGGCACCGCCGCCAGCGCCGCCGGCCAGCCGGCACGCCCGCCCGCGAGGCGCGCGACCGGCCCGCGCCAGCCGCCATGCGTCCGGTCGTAGCCCATCAGCCCCTCGCGCAGCGCCGCGTCCGCCGCAAGCTGCAGCGCCGGATCGAGGCTGGTGTGCACCGCCAGCCCGCCCTGCGCGGTCTGGTCCGCCCCGAACCGCTCCACGAGCTGGCGCCTGACCTCGTCGGTGAACCACTCGGCGCCCGGCACGGTGTCCGGCCGCCTGGCGCCCGCCGGCACCAGCGGCTCCGCCTTCGCCGCCGCCGCCACGGAGGCCGTGATCGCCCGCGTGTCCACCATGCGGTCGAGCACCCAGTCCCGCCGCGCATGCGCCGCGTCGCGCGCCCGGAACGGGTCGTAGTTGTTCGGCGCCTTGGGCAGCGCGGCCAGCATCGCCGCTTCCGCCGGGTCGAGCTGGTCCAGCGACTTGTTGAAGTACACCTGCGCGGCCGCCGCCACGCCGTACGCTTTCTCGCCCAGGTAGATCTCGTTCAGGTAGAGCTCGAGGATGCGCTCCTTGCTCAGCGTGTCCTCGATGCGCAGCGCCAGGATCGCCTCGCGCGCCTTGCGCGCCAGGCTGACCTCGTTGCCGACCAGCATGTTCTTCGCGACCTGCTGGGTGATCGTCGACGCGCCCACGGGCCGCCGGTTCGCCCCCACCCGGGTCAGGTCGGTGAACGCCGCCCGGGCGATCGCGAGCGGGTCCACGCCGCGGTGCGACCAGAAGTTCTGGTCCTCCGCCGACAGGAAGGCCTGCTTCACCAGATCGGGGATCGCCGCGTACGGCACGAAGATGCGCCGCTCCGTGGCGAACTCGATCATCAGCCTGTCGTCGCCCGAGTACACCCGGCTCATCACCCGCGGCTGGTAGTGCCGCAGCCCGTCCAGCGTCGGCAGGTCCGCGGAGAACCGCGAGTACACGCTCCAGCCCACGATGCCGGCAACCACGCCACCCAGCATCGTCAGCCCCAGCAGCGCCCCCGCCACCTTGCGCACGAACCCGAGCCGGGGACGCTGCGGGGACGGCACGCGTGGCCGGCGGCCGCCGGGCCCTGGACCGCCCGGAACCATGCGCTCGCGCGCGTCGCTGCTGGTGGAGGTGCTGTCGCTCATGTGGCACTTCCTACTCCCTGCCGCCCGCGGAGTCGCGCCACCTCTGAGGCCCGAGGCACCGCACCGGCCGCCGGACGCCATCGGGCCGACGCGCCATGCCGCGACCACCCATCCCGGACACTCCGACAACCCCGGGCCGGAGGGCCTAGCCCGCCTGGGTCCCCGCCCGCGCCAGCCACCCGTCGAGCGCCAGGCGCATCGCGGCGGCCACCCGGGCACGGTGCGACGCCTGGCGCAGGGCCGCCTCGTCCGCCACGTTCGACATGAAGCCCATCTCCACCAGAACGCTTGGGATGTCGGCCGCCTTCAGCACCACGAAATGCGCATGGCGCGCCGGGTTGTCGAGCATCGGCAGCGCCCGGTCCAGCGACCCCACCAGCGCGTGCTGCAGGTGGGTCGACCCGGCCCGCGTCTCGCGCCGCACCAGGCTGCCCAGGATCTGCGCCACCTGCGGCGGCATGTCGCGGAACGCCGGGCCGGCGAACCGGTCGGCGGAGTTCTCCCGCACCGCCAGCGCCGCGCTCTGCGCATCCGAAGCCGTGTCGGCGAGGGTGTAGACGCTGGCGCCGCGCACCGAGGAGTCGGCGATCGCGTCGGCGTGCATGGACACGAACAGCGCCGCCCCCCTGGCCTGCGCCGCCGCCACGCGCTCCTCGAGCGGGATGAACACGTCGCGCCCCCGCGTCAGCGCCACCCGGCACCGGCCGTCCAGCTCGAGCTGGCGCTTCAGCTCCCCCGCCGCTGCGAACGCCACGTGCTTCTCGAAGGTGCCGGACACCCCGATCGCCCCGGGATCCTTGCCGCCGTGCCCCGGGTCCAGCATCAGCAGCGGCAGCGTCCGCCGTGCCGCCGAGCCGCCATGGGCCGCAGCCGCCCGGTCCGCGGGAGCAGGCTCGCGTGCCGATCCTGCCCGTTCGTGCGCTGCCGCATGCGCGGCACCCGGCAGAGCCAGAAGCCCGGAGCCGCCGGCCAGCAGCCTCCGGCGCGTGAGGAGCAGCCCTGCCATGCCATACCCCTTGCGACGCACGACTCCATCATACCCCGGTCGGGCACTCCCGAACATCGCCGCAGATCACGCCCGGTTCCGGCACACGGCGTGCAGGGCGGAAAACGCGTCTTTCCGGCTTCGGCGCAACGCCATGCCGGAGCCGTCTCGCCCGGGACACGGCCTCGCGACGCGGCAGGCGGCCTGCGGAACCCGCCCGACTCGGGCCTCCGCCACCCCGTCGCACCCGGGCTTGCGAAGGCCCCGGGGTTACGCCATTGTCGCATTGCTTCTGCAACATGCAGGCCAGCCACCAGACCCGTGCCGTGACGAACAGCACGGGCGATCGGACGGCCCCGGCATGTCGCGACCGGCATCGCGCGTTCACGCGCGGCACTTCTCGCGCATCCGCTGCGTGCAGGAACCGGTCGCACCCTGAGACCTCGCCGGCACGACGGCGGCGTTGGCGGCAGAGGACAGGGCGGCTCCCTCGCAGCGAGGCGTCGCCGGGGCTGACGACCAGGCTGCGGTGCCGCCGGGGACACCTCCGCGCACCCGATCCCATCCGGCCACGGCGCACAGGCGCCAGGCCGCCCTGACGGGGACTCCGCCCTCGCCCATGCGCACCACACGACAAACCGCATCGCACCGGGCCTTCCGCCCGAGCGCTGCCGTGTGCGCATCGGCCACGGTCCCGGCCCCCCACGCACCCACGACATCGAGCCGACGCGGCGCCGCACTCCCACGGGATGCTGGCGCGCGGGCGCACCGGAGATCCATCCTTCATGACCAAACGAATGCTGATCGACGCAAGCCATGCGGAAGAAACCCGCGTGGTGGTCCTCGACGGTAGCACCCTCGAGGACTTCGACGTCGAGACCGCCTCCAAGCGACAGCTCAAGGGCAACATCTACCTCGCCAAGATCGTCCGCGTGGAGCCCAGCCTCCAGGCCGCCTTCGTCGAGTACGGCGGCAACCGCCACGGCTTCCTGGCCTTCGGCGAGATCCACCCCGACTACTACCAGATCCCCGCCGCCGACCGGCAGCGCATCATCGCGATGCAGGAGGAGGAGGCCCGCGCCGAGACGGCCGCCGACGACGCCGCCGCGCAAGCCTCCGAAAGCAGCGGCCGCGTCGAGCGCCCGTCCCCGGCCCACGCCGGCGGGTCCGTCCCGCGGGACCAGGAGCCTCGCGGCACCGATCAGGCCGACGACGCTCCCCACGTCCTGTCCGCCCTGCCCGAGGGCGAGGAGCAGCCCGCCGCGCAGGCGCTTTCCTCCGGCACGGACCAGCGTCACGGCGGCGCCGACGCGTCCTCCTCTTCCGCCGACCCGGACTCGCCCGAGGCCGGCGACGCGGACCCGTCCGAGCAGGCCGTCGCCTCGCTCCACGAACAGGCCGTTAGCCACCCCGCCGCCGAGACGGCAGAGGACGAGGCCGCGAACGCACGCCAGCCCGCGCCGCACGGCGAGCAGGCCTCGCGCAGTGGCCGGGCCGAGTCCCGCGAGGACCGCGGCGACGAGCGCCCTCAGCCCCGCTACCTGCGCCACTACAAGATCCAGGACGTCATCCGCCGCCGCCAGATCCTGCTGATCCAGGTGGTCAAGGAGGAGCGCGGCTCGAAGGGCGCGGCGCTCACCACCTTCATCTCGCTCGCCGGCCGCTTCTCCGTGCTGATGCCGAACTCGCCGCGCGGCGGCGGGGTTTCGCGCAAGATCACCTCGGCCGCCGACCGCCGCCGCCTCAAGGAGATCACCGCCGAGCTGGAGCTGCCGCGCGGCATGGGCATGATCATCCGCACCGCCGGCGCCGCCCGCCCCAAGCCGGAGATCATCCGCGACTGCGACTACCTGCTGCGCCTCTGGGACGACATCCGCGACACCACGATGCGTTCCATGGCGCCTTCGCTGATCCACGAGGAAGCCAGCCTGATCAAGCGCTCCATCCGCGACGTCTACTCGCGCGACGTGGACGACATCCTAGTCGACGGCGAGGAAGGCTGGAAGGCGGCGCGCGACTACATGCGCCTGCTGATGCCCGCCCACGCCCGCAAGGTGCAGCTCTGGCAGAACCCCTCGGGCCAGCCGCTGTTCGCCAGCGAGCGGGTCGAGGCCCAGCTCGACGCCATGCTGTCGCCCACCGTGCAGCTCAAGTCCGGCGGCTACCTGGTCATCAACCAGACCGAGGCCCTGGTCGCCATCGACGTCAACTCCGGCCGCTCCACCAAGGAGCGCGGCATCGAGGAGACGGCGCTGCGCACCAACCTCGAGGCCGCCGACGAGATGGCCCGCCAGCTCCGGCTGCGCGACCTCGCCGGTCTGATCGTGATCGACTTCATCGACATGGAGTCGCGCCGCAACAACGCCGCCGTCGAGAAGCGCATCAAGGAGGCGCTGAAGGACGACCGCGCCCGCATCCAGCTCGGCTCGATCAGCGGCTTCGGCCTGTTCGAGATGAGCCGACAGCGCCTGCGCCCCTCGCTCGCCGAGACCAGCTTCGTCGCCTGCCCGCACTGCGACGGCACCGGCCACGTCCGCTCCACGGAGAACGCCAGCCTGCACGTGCTGCGCGCGGTCGAGGAGGCCGGCGCGAAGCACAGGGGCGACGAGATCCAGGTCCACGTCGCCTCGGCCACCGCGATCTACCTGCTCAACCACAAGCGCAGCCGCGTCGCCGAGATCGAGTCGCGCTACGAGATGCGCGTCTGCTTCGAGGCCGACGACAGCCTGCTGCCCGCGCAGACCCGCATCGCCCGTGTCCGCGCCCTGGCGCCCAACGAGATGCCGCCCGCCCCGTCCGACCTTCGCGCGACCAGCCTGCTGTCCGCCGAGCCGGAGGCCGAGGAGCCCGACCTGTTTGAGGAGCCCGACATCGAGCAGGGGCGGGAGGAGCCCGACGCCGTGGCGCCCGCCGCCGCCGCCCGCCCTGCCGGCGACGACGAGGCTCCGGAGGGCGAGACCGCCGAGGAAGGCGAGGCACGCCGCAAGCGCCGCCGCCGCCGCCGCGGCGGCCGCCGGAAGGACGGCACCGAGGCCACCCTGGCGGACGGCAGCGAGGCCGCGGCGTCGCTGCCCGATGCGGAGCAGCCCGAGCTTCCCCCCCTGGACGGCATGGTCGCGTCCCCGGAAGGCCCCGACGTTTCCGCTCCCGGTGACGAGACGCCCGAACCCTCACCCGTCGAGTCGGCTGCCGACCAGGCGGACGGCGAGCAGCCGCCGACCGACCCCGAGGCGGGCGAGGACTCCGACAAGCCCCGCCGCCGTGGCCGCCGCGGCGGCCGTCGTCGGCGTCGCGACGAGGACGAGCAGCCCGCCGCTCCCGTGGCCGTCGCGGCACCGGCCCCCTACGCCGGCCCGACCCCGGCGAATCCCTACGCCTCCGGCATGGACATCTTCGACGTGATGGAGCTGGCGGAGGAGCGGGAAGCGCAGCTCGCGCTCAGGTCCTCCACCCCGTCGCCCGTGGTGGCGGACATAGCCCAGCCCATGCCCGTCCCTGCCGAGCCGGAACTGTTCGACGCGCTTGCCGCGGACGAGACTACCGGCACATCGGACGCGGCCGAGCCCGAGATCGCCGCACCGACGGCGGCGCCGGACGAGCCTGTCCTCGACCTGCCGCTTCCCGAGCCGGCGCCTCCGCCGTCTGCCGTGCCCGACCCGGCCGTGTCCGCCGAGGCGGCGATCGCGGACCTGCACGCCGTCGGGTCCGCCCAGCCGGCCGAACCCAAGCCGGCGGCCGCAGAACAAGCCGCTTTACCTGTGGCCGCCGAGCCACCAGCGGAAAAGCGGCGCGGCTGGTGGAAGCGCTGATCCGGGCCTGACCGCCCGGCGCTGTCCTGCAGGTCACACCCTGACGGCGCCGGCCCCCCGCCTGATCCCAGGGACCTGCCAGCAAGGCAGGTCCCTGGGAAACCCGCCAAGCCCCCGAAGCCTGCCGAGAGTCCCCCCGACCCAGGTCGAGGTTTCCAAAGGCGAGCCTTTGGCGGAGTTTGAGGCAGAGCCTCAACCTTGCTTCCTCCCGACACCTCCTACGACGCCACCACCGTCTCCGGGCACACCTCGCCGGCGATGCGCCGCAGCACCGCCGCCAGCGCCTGGAACTCCGCCCCCCTCGGATCGCTGCGCCGCCAGCCGAGGCCGATGGTGCGGCCGTACGCCTCGCCGTCGATCCGCCGGTAGCGCAGCAGCCCGCCGGTGTTGTCCACCGCCGCCAGCGCCGGCACCAGCGTGCAGCCCTCCCCCGCCGCGACCATGTACTTCAGCGTCTCCACGCTGGTGCCGTGCCGGTTGCGGCTGCCCGCCACTGCGCAGGCCGCCAGCGCGTGCTCGTGCAGGCAGTGCCCGTCCTCGATCAGCAGCCGCTCGCCCTCGCCCAGCTCGTCCCATCCCGGCCCGCCTTCGAGCGCCGCCGGGTGCCCCGCCGGGCACGCCAGCACGAACGGCTCGACGAACAGCGCCTCGCTCGACACCATGTCGCCGTGCAGGGGCAGCGCCACCAGCACCGCGTCCAGGTCCGTCGCCGTGAGCTGCGCCAGCAGCGTCTCCGTGCGCCCCTCGCTCAGCGTCAGCGCCACGTCCGGGTAGCTCTGCCGCAGTGCCGGCAGCACGCGCGGGAACAGGTACGGCCCGAGCGTCGCGATCGCCGCCAGCCGCAGCGCGCCGCCGAACACCGCCGAGCTGCGCCGCGCCAGGTCGTCCAGCACCCGCGCCTCCGCCAGCACCCGCCGCGCCTGGTCGATCAGCGTCTGCCCGCGCGGCGTCACCATCACGCGCCGCGTCGTGCGCTCGAACACCCGCGCGCCGAACCAGTCCTCCAGCTTGCGCACCTGCGCCGACAGCGAGGGCTGGCTCACCACGCAGCGCTCCGCGGCCCTGCGGAAGCTGCCCAGCTCGGCCACGGCGACCACGTACTCGAGGTCGCGCAGGGACAGACCCGCGATGCTCACGCAGAAGCCGAAGCAAGGCCGGGCTCTGCCCGGACCCGCAAAGGGCCGGGACGCCCTTTGATCCCTCGACTTAGGTATAGGATTCCAGAGGCGAGCCTTTGGCGGAGTCCAGAGGCAGGGCCTCTGGCCTTGCTTCCTGCCTGCCTCACGCGAAGCCTCGCAGCCGCTCCACCGCCTCCGCCACGTCCGCCTCCGCCCCGCAGTAGCTGAACCGCACGAAGCGCCCGCCGCGCGTGCGGTCGAAGTCCACGCCGGGCGTCGCCGCCACGCCCGCCTCCTCCAGCATCCGCGCGCAGAACGCCACGCTGTCGCCGGTCCGCTCCGACACGTCGGCGTACAGGTAGAACGCCCCCTCCGCCGGGCTCAGCCGGCCGAACCCCACGCCCGGCATCTCGCGCAGCAGCAGCGCCCGCGACCGCCGGTATGCTGCCACGTTGGCGTCCAGCTCCGGCCCGCAGCCCAGCGCCGCCTCCGCCGCCAGCTGCGACAGGTGCGGCGCGCTGATGAACAGGTTCTGCGCCAGGCACTCCACCGGCCGAACCAGCGCCTCGGGCAGCACCATCCACCCCACGCGCCACCCGGTCATGGAGAAATACTTGGAGAAGCTGTTGACCACGATCGCGCTCGGGCTGAACGCGGCGGCCGTCGCCACCGGCACGCCGTACTGGAGCCCGTGGTAGATCTCGTCCGACACCAGCCGCACGCCCTGCGCGTGGCACCACTCCGCGATCGCGCGCAGCTCCTCCGGCCGCAGCATCGTGCCCGCCGGGTTGCCCGGGCTGGCCACGATCAGCCCGTCCGGCAGCCCGCCCGGCGCCCGCGCCAGCGCCTCCAGCATCGCCACCGTCGGCTGGAACCGCGTGTCCGCCCCTGCTTCCAGCACCACCGGCACCAGGCCCAGCGCGGTCAGGATGTTGACGTACGGCGGGTAGAACGGAGCCGCCAGCGCCACCCGGTCGCCGCGGTCGAACGCCGCCAGGAACGCCAGCGGGAACGCGGCCGACGCCCCGGTCGTCACCGCCACCCGTCCGGGCGACACCTCCGCCCCGTACCACGCCGCATGGTGCCGCGCGATCGCCTCGCGCAGCGAGCGTATCCCCAGCGCCTCCGTGTAGCCCAGCGCATGCCCCGACCCGAGCGCCGCGCGCGCCGCCGCCAGCGCCCCGGCCGGCGCGCCCGTCCCCGGCTGCCCGACCTCCATGCGGATCACCCGTGGCGCGCCCGCCGGCAGCGCCGCCTGCCGCCGGTTCGCCGACGCGATCACGTCCATCGCCAGGAACGGCGGAGCGGCAGCGCCCTGCCCGACCTTCAGCACCACGCAGCCTCGCGCATCGCCGCAACACCCCTGCAAAGGACCGGGGCCGCGCCCCTGTGCGGCACACGTGGCCGTGCGCCGCACGGCCGGCCCTCGCCGCCGCGGCCGCGCGACGCTAAACCCCCGCCATGCCCCGCACCACCCTGCGCGACGCCGACGCCCTCGTCGCCGCCGGCCTCGCCGCCCCGCACCAGCGCGACGCCCTGGCCGCCGTCGAGGCACGCTACGCCGTCGCCATCCCCCCCGCCCTGCGCGACCTGATCGCCCACCCCGACGACCCGATCGGCCGCCAGTTCGTCCCCCACCCCGACGAGCTGCGCACCGCCGCCCACGAACGCGCGGACCCGATCGGCGACGACGCCCTCTCTCCGGTGCGCGGCATCGTGCACCGCTACCCCGACCGCGCCCTGCTCAAGCCGCTGCTGGTCTGCCCGACCTACTGCCGCTTCTGCTTCCGCCGCGAGCACGTCGGCCCCGACGGCGGCCTGCTCACCGAGGCGGAGCTGGACACCGCCTACGCTTGGATCGCAGCACACCCCGCGATCACCGAGATCATCCTGACCGGCGGCGACCCGCTGATGCTCTCGCCGCGCCGCCTCGCCGCCATCGTGGCCGCGCTCACGGCCATCCCCCACGTCGCCACGATCCGCGTCCACACCCGCGTCCCCACCGCCGAGCCCGCCCGCGTCACCGACGCCCTCGCCGCCGCCCTGCGCACGGATCGCGCGATGTTCGTCGTCCTGCACGCCAACCACGCCCGCGAGCTGACGCCCGACGCCCGCGCCGCCGTCCGCCGCATCCAGGCCGAGGCCATCCCCGTGCTCGGCCAGTCCGTGCTGCTGCGCGGCGTCAACGACACCGCCGACGCGCTGGAAGCGCTGCTCCGCGCCCTCGTCGCCGCCCGGATCAAGCCGTACTACCTGCACCACCTCGACCCCGCGCCCGGCACCGCGCGCTTCCACGTGCCGATCACCGAGGGCCAGGCGCTCCTCGCCAGCCTGCGCGGCCGCGTCACCGGCCTGGCCTGGCCGACCTACGTGCTCGACATCCCCGGCGGCCACGGCAAGGTCCCGATCGGCCCGGAATGGCTCGACCGCGCGTCCGGCGGGGAGGTCGTCACCGACCCCACCGGCCGGCGGCACAGCCTGACAGCCGGCTCCGCGCCCGCAACGGTGATGACGCCGTGACCGCGTGCCGGTATGCCGGCAGGAACGCCCCGTCGCCGCGACGATGACCGGCCTGCGGCCCCGACAGGAAGGTTCTGCACATGCGGCTGTCCACCCTGCACCGCGCCCTTCCGGGCATCCTCTGCATGCTGGCCGGCTGCCAGCAGGCGGCCGCACCGACGCAGGCCTTAGCGGAGCCCGTGCCCGTGGCGGGCGTCGGCTACCTCGTGTTCAACGCGCCCATCGTCCCGACCAGCCGCGACCTGTTCATTGCCGACGTGGACAAGCTCCGCAGCGCCGGCGCCAGGGAGATCGACATCGGCATGAACTCCCCGGGTGGTGACATCGACGCGGCGCAGGCCATCGTGAGCTACATGACGCGCCTGCACGAGCAAGACGGCATCACCTTCAAGGCCTACAACGTCGGCCTCGTGGCGTCCGCGGCGACGTTCGTGTTCCTCAGCACCCAGGACCGCTACTCGGTGCCCCGCGGCGTGTTCCTGTTCCACGCCGCCGGCATGATGTCCAACGGCCTCGTGAGCGCGGAGCGACTGCGCGAACAGGCCGACAAGATCGAGGCCTACGAGCGCACCGTCGGCGAGACGCTGAAGGCAAGGACCCGCCTGACCGCGTCCGAGGCGCAGACATACCTCCACAGAACCGTCCTGCTCAGCTCCGACGACGCACGCAGGGACGGCATCGTGGACGGCATCGCCGCCTTCCCGGCCCCGAAAGGCGCGCAGCGCTGGGTGATCGCGTCCAGGCCCGCCACGACCGGGGCTCACGCCCCTCCCGCCGCGCCAGTCCCCGGCGCCCCGGGCTGATCGCGGGCGTCGCCGCGCCCGGAACGCCGCGGCGCCTTGCCTTCCTTGCCGCCCCGCCCGGCGCGGTCTAGACACCCGCCACCCCCGCGACCGCACAGCCCGCCACCGCACAGACAGAGCATCCCACCCATGAAGCAGCAGGCGAACCTGATCCGCGCCGGCCAGGTCATCGAGCATGACGGCCGACGCTGGACCGTGCTCAAGCAGCAGATCATCACCCCCGGCAAGGGCGGCGCCTTCATCCAGGTGGAGATGCGCGACCTCAGGACCGGCAACAAGACCAACGAGCGCTGGCGCACCGCCGACACCGTCGAGCGCCTGATGACCGACAACAAGGAGTACACCTACTCCTACACCGACGGCGACAACCTCGTCCTGATGGACCCGGAGACCTTCGAGCAGGCGATGATCCCCGCCGCCATCCTGGGCGACGGCACCGCGTTCCTGCAGGACAACATGGTCGTCGTCGTCGACCTGGTCGAGGGCGACCCTGTCGGCATCCACCTGCCCGCCATGGTCACGCTCGAGATCGTCGAGGCCGACCCCGTCGTGAAGGGCCAGACCGCCTCGTCGTCCTACAAGCCCGCCCGCCTGTCCAACGGCGTCAAGACCTCGGTGCCGCCGTTCATCGAGGCCGGCGAGCGCGTCGTGATCCGCACTGACGACGCCACCTACGTCGAGCGCGCCAAGAACTAGCAGGCAAGGCCGGGCGCTGCCCGGACCCGCCAGGGGCGAGCCGCCCCTGGACCGGCGACTCTTTAAGTGTGCGGGTCCGGGGGCGCCTGCCCTCGGCGGGTTTCCAGGGCAGAGCCCTGGCCTTCCTTCCCGATCGAAAGTCCTCGCCATGGCCCTCCGCCTCTCCCCCCACATGACGGTGATGCAGAACACCGCGCAGAAGGCCGCCAAGCGCCTGCTGCGCGACTTCACCGAGGTCGAGCAGCTCCAGGTCAGCATCAAGGGCCCGTCCGACTTCGTTTCCCAGGCCGACATCCGCGCCGAGGCCACCATCCGCGAGGAGCTGACCCGCGCCCGCCCCGGCTACGCCTTCCTCATGGAGGAAAGCGGCGCGCACGGCGCGGAGAACTGGACGTGGCGCTGGGTGGTCGACCCGCTCGACGGCACCACCAACTTCCTCCACGGCATCCCGCACTGGGCCATCAGCATCGCGCTCCAGCGCCGCCTGCCCGACGGCACCACCGAGATCAGCGCCGGCCTGGTCTACAGCCCCGCCAACGACGAGATGTTCTGGGCCGAGAAGGGCGTCGGCGCCTACCTCAACGAGCGTCGCCTGCGCGTCTCGGCCCGCCGCGACATACGCGAGGCCCTGTTCGCCACCGGCATCCCGTTCGCAGCCGTCCGCGCCCAGCACCGCCTCGCCTTCGCGCGCACGCTGGGCACCATGATGCCCACGGTCGCCGGCGTCCGCCGCTTCGGCGCCGCCGCGCTGGACCTCGCCTGGGTCGCCGCCGGCCGCTACGACGGCTACTGGGAGCTGGGCCTCAAGCCGTGGGACTGCGCGGCCGGCCTGCTGATCGTGCGCGAGGCCGGCGGCTTCACCACCGACCCTTCCGGCGCCGAGGCCACCCTGTTCGACGACGCCCCCAACAACGTGGTCGCCGCCAACCCGCACCTGCACGCCCAGCTCCTGGAGATGGTCGCCGACGGCGTCAGCGCCGCGGAGCAGCGCCCGGCCTGACGCCTTCCCCGGCCGCCTGCCGGCGCCACCGCCCAGGCCGGACCGGGCGTCCGCGCCAGCTCGGGGCGCTCGCGCGTCCTGCCCCGACCGCAGGCAGACGGACCTCGGCGGTGCGCCGTCCTTGTGCAGACACGCCGGGCCGCTTGCTTGCGTCCGACCCGGCGTTGCGCCACGGTTCGGCCACCATGCGATTGTCCATTCCTCGAATCCGCCCGGCACGCCTGCTCGCGGCGGCCGCCCTGCTGGTCCTGTGTCGCAGCCATCCGGCCGGCGCCCAGGTCAGCGTGGACCAGGGCGCGCTGGACAGCCTCGGCACCCCGGC
>JBPBQX010000108.1:0-22999 GCA_050955025.1 Janthinobacterium lividum
GTCGTGGAGGATCCGCGGCTGCGGGAGCTGGACTTCGGGGCGTGGGAAGGCATGGCGTGGGACGACGTGCCGCGCGCGTCGCTGGATCGCTGGGCCGCGGACCTGTCCGGGTTCGCGCCGCCCGGCGGCGAAAGCGGGGCGGCGCTGGTGGCGCGGTGCCGGGCGGCGTACGCGGGGATGCCGGCGCGGGGGTGCCAGGTGGTCGTGTCGCATGGCGGGCCGTTGCGGGTGCTGGCAGCGCTCGCCGCGGGGGTGGAGGTGGACCTCGGGGTGGCGGCGCAGGCACCGGGCGAGGTGCGGGTGTTCGTCGGCGCGGGAACGCCAGCGGCCTGAGGCCGGGGCTCCGCCATGGGCCCGGCACCAGGGCCCCCGAGCGCGGCATCTGCACCGGGCGGCACGCGATCCGCTACCGGGCGGCGGGCTGCCCGGTCGATCCGTGGTGCTCCACGATCGCGATCAGCGCTGCGACTCCGTCGACACGCTCCATCTCCGCGCTGCTCATCTGCCAGCCGAACTCGGTCTCCAGGGCGAAGACGATCTCGACGGTCGCGAACGAGTCCCAGCCGGGCACCTCGGCGGCCAGCGTGTGCGCGCCCAGGGCCGGCCGGTCGCGCAGCACCTGATGGATGCACGCAACGACGGCGTCGAGGGTCGGGGTCATGCGTGGCCCGGCTGCGGCTGTCCGGCGAGGCTGTCGTGCGCGCTGCGGAGCAGGTCCGGCCACATCTCGCTCCTGATCGCCGTCGAGGCCTCGTAGACCGCGAGCCTGTCCAGCGCCGCGCAGGCGAAGCCGTCGTCGAGCCGCGACACCTCGCCCGCCGCCAGCCCGTCGCCGGGCGGACGCACGAACAGCAGCCGGTTCGGGCCTAGACGACGCAGGGCGCGGTGCACGCGCGCCACCTCGGCGAGCGGCCGCGGGGCGAGGCTGCGGTAGACGAAGATCCTGCGTCCGACCGCGGCGTCCTCCAGGAACTTGCGGCGCAGGATCGTGTGCCGGCGGACCTCGCGGTCGAACAGCCGCGCCTCGACAGTCTCGTCCGCGATCGCGAAGGTATGCGTCGGCGACTGGAGCGCGGCGTGGTCGAGCATGTACTCGTCGCGGCCATTGCCGCGCGCCTCGATCCGCAACCGGAAGTGCACCGGATCATCGACCCCTTCGAGGGAGGCATCGATCAGCTCGGCGAGGCGCGGCAGCGGCACCGCGCTCCACTTGAAGATCCCCGGCGTCGTCACGCCCGCGATCTGTTGCAGGGACGCGAACTCGCAGCTGTCCCCGATGCTTTCGAAACAGTCGAGCAGCGTGGCGATGTCCATGGCCGGCGGCCTGCGCGGCCTTCGCAGCGCGCGCAGGATCATGGCAGGGTCATCCTGGCCCCTGGTGGTGCATTGGCAGCCTTTCGTGCGATCGACTCGATGGTTCCGGCCGTGCCGAACGACGCGGTTCTGCCTTGACGCCACACATCTGTACTTGCCTGGACCGGTATTGATTTACCTGAGCATCCGCGGAACGCTGCTCGGGCCGCCGCAATGTTGTGTTACATGCAATGGGGGATATTCGTAAAGCGTCTACCTGCATCGGACAGGGTGCCGGGCGACGCCGTCTCCGCCGCCCAGGCTCGAGCGCAGCGGGCTGCGGAGTCGTGACGGCCTGCCTCGCCGTGCAAGGGGGCAAGGCGGCCGCGTATTCGGTCCGCTAGCGGGCCAGCAGCGTCAGGATCGCGCACTCGGCGGCCTGTTCGGTGGCGCCCAGCAGGTCGCCGGTGCGTCCGTTCAGCGCGCGCCGGCCGGTGCGCGCGAGCAGCAGGCCTGCGGCCGCGGCCAGGAGCAGGCACAGCCCGGCGCGGGCCGCGGGGAGGAGCGCGAAGGCGAGGGCCGCGCCGAAGGCCCAGCCGGCGGCGATCGCGGCGGGGCGCACCACGCCCAGGCTCGCGCCCAGCCCATCCGGGCGCGCGGGCGGGAGGCGCATCGGCAGCAGCATCGCGCAGCGGGCCAGGGCGCCGGCGGCCGTGCTCGCCGCGACGACGCGCCAGGTGCCCTGCCCTGCCCCCTCGAACGCCGCGAGCGCGGACCAGCGCAGGCCGGTGGACAGCACGAGCGCCAGGGCGCCGAAGCTGCCGATGCGGCTGTCGCGCATGATGGCGAGGCGGCGCTCCGGCGTGCGGCCGCCGCCCAGGCCGTCGGCGGTATCGGCCAGGCCGTCCTCGTGCAGCGCGCCGGTGAGCAGGAGTGTCGCGGCCAGTGCCCAGCCAGCGGACAGCGCTGGGGGGAGGCCGAGCGCGCCGCCGAGCGTGGCCGTGGCACCGGTGGCCGCGCCGAGGAAGGCGCCGACGACGGGAAACGCCCAGGGCGAGGCGGAGGGGGACGGAATGAAGCGCCAGGGAACGGGGATGCGCGTCAGCAGGACGAGGGCCTCGGCGAGGTGGGCGGCGGGAGGGAAGGAAGCAAGGCCGGGCTCTGCCCGGGCCCGCAAAGGGTCCGAGGACCCTTTGATCCCTTGACTTAAGAAGAGGATTCCAAAGGCGAGCCTTTGGCGGAGTCCAGAGGCAGAGCCTCTGGCCTTGCTTCCTTCAGGCCGCATCGGGCACGCCGGCCTCCGCGAAGGTGGCCATGCCCGCGTGGCACGCAACGGCGGCACGGAGCAGCGGGATCGCCAGCGCGGCGCCGGACGCCTCGCCCAGGCGCATGCCGAGGTCGAGCAGGGGTGCCAAGCCCAGGGCAGCAGCAAGCGCGCGGTGGGCGGCCTCGGCGGAGACGTGGGCCAGGGTCGCGTGGGCCAGGCCGCCGGGGGTCATGCGGGCCAGGGGGGCGGCGGCAGCGGTGCACACGAATCCGTCGAGGAGGACGGGCACGCCGTGGTGGCGGGCGGTCAGGGTGGCGCCGAGGATCGCGGCGAGCTCGCGGCCGCCGAGGGAAGCGGCGGCGTCGAGGGGGTCGGCGGGCGGGCCGGCGCGGTGGCGGGCCAGGGCGGCGGCGACGGCGGCGGTCTTGCGGGCGAGGCCCGCGTCGTCGACGCCGGTGCCGCGGCCGGTCCAGTCGGAGGCGCGGCCGCCGAGCAGGCCAGCGGACAGGGCGGCGGCGGCCGTGGTGTTGCCAATGCCCATCTCGCCGAGGCAGCACAGGTCGCTGTCGGGGGGCAGCGCGCGCCAGCCGGCGGCGACGGCGTCGAGGAACGCGGCCTCGTCAAGCGCAGGGGCGACGGTGATGTCGGCGCTGGGGCGGTCGAGGTCGAGGGGGTGGACGGCGAGGCGGGCGCCGGCGGCGGCGGCGAGCTGGTTGATGGCGGCGCCGCCTGCGGCAAAGTTGGCGACCATCGCGGCGGTGACGGCGGGGGGGTAGGGCGAGACGCCGTGCGCGGTGACGCCGTGGTTGGCGGCGAACACCAGGATGTCCACGCGGTCGAGGCGGGGCATGGCTCGGCCCTGCCAGCGGGCGAGCCAGGCGGCGAGGGACTCCAGGCGGCCGAGGCTGCCGGGGGGTTTCGTCAGCGTGGCTTGGCGGGCAAGGCAGGCGGCCTCGGCGGCGGCGTCGCCGGGGGGGAGCGCGGTGCACAGGGCGCGCAGGGCGGCCAGGGTGGCGGGGGGCTGCTGGGCGGGCATCAGGGCTCCTGCAGGGCGATGGCGTGGAAGTAGGTGCCGGTGACGAGGCCGCGTCGGGCGCCGGCGGGGCCGAGGGGGTCGCCGTTCGCGTCGCGCAGGGTGGCGAGGGGGGCGTCGGTCTCCTCGCTGGAGGTGGCGTAGTGGAACTCGTGGCCGCGCAGGGTCTGGCCGGTGCGGCCGATCGGGGAGTCGTGCAGGAGGGTGGCCTCGCGGTAGCCGAGGTGCATGCGGCGGCGGGCGTAGGAGCTGTCGTGGGACAGCAGGGCGGCCATGGCGTGGCGCGCTCCCGCCGCGTCGGTCAGGCCCTGGCCGAGGACCATGTAGCCGCCGCACTCGCCGTGGACCGGGCGGGTTCGGGCGAAGCGCGCCAGGCCCGTGCGGAAGGTCGCGGCGGCGGCCAGGGCGGGGGCGTGCAGCTCCGGGTAGCCGCCGGGAAGCCAGCAGCAGTCGCAGTCGTCCGGGGGCGGCTCGTCGGCGAGGGGGGAGAAGCGCGTGACCTCGGCGCCGGCCGCGCGCCAGCCGGCGAGCATGTGGGGGTAGGCGAAGCTGAAGGCCGCGTCCCAGGCGAGGGCGATCCGCTGGCCGGGCGGGGGGAGCAGGCCGGGCGCGGGAGCCGCGGGGTCGGGCGCGGTGGCGGGGGGGCGGGCCAAGGCGAGGATGGCGTCGAGGTCGAGGCGGGACTCGGCCAGCGCGGCGAGGCGGGCGAGCATGGGGTCGAGGCTGTCGTGCTCGCTGGCCTGGACGAGGCCGAGGTGGCGCTCGGGCAGGGCGATCGCCGGGTCGCGCGGCAGGGAGCCGAGCAGCGGGACTCCGGCGGCGGCGACGGCGGCCCCTGCCCCGGCCAGGTGGCGGGGGCTGCCGACGCGGTTCAGGACGCAGCCTGCGACGCGGACCGCGGGGTCGTGGGTGGCGAAGCCGCGGGCGGTGGCGCCGGCGGACTGGGACTGGCCGGACACGTCGATCACGAGGAGCACCGGCAGGGCGAAGCGCGCGGCCAGGTCGGCGGCGGCGCCGGTGCGGCCGGGCGTGGCGCCGGCGCCGTCGAACAGGCCCATGGAGGCCTCGATGACCAGGAGGTCGGGCGGCGGTCCGGGGGCGTGCAGGAGGGCTGCGAGCAGCGCCGGGGGCATGGCCCAGGTGTCGAGGTTGACGCAGGGGGCGGCGGAGGCGCGCTCGTGGAAGGCGGGATCGATGTAGTCGGGGCCGGACTTGGCCACGCGCACGCGAAGGCCGCGGGCGCGCAAGGCGGCGACGAGGGCGAGCGTCACGGTGGTCTTGCCGGAGCCGGAGCGGGGGGCGGCGACGATCAGGGCGGGGGTCATGCGAGGGCCTGCAAAGGAAGCAAGGCCAGAGGCTCTGCCTCTGGACTCCGCCAAAGGCTCGCCTTTGGAATTCTTTTCTTAAGTAAAGGGATCAAAGGGTCCTCGGACCCTTTGCGGGTTTGGGCGGAGCCCATGCTTGCCTGCCGCTTTGTCGCAGGCCTGCGCGGGTCCATATCGCGGGGTGTGGAACAGGGCGCACTCCGACGCGGCTGGACGACCGGCGCGTGTGCTGCGGCGGGGGCGAAGGCTGCGTTCGCGGCGCTGCGCTGCGGGGTGTTCGCGGACGTGGTGGAGATCCCGCTGCCGGCCGGGGGGCGGGCGGCGTTCGCGCTGGCGGAGGGGGCGCTGGTCGCGGGCGGGGCGGTGGCGGGGGTGGTGAAGGACGCGGGGGACGACCCGGACGTGACGCACGGGGCGCTGGTGCGGGTCACGGTGCGGGTGCTTGCGGCGGGCGCGGGGGTGCGGTTCCGGGCGGGCGAGGGCGTGGGGACGGTGACGCTGCCGGGGCTGCCGCTGCCGCCGGGGGAGCCGGCGATCAACCCGGGGCCGCGGGCGATGATCGTGGCGGCGCTGCGCGAGGTGGCGGGGGACGAGGTGCCGGACGTGGAGGTGGAGGTGGCGATCCCGGGAGGCGAGCGGATCGCGCTGGGGACGATGAACGCTAGGCTGGGGATCGTGGGCGGGCTGTCGGTGCTGGGGACCACGGGGGTGGTGGTGCCGTATTCCTGCGCGTCGTGGATACACTCGATCCACCGGGGGGTGGACGTGGCGCGGGCGGCGGGGCTCGGGCACCTGGCAGGGGCGACGGGGAGCGTGTCGGAGGCGGCGGTGGCGCGGCTGCACGGGCTGGGCGAGCAGGCGCTGATCGACATGGGGGATTTCGCGGGGGGGTTCCTGAAGTACGTGCGGGCGCATCCGGTGGCGCGGGTCACGGTGGCGGGGGGGCCGGCGAAGATGACGAAGCTGGCGCAGGGGCGGATGGACCTGCACTCGCGTCGGGGGGGCGTGGACCTGGGGCGGCTGGCGGCGCTGTGCCGGGCGGAGGGGGGCACGCCAGCGTTGGCGGCGCGGATCGAGGGGTCGAACACGGTGCTGGAGGCCTTCGGGCACGCCGCGGCGGAGGGGTGCCCGGTGGGGGAGGCGGTGGCGCGGGCGGCGGCGGAGGTGGTGCGCGAGGTGCTGGGCGCGGGCGTGCGGGGGGACGTGGCGGTGTTCGACCGCGAGGGCGGGCTGCTGGCGCGCACGGGGTGACCGCTTTCGTGTGCCGGTCCAGGGGCGCCGCCCCTAGCGGGTCCAGGGCCGGGCCCTGGCCTTGCTTCCTTCACGGCAGGCCGCCAGGGCGGAAGCGGCGGCGGTAGTCGGGGTCGTAGAGGGCGCTCTCGCGGGCGAGGTGGCCGTCGAGGACGCGGCCGACGATGACGAGGGCGGTGCGCTCCATGGGGGAGGCGGCGAGTTTGTCCTCGATGTCGGCGAGGGTGCCGCGGACGGTGCGCTCGTCGGGCCAGGTGGCGCGCTCGACGAGGGCAACGGGGCAGTCGGGGCCGAGCACGGGGAGAAGCTCGGCGACGATGCGCGGCAGGGTGTTGATGGCGAGGTGGATCGCCAGCGTGGCGCCGGTGCGGGCAAAGGCGGCGAGGTCCTCGGCCTCGGGCATGGCGGAGGCGCGGCCGGACATGCGGGTCAGGACAATGCTCTGCGCGACGGCGGGCAGGGTCAGCTCGCGGCCGAGCAGCGCGGCGGCGGCGGCGAAGGCGGGCACGCCGGGGGTCATGGTGGTCGCGATACCGCGGGTGTGCAGGCGGCGGAGCTGCTCGCCCACGGCGCTGTACAGCGAGAGGTCGCCGGAGTGCAGGCGGGCGACGTCGTGGCCGAGCGCGTCGGCGGCGGCGCACTCGGCCTCGATCTCGTCCAGGCTGAGGGGGGCGGTGTCGACCAGGCGGGTGCCGGGGGCGCAGTGGGCCAGCATCTCGCGCGGGACGATGGAGCCCGCGTAAAGGCAGACCGGGCAGCGTGCGAGCAGGTCGCGGCCGCGCAGGGTCAGCAGGTCGGCAGCGCCGGGGCCGGCGCCGATGAAGTGCACGGTCATGGGTGGCGGCCAGGGAGGAAGGAAGGCCAGAGGCGCTGCCTCTGGGCTCCGCCAAAGGCTGCGCCCTTGGAACGCATCCGTTCGGGGGCGGTGCCCCGGATCAGCCGGCCAGCGCGCATGTCGCCCATCCCTCCCCTGTTCTCGGCAGCAGCAGCACGGCGCCGGGGCCCGCGGCGGCCAGGGCGGCGCCCTCCGCCACGGAGGCGACCCCGGTTTCGGCCAGGGCGCGCGCGGAGCGGGTCGCGCAGCGGGGCTGCGCCGCCTGCATCGCGGACGGGGGCACCAGGGCCAGGGGGAGGCCCAGGGCGCGAGCGGCCTCGCGGGCGACGGCGGCGCGGGAGTCGGGCGCGGCCAGGGTCGTGGCGGTGCGACCGGACAGGGCCTCGGCGGCGCGGACGGCGGCGACGAGCGCGTCGGGGGGGCAGGCCTTGCGGCAGCCGATGCCGGCGGTGACGGTCATCAAGGAAGGCCGGGGTCTGCCCCGCCCCCCAAAAGGTCCGAGGACCCTTTGAACCCCTTACTTAATAAAGGTATTCTCACGGCAACTGCCTTGAGCGGAGTCCAGAGGCAGAGCCTCTGGCCTTGCCTGCTTCTCACGGCTTCACCGCGGCGAGCTGCGTCACGGTCATGGCGGGGCGGAAGGCGTGCATGGTGCCGATGCGGTCCAGGCGCTCGATGCCGATGCGGGTCAGGGTGCCGCCGAGCGTGGCGCGGGCGGCCAGCAGGACGGCGTCGGTTTCCACGGTAACGCTGTTGGCGACCAGGCGGCCGCCGGGCGGCAGGGCGGACCACGCGGCCTCGATCACGCCGGGGGCCGTGGCGCCGCCGCCGAGGAAGACGGCGTCGGGCGGCGGCAGGCCGTCGAGCGCGGCGGGGGCGGCGCCGACGCGGACGTCCAGGCGGGGAACGCCGAGCGAGGCGGCGTTGCGGGCGGCGCGGGCGGCGCGCTCGGGGCGGGCGTCGATCGCGGTGGCGCGCATCGCGGGGTCGCGCAGGAGCCACTCGATCGCGACGGAGCCGGAGCCGCAACCGACGTCCCACAGGCGCTCGCCGCGGCGGGGCGCGAGGGCGGCCAGGGTGGCGGCGCGGACGGCGGACTTGGTGATCTGGCCGTCGTGCTCGAACAGGGCGTCGGGGAGGCCGGGGGCCAGGGGCAACGCGGCGGCGGTGCCGGGGCCGACGTCGACGGCGACCAGGTTGAGGGGGTCGAGGCCGGCGAGCGCGAAGGCGTGCGCGGAGGTCGTGCGGATGCGCTCGCGGGGGCCGCCGAGGGCCTCCATGACGTGCAGGGTGGCGGCGGGGAAGCCGTGGGCGACGACGGTGGCGGCGATCGCGCGGGGGGTGTTGGCGTCGGCGGACAGCACGACCAGGCGGGCGGCGGGCTGCAGGGCGGGGCGCAGGGTGGCCAGCGGGCGGCCGCACAGGGAGACGACGGTGGTGTCCTGCACGCTCCAGCCGAGGCGGGCGCAGGCCAGGCTGATCGAGGAGGGCGCAGGGAGGCAGCGCATCTCGGCGGGGGGGACGAGGCGGGCGAGGGTGGCGCCGACGCCGAACCAGAGGGGGTCGCCGGACGCGAGCACGGCGACGGGGTGGCCGCGTCGGGACAGGATCGCGGGGTAGGCTTCGGTCATGGGGTGCGGCCAGGGGAGGGTTTCGGCGCGCAGGAGGGGGGCGACCAGGGCGAGGTGGCGCGCGCCGCCGACGACCAGCGCGGCGTCGGCGATGGCGGCGCGCGAGGCGGGGGGCAGGCCCTCGACGCCGTCCTCGCCCACGCCCACAAGGGTCAGCCAGGCGGGCGGTGCGCCCTGCCCTGCCCCGGTTGCCGGGCGGTGTTCCCCTGTCACGAGGCCGGTCCGTGCGCTGTCGTCGGCTGCTGATCCTGGGGGGGACGACGGAGGGCGCGGCGCTGGCGCGGGCGCTCGCGGGGAATGCGCGGGTGGAGGCGGTGCTGTCGCTGGCGGGGGTGACGCGGGCGCCGGCGGCCTCGCTGCTGCCGGTGCGCGTGGGCGGGTTCGGGGGCGCGGAAGGGCTGGCGGCGTTCCTGCGCGAGGGCGGGTTCGACGGACTGGTCGATGCGACGCATCCGTACGCGGTGGGGATCAGCCGCAACGCCGTGGTCGCGGCGGGGCTGGCCGGGGTGGCGTTCGTGCGGGTGGCGCGGCCGGCGTGGGTGGCCGCGCCGGGGGATCGCTGGGTGGCGGTCGGGAGCCTGGAGGAGGCGGCGGCCCGGCTCGGGGCGGCGCCGCGGCGGGTGCTGCTGACGGTAGGGCGCAAGGAGCTGGGGGCGTTCGCGGCCGCGCCGTGGCACCGCTACGTCGTGCGCAGCGTGGATGCGCCGGACGCGGGGGTGCTGCCGGGGGCGGTCGTCGTGGTGGCGCGCGGGCCGTTCGCGCTGGAGGGCGAGCTGGCGCTGATGCGGGGGCACGGGATCGAGGTGGTGGTGACCAAGAACTCGGGGGGGCTGGCGACGGCGGCGAAGCTGGAGGCGGCGCGGCGGCTGGGGGTGGAGGTGGTCATGCTCGAGCGGCCCGCGGCCGTGAACGGCGGGGCGAACGTGGCCGATGTGGGCGCGGCGCTGCGTTGGCTGGAGCTGGACTGAGGACGGTCGCACGGAGCCGACGGCGCGCGCAGTGCCCGGAGAAGGTCGGCGAGGGGCGAGGCTTCCGTGTGCCGGTCCAGGGCGGCTCGCCCTGGCGGGTCCAGGGCAGAGCCCTGGCCTTGCTTCGTGCGTCAAGACGCGGACCGTGGCGAGTAGACCCAGGCGGCTGCGCCGGGGCGTTCGATGATGCGGGTGTCGGCGGTGCCGACGATGACCAGGGTGCGCATGTCGGCAGAGGTGGGTGCGGCGGAGTCGAGGCGGGCCAGCTCGACGTGTTCCTCTGGGCGGGTGGCGGCGGTGACGAACATCACGGGGGTGGACGGCGGCAGGATCTCGCGGAGCAGGTCGAGGGCGGCGCCGAGCTGCCAGGGGCGGGCGCGAGAGGTGGGGTTGTAGAGCGCCATGGCGAAGCCGGCCTCGGCGGCGGCGCGGAGGCGGCGCAGGACCAGGGGCCAGGGCTTGAGGTTGTTGGACAGGGAGATCGCGCAGAAGTCGTGGCCGAGGGGGGCGCCGACGCGCGAGGCGGCGGCGAGGAGGGCGGAGATGCCGGGGACGACCTCGATGTCCAGCGCGCGCCAGGCGGGGGGGCCGTGCTCGGCGGCCTCGAACACGGCGGCGGCCATGGCGAAGACGCCGGCGTCGCCGGAGGACACCACGGCGACGCGGCGGCCGGAGGCGGCGAGCGCCAGGGCGTGGCGGGCGCGGTCCAGCTCCTCGCGGTTGTCGGTGGGGTGGACGGTCTGGGTGGGGCGCACGGCGACGCGGGCGACGTAGGGGGCGTAGCCGAGCAGGTCGTCGGCGGCGGCGAGCGCGGCCTCGGCGGCAGGCGTGCGGTGGGCGGGGCCGCCGGGGCCCAGGCCGACGACGACGAGGTGGCCGGTCATCATGGCGCTGCGCAAGGCAAGGGAAGGCCAGGGGGCGAGCCGCCCCCCGGACCCTGGCGTGACTGGGAGTCTATTCGTGCCGGTCCAGGGCGGCTCGCCCTGGCGGGTCCAGGGCAGAGCCCTGGCCTTGCTGCCTTCGCGCGGGTCATCGCGGCCGCTGCCGGCCGGGGACGAGGACGAGCGAGAAGTAGGGCGCGCGCTCGTCGTCGGGGACGTCGTGCAGGGGGCGGACACGCTCGCCGGGCATGGTGCCGCGCTCGACGAGGATGGCGCGGTCGGCCATGCCGGCGGCCGCGAGCGCGGTGCGGATGCGCGGCAGGTTGCGGCCGACCTTCATGATGACGGCGGCGTCGCAGGCGGCGAGGCGGGCCTGGAGGGCGGCGGTGTCCAGCGTGCCGGGGAGCACGGCGAGGACGTCGTCGCCGTGGAGCATGGGCAGCATGGCGCGGGTCCAGCAGCCGCTCATGCCGGTCACGCCCGGGACCACCTGGGCGGGGAAGCGCGGGCGCAGGCGGTCGAACAGGTACATGGAGGAGCCGTAGAAGAACGGGTCGCCCTCGCACAGCAGAGCGACGTCCTGGCCGGCGGCGAGGCGGCGGGCGAGGCGGGCGGCGCAGCGCTCGTAGAACTCGCCCATCTCGAGGAGGTAGCGGGGGTCGTCCACGGAAAGCTCGGTGGTGAAGGGGTAGTCGAGGCGCTCCTCCTCCACGCCGGGGCGGAGGTGGGGGGCGGCGATGGTGCGGGCATGGCCGGGACGGCCGCGCTTGCAGAAGAACGCGATGGCGGTGGACTCGGCGAGCACGCGGGCGGCCTTCAGCGTGAGCAGCTCGGGGTCGCCCGGACCGAGGCCGACGGTGTGCAGGGTGCCGAGGCGCTGCGTGGCGGGCGGGCGCAGGGCGTCGGGCTCGCGCGGGAGCGGGACGGCGAGGAGGTCGGGAGGCGCGTGCGTCATTCGGCTTCGCTGGCCAGGGCGTTGACGGCGGCGACGGCCATGGCGCTGCCGCCGCGACGGCCGCGCACGATCACGAAGGGGAGGTTGTGGGCGGCGAGCGCGTCCTTGGACTCGGCGGCGCCGATGAAGCCCACGGCCATGCCGATCACCGCGGCGGGGCGGGGGGCGCCGGCGTCGACCAGCTCCAGCAGGTGGAACAGGGCGGTGGGGGCGTTGCCGATGGCGACCACGGCGCCGGCCATGCGCGCGCCCCACAGGTCGAGGGCGGCGGCGGAGCGGGTGTTGCCGATCTCGGTGGCGAGGGGGCGGGTGCGGGGGTCGTTCAGGGTGCACAGGACCTGGTTGGCGGCGGGCAGGCGGGCGCGGGTGATGCCGTGGGCGACCATCTCGCTGTCGCACAGCACGGGGGCGCCGGCGAGCAGGGCAGCACGGGCGGCGCGGGTGAAATCGTGGCCGAAGGCGATGTCGCGGGCGAGGTCGACCATGCCGCAGGCGTGGATCAGGCGCACGGCGACGCGGGACTCGTCGGGTGAGAAGCCGGACAGGTCGGCCTCGGCGCGGATGGTGGCGAAGGAGCGCGCGTAGATCGCGGGGCCGTCGTGCTCGTAGTCGTAGGTCGTCATGGCGCGGTTCCGGGATGCGGCGCGGCGGGCGGGAGGAATGCGGGTGTAGCCGGGTTCGGCGTCGTGGCAATCGCCCAGGCCCAGGCGGCGTCGAGCGAGGCGTGGCGGGCGTGCGGGGGCGCGGAGGCACGGGCGTTGCGCGAGGCGCCGTAGCCGCCGGGCTCGCCGACCAGGGTCAGGGGCGCGGGGGCGGGGTGGGCGCAGCCCTTGGCGCAGCCGGACAGGTGGATCGTGGCGAAGGGGCGGTCGGCGCGCGCGGCGAGGAGGGCGGCCAGGGCGGGGGCGTCGCGGCGGGTGTCGGCCTCGCCGCTGCGGCAGGCGGGGCGGCCGGGGCAGGTCGTGACGGACAGGCGGGGGTCGTCGGGCGCGGTGATGAGGCCGAGCGCGGCGCAGGCGGCGGCGAGGCGCGGCAGATCGTGGGCGGCGACGCCGGCGACCAGGAGGGTGCGCGAGGGGGACAGGCGGACGCGGCCGTCGCCGAAGCGCTCGGACAAGGCGGCGAGGGCGTGCAGGGCGGCGGCGTCGGTCTGGCCGAAGGCGGGGGCGACGGCGAGGGCGCCGCGTGTGGTGCCGGGGTAGCGGAGGGGGCCGACGGCGGGGGGAGCGTCGGCCCCCTGTCCTGCCGCCGGGCCGGGCGGGGCCGGGCGGGGCGCGGGCAGGCCGGCGGCGGCGAACACGGCCGCCTCTCCGAGGGCGAGGACGAGGTCGCGCATGCGCGGGGCGTGACGGGGCTGGATGTCCGGCGTGTCGGTGTCGGGGGTGAGCGCGGCGAAGGCGCGGGCCAGGGCGAGGGCTGCGGCTGCGGCGTCGGCGGGGGCGACGGCCAGGGCGTGGGTGCCGCCGTCGAGGCGGACCAGGCAGGCGTCGGGCGTGCAGCGCAGCGCGATGTCGGCGCGGACAGGGCCGAGGCCGCATGCGCCGCCGCCGTCGACGAGGAAGCCGAACTTGCCGGGGAGCGCGTCCAGCGGGGTCGGGGCAGCGTCGGCGAGGCCGGCTTCCAGGGCGCGGGCGACGGCGAGGGTGGCAGGAGCGAGGTGCGGGTCGTCGCCGACCAGCGGGGAGACGACCAGGTTGCGGCGGCGCTCCGCGGCGGGGTGAGCGTCGGCGGCGCCAAGAGCGAGCATGGCGTCGGCGAAGGGCGGAAGGGTCACGTCGGCGAGGCCGCGGAGCTGGAGGTTGGCGCGGCCGGTGAGATTGGCCACGCCGTTGCCGTGGCGGGCGCAGGCGTCGGCGACGGCGCGCAGGGTGTCCGCGTCGAGGCCGCCCGCACGGGGCTTGATGCGCACGAGCAGGCCGTCGCCGGAGCGCATGGGCTCAAACAGGGACGGGCACCAGCCGCGGATCATCGCCCAGCGGCCTCGGCGAGGGTGGCGGCGACGGCGTTGCGGGCGGGGCGCCACAGGCCGCGCGACAGGGCCTCGTCGAGGCGGGCGGCCAGAGCGGCGCGGGCTGCGGGGTTCTCGCGGGCGAGAAAGGCATCGACCTCGGGGCTACCGAGGGTGGCCTCAAACACCAAGTCGAACTGGCGGTCGAAGCGGTCGGGGAGCGTGGCCGCGAAGCCGAACAGGGCGTCGGCGCCGCGGGCGATCTCGGCGGCGCCGCGGTAGCCGTGCGCCATCATGCCCCGCACCCAGTCGGGGTTGGCGGCGCGGCCGCGCACGACGCGGGCGACCTCGGCGGCGGTGGCGCGCACGCGGGGGGTGCCCTCGCGGGAGGTGTCGGCGTGGTAGAGCGCGGGGGCCGCGCCGAGCGAGGCGGCGGCGGCGGAAAAGCCGCCCTCGTGGGCGACGAAGCTGGGGCCGTCGAGGATGTCGGTCTCGGCGTGGTCCTGGACGTGGACGAAGGCCTCGGCGGCTGCAACGCGGCGTTGGAGGCCGGCGCGGTCGGGCGCGCCGTCGCGGCCGGGGCCCCAGGCGCATTCGGAGGCGGCCAGGTAGGACTCGCCGAGCGCCGCCCTGCCCTGCCACGCGCCGCGGTCGAGCAGGCCGGTGACGCCGGCGCCGTACTGGCCGGCGGCGGGGCCGTAGATGCGGGCGGTGGCGGCGTGCAGGGCCGGGCCGTCGAGGCCGGCGATCGCGGCGGCGAGGGGGTTGAAGTCGGCGGCCTCGTCGCGGGCGGCGACGGCGCGCACGGCGTCGTCGAACAGGGCGAGCTGGGTCTCGAAGGCGTCGCGGAACAGGCCGGAGATGCGCAGGGTCACGTCCACGCGGGGGCGGTCCAGCACGGCGAGCGGCAGGATCTCCACGCCGGTGACGCGCGCGGACTCCGCGTCCCACAAGGGGGTGGCGCCGAGCAGGTGCAGGGCGAGAGCCAGGTCCTCGCCGCCGGTGCGCATGGCGCTGCTGCCCCACAGGTCGATCACCAGGGCGCGCGGCCAGTCGCCCTGCTCCTGGCGGTGGCGCAGCAGGAGCAAAGTGGCGAGCTGGGCGGCCGACGCGCAGGCGGCGCGGGTCGGCATGCCGCGCGGGTCGATGGCGGCGATGTTGCGGCCGGTGGGCAGGACGTCGGCACGGCCGCGGGTCGGCGCGCCGCCGGGGCCGGGCTGGACGAAGCGGCCGTCGAGTGCCGCGAGCAGGGCAGCGGACTCGGCGGGGGCGCAGGCGTCGAGGCGGGCGGACAGGGCGGCGGGGTCGGCGGCGGGGTTGCCGCGCGCGAGGGCATCGCGGAGGGCGGGCGGGTCGTGGGGCGGGCGGCCGAAGACGTGGAGGCCATCGCGGATCTGAAGGTCCTTGACGTCGCACAGGTAGGCGTCGAGGCGGGCCAGGGGGTCGTCGTTGGGGGCTTCGGAAGGCAAGGAAGGCCAGAGGCTCTGCCTCTGGACTCCGCTCAAGGCGGCACCTTGAGAATGGCCTTCCTTAAGGGAGTGGTTTCCAAAGGCCGAGGCCTTTGGCGGGTCCGGGCAGAGCCCGGCCTTGCTTTCTTCGAGCAGGCCGGACCGCTCCGCCCGCTCCAGGATCTCGGCGCGCAGGGTGGCGGCGCGGCGGGGGTCGAGGCCGTCGGCGGTGGTGTACTCGTCGATCAGGCGCTCCAGGGTCGCGGCCTCGCCCTGGGCGGCGGCGGCGCGCATCGGGGGCGTGAGGTGGCCGAGGGTGACGGCGCCGAGGCGGCGGCGTGCAGCGGCGGCCTCGCCGGGGTTGTTGACCACGAACGGGTAGATCACGGGCAGGCCGGCGAGCAGGGCGGAGGGCGCGCAGCCGGCGGAGGGGGCGACGGGCTTGCCGGGCAGCCACTCCAGCGTACCGTGGGCGCCGAGCATGACGAGGGTGTCGGAGCGCTCGTGCAGGCGGAGCCAGAGGTGGAAGGCGACGTGGGCGTGGCGCGGGGGGAGCTGCGGGTCGTGGTAGGTGGCGCTGCGGTCGAGGGCGGCGCCGCGGTCGGGCTGGACGGCGAGGAGCGCGTGGCCGCAGCGCAGGTGGCGGAAGGCGAAGTGGCCGGCGGCGACGGCGGGGTCGTGCTCCGGGGCGCCCCAGGCTTCGGCGATGGCGGCGCGCAGGGGGGCCGGGAGGGTGGCGAAGAGGGCGGCGTAGGCGGGGAGCGGCAGGGCGGGGGTGGGCTCGGCGCGGCAGAGGGTGTCGGACAGGGCGTCGGCGTCGGGGAGCGCGGCGGGGCCGAGGTCGTAGCCGGCGGCGCGGAGGGTTTGGAGGATGGCGGCGAGGCTGGCGGGGGTGTCGAGGCCGACGGCGTGGCCGACCTGGCCGGGCCGGCCGGGGTAGTCGGGCAGGACCAGGGCGAGGCGTCGCGCGGCGCGGGGGGTGGCGGCGAGGCGGGCCCAGGCGGCGGCGCGGTCGGCGGCCAGAGCGATGCCGTCGGGGTCGGGGGCGTGGCGGCGGCGGGTGAACTCGAGGGCGGGGACGAAGTCCTCGGCCTTGAAGGAGATCGCGGCGGTGGCGAGGCGGCCGTCCAGCTCGGGGAGCACGACCTGCATGGCCATGTCCTGCGGGCCGAGGCCGCGGGGGGAGTCGGACCAGGCGTCGCGGGCGGCGTTGGCGAGGACGAGCTGCAGGACGGGGGCGTTGGCGGCGTCCAGCGGGGACGCGTCGGGGGCGCCGTCGTGGCCGGGGGCGCGGGCGGAGAAGGCGGTGGCGTTGAGGACGACGGCAGGGCGCCAGGCGCGCAGGCGCTCGGCGACGAAGGCGGCGGCGGCGGCGTCCTTAAGGCTGGGGACGAACAGGGCACGGGGGCGCAGGCCGCGGGCGGACAGGGCGTCGGCGAGGGCGTGGATCGGGGCCACGTCGCCGGCCAGGAGGTGGGAGCGGTAGAACACGATCGCGCAGTCGGGAGCGGCGTCCGGCGCGTCGGCGGCGAGGGCGTGCTCGCCGAAGGGGGGGACGGGGATGCCCTCGCCTCCGGGGGCTTCGCACAGGTCGCCCTCGTGCGCGGCGAGGAGCAGGGCGAGGCGGGTGTTGGAGGCGCCGCCGGCACGGAGCAGGGACTCGATGCGCGCGCGGGTGGGTTCCGGGACGGTGGACAGCTCGGCGAGGCGGGGGTCGGCGCGCTCGCAGCCGGGGACCACGGCCAGGGCGATGCCTTCGCGTCGGCACAGGGCGCCGAGCTCCTCCGCGCCGTAGCGCCAGTACTCCATGCCGCCGAGGAGGCGGAGGACGATGGCGCGGGCATGGGCGGCGGTCCGCTCGAGGTAGAGGTCGACGGAGAGGGGGTGGCGCAGGCGGGCGAGGCTCGCGAGGCGCAGGCCGAAGGGGGGCATGTTTCCGGGCGGGGCCGGCGCGGGGCCAGGTTCGAGCCAGGCGGTGGCGGCGGCGGACAGGTCGCTGTCGGAGAAGGAGATGAACACCAGGCCGGCGGGCGACTGTTCCAGGTCGACGGCGGACTCGGCCTCGTCGAGCGTGCGGGTTTCGCGGACCAGCAGGTGCACGGGTTCAGGCCGCGATCGCGTCGGCGATGGCGGCGCGGTCCATGCCGGCGCGGCCGATCACGACGAGGCGGCCGGCGCGGGGCTCGGCGGCGGCCCATGGGCGGTCGAACTCGTGGCGGAAGCGGCTGCCCACGCCCTGCACCGCCAGGCGCATCGGGCGGCCGGCGACGGGCACGAAACCCTTGATGCGCAGGATGTCGTGGGCCTCGGCCACCGTGCGCAGGCGGGCGAGCAGTGCGTCAGGGGAGGCCGCCTCTGGGACGTCCACGACGAAGCTGTCGAAGTCGTCGTGCTCGTGGGCGCCGTCCTCGGCGTCGTGGTGGGACGGGCGCGAGGCCAGGTCGTCCTCGGCGGCGGCGGACAGGCCGAGCAGCACCGCGGGGTCGATGCGGCCCTCGCTGGCCTGCAGGATCCTGGCGCCGCGGGGGGCGAGGGCGGCGACTTGGGCCTGGAGAGCGGCCAGGGCGGGGGCGTCGAGCAGGTCGGACTTGTTGAGGACGACGAGGTCGGCGGCCTGGAGCTGGTCCTCGAAGACCTCGGCGAGGGGGTTGTCGTGGTCGAGTGAGGGGTCGGCGGCGCGCTGGGCAGCCACGGCCTCGGGGTCGTCGGCGAAGCGGCCGGCGGCGGCGGCTGGGGCGTCGACGAGGGTGATCACGCCGTCCACGGTGACGCGCTCGCGCACGGCGGGCCAGCCGAAGGCGCGCAGCAGGGGCTTAGGAATGGCGAGGCCTGAGGTCTCGATCAGGATGTGCTCGGGCGGCGGGTCGCGGGCCAGGAGTGCCGCCATGGCGGGGAGGAAGTCGTCGGCGACGGTGCAGCACAGGCAGCCGTTGGCCAGCTCGACGATGCTGTCCTCGTCGCAGCCCTCGATGCCGCAGGCGCTCAGCGTGTCGCGGTCGATGCCGAGGGTTCCGAACTCGTTGACGATGATGGCGATGCGCCGGCCGCGCGCGTGGGACAGCACGTGGCGCAGGAGGGTGGTCTTGCCGGCGCCGAGGAAGCCAGTGACCACGGTGGCGGGGATACGGGCCATGGCGCTCAGGCCGCCCGGTTCGCGGCGGCGAGGTCGTCGGCGGGGGGGACACGGCCGACGACGACGTCGCGCAGGGAGGGGGCGCGGCGGGACGGCATGACGGTGCCGTTGCGCGAGGCGGCGTAGGTGCGGGCGTAGTCCGCGAGATCGGCGGCGAGTGCCGGGGTCAGGTTGCCGAGGAGGTAGGTCCAGCGGCCGGGCATGGAGAGGACGGCGGAGCAGCCGCGCTCGCAGTTGGCGAGGCAGGTGGTTTCGCGCAGGTCGATGTCGTGTGCGGCGACGGCGGCGACGGCGTCGTGGAGGTGGCGGCCCATTGGCGCGTCGCCGGGGGCCAGGGTCTCGCCGCCCTGGCAGGTGGTGCAGATGTGGAGGCGGACGGCGTCGGTCATGCGAAAGCCCCGAAGGCGGCCGCGCCGGGCGTAGGCGTGGCCGGTGCGCGCAGCGTGCGCGTGCGGGGGTACGACCGTCCGGGGGCCTGGCCGCGCCCGCGAAACCGGCGGCGTCGCGGCGCCGGGGGCGTCGCGGCGGGGCCGAGGCCGCCGGGGCACCCCGCCCGGAGACACGATCTGGCTCAGGTCCGGCGCCCGGCCTGGGCCGTGGTCGCCGTTCCCGCGATGGCAGGTCTCCTGGCTCGCGGATCAGGCGCGCCCTGCCCGCCTTCCCGGCCCCTTCGAGGTGGCCAGTGGCGCGTGGGCAGGTCGCTTTCCGCTCACAGTTGCGGGGGCAGCCGCGGCATTGGGCGCTCGCGCGCCCGCACCGCATTCCCTTTTCATCCCCCGTCGCCGGGGAAACCATCGGTGGCTGGTCTAGGTCCGGGGGCCCGCCGAAGTCAAGCAAGCCGGCCTGTTGCGCGCGAGGCTTCCCCTTCGTAATGCCGGTCTAGGGGCGGCTCGCCCCTGGCGGGTCCAGAGCAGAGCCCTGGCCTTCTTCCGGGGGTGGCGATGCTGACGTTCGTGCTGGGCGGCGCGCGGTCGGGGAAGAGCCGGCTGGCGGAGAGCCTGGTGACGCGGCTGGCGCCGCCATGGACGTATGTGGCCACCGCGCAGGCGTTCGACGAGGAGATGCGGGCGCGGATCGCGTCGCACGTGGGCGCTCGGGCGGCGGGGTGGCGGACGGTGGAGGCGCCGCTCGACCTGGCGGGGGCGCTGGACGGGGCGCGAGGGCCTGTGCTGGTGGACTGCCTGACGCTGTGGGTGAGCAACCTGCTGCTGCGCGGCGACGACGTTGGGGCGGCGGGGGACGGGCTGCTGGCGGCGCTGGGACGGCGGAGCGGGGAGACGGTGGTGGTGTCCAACGAGGTCGGGCTCGGGATCGTGCCGGACAACGCGCTGGCGCGGGCGTTCCGCGACGCGGCGGGCGTGCTGCACCAGAGGGTGGCGGAGCGGGCTGATCGGGTCGTGCTCGTGGTGGCGGGGGTGGCGGTGCCGGTGAAGGGAGCGGGGTGAGCGGGATCGTGCCGCAGCCCCTTGCCTGCGCGTGGGTTGCGTGACGTCCTGCCGGGCCTGGTGGGCGTTCGGTTCGGCAGAGCGCGGACGAGGAGCATGCCGGCGATGACGAGCGAGGACGAGGACCGCCACCGCGCGAAGATGGCGGCGCGCAAGCAGGTGCAGGATGCCGAGGTCGCCTCCAAGGCGGTCGCGGAGAAGGGCCTGCTGATGGTCCACACCGGGCCGGGCAAGGGCAAGACCACGGCGGCGCTGGGCCTAGTGCTGCGCATGGCCGGGCGCGGGCGGCGGTGCGCGGTGGTGCAGTTCATCAAGGGGGCGTGGGACACCGGCGAGCGGCGGCTGCTGGAGCGGACGGAACTGGTGGAGTGGCACTCGATGGGCGAGGGGTTCACCTGGGAAACGCAGGACAGGGCGCGCGACGTGGCGGCGTGCCGGGCGGCGTGGGAGCGGGCGGTGGCGCTGATGCACGCGCCGGGGGTGGCGCTGCTGGTGCTTGACGAGCTGAACATCGCGCTGCGCTACGGGTACCTGGAGGTCGACGAGGTGCTGGCGGCGCTGGCGGGGCGGCCGGCGATGCTCCACGTCGTGGTCACGGGGCGCAACGCGAAGCCGGCGCTGATGGAGGCGGCGGACCTCGTCACCGAGTTCGGGGCGGTGAAGCACCATTTCGCCGCCGGCGTGCGGGCGCAGGAAGGGATCGAGTTCTGAGCAAGCAAGGCCGGGCTCTGCCCGGACCCGCCAGGGGCGAGCCCCCTCGCCTGGCCTTTCCAACGACCCAAGCGGGTCGTCGGAACCTTTGGCCAGCCTCGCCCCTGGACCGGCCTTCCTTAAGTTGTGCGTTTCAAGGGCGCAGCCTTTGGCGGAGTCCAGAGGCAGAGCCTCTGGCCTTGCTTCGCCCGTGACGCGCGCGGTGATGCTGCAGGGCACGGGCTCCGGCGTGGGCAAGTCCCTTCTGGTGGCCGGGCTGTGCCGGGCGCTGATGCGGCGAGGGCTGCGTGTGCGGCCGTTCAAGCCGCAGAACATGTCGAACAACGCGGCCGTCACGGCCGACGGCGGGGAGATCGGGCGGGCGCAGGCGCTGCAGGCGCTGGCGTGCGGCGTGGCGCCCTCGGTGCACATGAACCCGGTGCTGCTCAAGCCGCACGGGGGGGACGGCGCGGGCGCGGGGGCGCAGGTCGTGGTGCAGGGGCGGGTCCGCGCGGTGGCCCGTGCGCGCGAGTACCAGGCGATGAAGCCGGGGCTGATGGCCTCGGTGCTCGACAGCTTCGCGCGGGTGGGCGCGGGCGCGGACGTCGTAGTGGTCGAGGGGGCGGGCAGCGCGTCGGAGGTCAACCTGCGGGCCGGCGACATCGCCAACATGGGGTTCGCGCGGGCGACGGGCACGCCGGTCGTGGTGGTGGGCGACATCGACCGCGGCGGCGTGATCGCGAGCCTGGTGGGGACGCACGCGGTGCTGGAGGCAGGGGACCGGGCGATGGTGCGCGGGTTCATCGTGAATCGGATGCGCGGCGACCCGACGCTGTTCGACGCGGGGATGGCGGCGATCGCGCGGCACACGGGGTGGGCGGGGCTGGGGCTGGTGCCACACTTCGAGGGGGCGCGTCGGCTGCCGGCGGAGGACGCGGCGGATCTGGAGGAGGCGGTGGCGCGGCCGGCGTCGGGGGGTGGGGGGCGGCTGCGGGTGGCGGTGCTGGTGCTGCCGCGGATCGCCAACTTCGACGACCTCGACCCGCTGGCGGGCGAGCCCGGGGTGGAGCTGCTGATGCTGCGCGTGGGGGAGCCGGTGCCGGCGGGGTGCGCGCTCGTGGTGCTGCCGGGGTCGAAGGCGACGATGGCGGACCTGGCGAGCCTGCGGGCGGCGGGGTGGGACGTGGACGTCGCCGCGCACCGGCGGCGGGGCGGGCGGGTGCTCGGGCTGTGCGGGGGCTACCAGATGCTCGGGCGCAGCGTGGCCGATCCGGAGGGGGTCGAGGGACCGCCCGGGCAGGCGGCGGGGCTCGGGCTGCTGGAAGTGGACACTGTGCTGTCCGGCGAGAAGCGGCTGGAAGCGGTGCGCGGGGTGTCGGCCGAGGACGGGGTCGCGTGCGAGGGCTACGAGATGCACATGGGGCGCACCGAGGGGGCGGATGCGGAGCGGCCGATGCTGCGGCTGGACGGCGGGCGGGTGGACGGGGCGTGGTCGGCGGACGGGCTGGTGGGGGGGACATACCTGCACGGGCTGTTCGGGGGGGATGCGCAGCGGTCGGCGTGGCTGCGCAGGCTCGGGGGCGCGGGGTCGGTGCGGCACCATGCGGCGGAGGTGGAGGCGGCGCTGGACGGGCTGGCGGAGCACCTGGAGCGGCACGTGGACGTGGGCGCGCTGCTGGCGCTGGCGGGGCCGGGCGGGCGGCCCTGAGCGGTCGTGTCAGGCGGCGAGGCCGAGGCTCGCGTCGGCGAGCAGTGCGTTCAGCGCGACAAGCATGTCCGGGCGGACGCGCCGGCCAGTCCGGCGCGGCCCTTCGCCTTTGACCGGGGTGGCGTGGCACGGCTCAGGCGAGCAGAAGCGCCGCGACAGCCCCTGCCTGCATCAGGCAGGCGGTGCGGTAGAGCGCCAGGGCGCGCCGCAGGTCGGCGGGCGAGGCCTCTGCCCTGCCCTGCCCCATCCATGGGTCTTCGACCGGCACGCCGGCGTAGGTTCTCGGGCCGGCGAGGCGCAGGCCGAGGGCGCCGGCCATCGCCGCCTCGGGCCAGCCGGCGTTGGGCGAACGGTGCAGGCGTGCGTCGCGCGCGACGGCGCGAGCGGCCTCGGCGGGGGCGCAGGGCGCGCCGCACAGGCGGTGCAGGGCGGCGGCGAGCACGATCCACAGCGCGGCGAGGCGCGAGGCGGGCAGGTTGATGAGGTCGTCGAGCCGGGCGGCGGCCCAGCCGAACGACTCGTGGCGCGGGGTGCGGTGGCCGATCATGCTGTCTGCGGTGTTGGTGGCCTTGTAGAGGATGATGCCGGGCAGGCCGGCGGCCAGGCCCCACAGCGCGGGGGCGACCACGGCGTCGGAGAAGTTCTCGGCCAGGCTCTCGATCGCGGCGCGCACTACGCCAGCCTCGTCGAGCTCTGCGACGTCCCGGCCGACAATGCGCGCCACGGCCACGCGGGCCGCGGCCAGGCGCGCGGGCGGTGCGGGGGCGTCGAAGGCGTCGGCGACGGCGCGGACGTGGGTCCACAGGCTGCGCTGGGCGAACAGGGTGCTGGCGAGCGCGGATAGCAGGGCCAGGGCGGGCCAGCGGGGCAGCCACGACTGCGCGGCGGCCTGAAGCGCGGCGGCAGGGGCGGCGGTTGCGGCGAGGAGAAGGGCGAGGGCGAGCACGCCGTTGAGCCGGCGGCGGGCGGGCGGTAGGGTCGCGCGATTGAGCGCGCGGTCCAGCCGGGAGATCAGCGCGCCGATCCACGTCACGGGATGGCCGGCCAGTTGGAACAAAGCGTCCGGATAGCCGAGCGCCGCCTCGATGCCGAGGCCGCCCAGCACGAGTGCCGCCGAGATCGCCAGGATGCCCCCTCCCCGGCCGGAACGGGCCGTGGCGCGGGCGATAGCACGGCGGGGGGCGAAGG
>JBPBQX010000109.1:0-22281 GCA_050955025.1 Janthinobacterium lividum
GCCTGCACGAGGGACTCGCGCTGGCAGATCTCGCGCAGGGCGTCCCAGAATTCCGGTTCCAGGCGCATGCTGGTGCGCCCGGCCGTCGCGTTGATGTTGCGGTTGACCAGCCGGCTCTCGCCCACGTGCGTGCTCCTGTTGCACGCACAGGATGACGCCGCGTGCTTAAGGCTTCGTGAGCACGCGGGCGTGAATCGCGCGGCCGCCTCAGCCGGGCTCGCCGGGCGCGCGCAGCACCAGGCTCAGCGCATGCAGCCCGGTCCTGAACTCCGCGTCCAGCGTGGCGTGCACCGCGCGCGACCGTGCGACCCGGTTCTGGCCCGCGAAGGCGTCGCTGACCATGCGCACCTGCATGTGCGTCTCGCCTCCCGGTGCCGCACCGCTGTGCCCGGCGTGGCTTGCGCTGTCGTCGTGCACCTCGATCACGCTGGGCCGGAACGCCTCCGTCAGCACCGCGCGCACCCTGGCCGCCCTGCCCCCTGCCTGCGACATCGCCGTCCCCTCCCCTGCCGTCCCGCCGCACACGCCCGTCCGCGCCCGCGCCCGCCTTCCCCGGCGCACGGCGGCGCGGGAAGCGGTCCGCGCGGGCCTTGCCGCCGCCGGAGTGGTGCGCACATAACACGGCGATGACCCGACGCACACCGACGCGCCCCCGGGCCTACGCGCCCGACCCGGACGCGCCCGGCCGACTCTGCGACATCCCGTCCTGCGGGAATGCCGGCGAGTACCGTGCGCCCAAGTCGCGCGCCGACCTCACCCACTACTGGTGGTTCTGCCTGGCACACGTGCGCGAGTACAACGCCGGCTGGGACTTCTACAAGGGCATGACCCCGGGCCAGATCGAGGCGCAGCTGCGCGCCGACACCGCCTGGCAGCGCCCGACCTGGCCGCTGGGCCGGCTTGGCGGCACGCCCTTCGACGAGGAGGCGCTGCGCGACCCGCTGGCCAATCTGGCCGGCGAGCGTCCCCGACGCCGCGCGCCGCCCGCCGACGCCACGCCCGCCGAACTGCGCGAGCCGCTCGGCACGCTCGGGCTGGAATGGCCGGTCTCGCTCGACGAGGTCAAGACGCGCTACAAGGAGCTGGCCAAGCGGCACCACCCCGACGCCAACGGGGGCGACCGCAAGGCCGAGGAGCGGCTCAAGACCATCAACCTCGCCTACGCCGCGCTGCGCACGCACATCTCGGCCCAGCCGCCGGTGCGCCAGGCGCAGGCGAGCGGTGCCGGCGGGTGACGGCCTCGTGACCCCGGCGCACCGGCTTTCGTGCGACGACCCGCCTCGGCGCCCCGGCTTCCCGTGCCTCGCGTACCCCGACTCCCCGTGCCAGGACCAGGGCGGCCGTGCCGCCGCGAACCGACAGGACACCCACCGCCGATGAACCAGATCGCCGCCCTCTCCGACACGCACGAGGCCGCGGAGGCCGAGATGGTCCCCACCGAGACGATCACCCGGCCCGACGTCTCGCTGCGCGCCCGCGACACGTTCGGCATCGACGTGGACATGGACGTGCCCGCGTTCTCCGTGCGCACCGAGCACGTGCCCGCGATCGACCCGACCTACCGCTTCGACCGCGAGACCACGCTGGCGATCATCGCGGGCTTCGCGTTCAACCGGCGCGTGATGATCCAGGGCTACCACGGCACCGGCAAGTCCACGCACATCGAGCAGGTCGCGGCCCGCCTGAACTGGCCCTGCATCCGCGTCAACCTGGACAGCCACATCAGCCGCATCGACCTGATCGGCAAGGACGCCATCGTCCTGCAGGACGGCAAGCAGGTCACCGAGTTCCGCGAGGGCATCCTGCCCTGGGCCCTGCAGCACCCCTGCGCCCTGGTGTTCGACGAGTACGACGCCGGACGCCCCGACGTGATGTTCGTGATCCAGCGCGTGCTCGAGGTCGAGGGCAAGCTCACGCTCCTCGACCAGAACAAGGTGATCCACCCCAACCCGTTCTTCCGCCTGTTCGCCACCGCCAACACCGTCGGCCTCGGCGACACCACCGGGCTGTACCACGGCACGCAGCAGATCAACCAGGGCCAGATGGACCGCTGGAACATCGTCGCGACCCTGAACTACCTGCCGCACGCGCAGGAGACGGCGATCGTCCTCGCCAAGATGGGCGTCGACGCCAAGGACGGTGCCGCCAAGCGCCGCGTCGAGAGCATGGTGGCGCTGGCCGACCTCACCCGCGCCGGCTTCATCAACGGCGACATCTCCACCGTGATGTCGCCGCGCACGGTCATCACCTGGGCCGAGAACGCCAGGATCTTCGGCGACCTCGGCTTCGCGTTCCGCATGACGTTCCTCAACAAGTGCGACGAAGCCGAGCGCTCCACCGTCGCCGAGTACTACCAGCGCTGCTTCAACGAGGAGGTCGCCACCGGCAACCTCGCGTCGCGGCGGGCCGGCTGAAGCAGGCAAGGTCGAGGCTCTGCCTCGAACTCCGCCAAGGGCCGGGCCCTTGGATCGCCTTCCCTCAGTCAAGGGATCAAAGGGTCCTCGGACCCTTTGCGGGTTTGGGCAGAGCCCATGCTTGCTTTCTACCTGACGAACCGGAGCGTTGCCGATGAGCGGCCCCAAGGACACCGAGCGCGCCGAGGAGTTCAAGCGCGCCACCGCGGGCGCGATCCGCGCCATGGCGCAGCAGGCCGACGTGCAGGTCGCGTTCCAGCCCGGCCCGTCCGGCCTGGTCGGCAAGCGCGCCCGCCTGCCGATGCCCACGCGTGCCCTGCCCGCGCCCGAGATGGCCCGCCTGCGCGGCGCCGCGGACAGCGTGGCGCTGCGCCTGCGCCACCACGACGGTGCCGTCCACGCGCGCTCGATGCCGGTGCAGCGCGAGGCGCGCGAGGTGTACGACGCGCTGGAGCAGACCCGGGTGGAGGTGGTTGGCGGCCGGCTGATGTCGGGCGTGGCCGCCAACCTGCAGGCGCGCCTGGCCGAGGCGTGCGAGGCCGACGGCACCGACCGCATGACGAAGCGCGAGCAGATGCCGCTGCACACCGCGCTGTCGCTGCTGGTGCGCGAGCGCATGTCCGGCACCGCCGCGCCGGAGTCCGCGCAGCACGTGCTGTCGCTGTGGCGGACGTCCCTGGACGAGCGCGTGGGCGAGGCGCTGGGCGAGCTGGCCGACAGCGGCGGCGACCAGGCGGCCTACACGCGCGCCTCGCGCAAGCTGCTCGCGGTGATGAAGCTCGCCGAGGCGGAGGCCGAGGCCGAGCCCGACGAGCCGTCCGAGGAAGGCGAGGAGCAGGGCGAGCAGTCCGGCGCGCAGGACAACGCCGAGGAGCAGGAGGGCACCGGCGAGAGCGAGTCCGACACGCCGATGGGCACGCAGCCGGAGCAGGCCGAGGCGGTCGACGCAGAGGGCGAGGGCGACGAGGACGCCGAGGACGACGGCGCCGCCCAGCCGCAGGACCGCCCGGGCGGGCCGCAGGGCCGTCGCGACCCGGCCGCCGGCGACGCGACCGGCTACAAGGCCTACTCGCGCGTCAGCGACGAGGAGATTGCCGCCGAGGATCTGTGCGACGCCGACGAGCTGACCCGCCTGCGACAGCAGCTCGACCAGCAGCTCCAGCACCTGCAGGGCGTGGTGTCCAAGCTCGCCAACCGCCTGCAGCGCCGCCTGCTCGCGCAGCAGACGCGGGCCTGGGAGTTCGACCTCGAGGAGGGCATGCTCGACGCCGGCCGCCTCAGCCGCATCGTGGTCAACCCGCTGCTGTCGCTGTCCTACAAGCGCGAGCGTGAGACCGACTTCCGCGACACCGTGGTCACGCTGCTCGTCGACAACTCCGGCTCCATGCGCGGCCGTCCGATCACGGTGGCCGCGATGTGCGGCGACATCCTGGCGCGCACGCTGGAGCGCTGCGCGGTCAAGGTCGAGGTGCTCGGCTTCACGACGCGCGCCTGGAAGGGCGGCAACGCGCGCGAGCGCTGGGTCGCCGACGGCAAGCCCGCGAACCCCGGCCGCCTGAACGACCTGCGCCACATCGTCTACAAGTCCGCCGACGCGCCCTGGCGCCGGGCGCGCAAGAACCTCGGCCTGATGCTGCGCGAGGGCCTGCTCAAGGAGAACATCGACGGCGAGGCCCTGCTCTGGGCCTACCGCCGCCTGCTCGCCCGCCCCGAGCACCGCCGCATCCTCATGGTCATCAGCGACGGCGCGCCGGTGGACGACTCGACGCTGTCCGCCAACCCCGGCAACTACCTGGAGCGCCACCTGCGCGACGTGATCCGCGACATCGAGGGCCGCGACCTGGTGGAGCTGATCGCGATCGGCATTGGCCACGACGTGACGCGCTACTACCGTCGCGCGGTCACGATCGTGGACGCCGAGGAGCTGGGAGGAACGATGATGAAGAAGATGAGCGAGCTGTTCGACGAGGACGCCGCCGCCGCCTGGGCACGCTCGGCGGCCGCCCGCGCCCCCCTGGTCGCGTGAGGGTGCGAGCGACAGGCGCCTGCGGCCTGCGGCGTTGCGGGGCCGTGGTGCTGGCGGCGCTGCTGCTTGCGGCCCGGCCCGGTCCGGCCCGCGCGCTCGCTGTCGAGGGGATCACCGTTCCCGACACCTACGTGGTGGACGGCGTGCCGCTGCACCTCAACGGCGCGGGCGTGCGCGCGCTGACGATCTTCGAGATCAAGGTGTACGTTGCGGCGCTCTACCTGCCGGCGCCGATGCACGACGCGCGCGCGATCGAGACCGCGCCGGGCCCGAAGGTGCTGACGCTGCGGTTCCTGCACGACGGCAGCAAGGAGCAGATCGAGCACCAGTACCGCGCCGGCGAGCAGGAGAACTGCGGCCACGGCGGGTGCGCGCCCGCGGACGGCCCTGACTTCAACCGGCTGGTGGCGCTGGCGCCGGCGGTGAAGGTGGGCGACACCACGACCTACATCTTCCGGCCGCAGGGCGTGACGGTGATGGCCAACGACCGCGTGTTGGCGACCTTCGCCAACCCCGACCTGGGCCTGCGCCTGCTGAACGGCTTCCTGGGCGCGACCCCGCCCTCCAAGAGGCTACGCGCCGCGCTGCTCGGCGTCCCGGAGTAGGCCTAACCCTTACAAAACGTTTCCAAAGGCGAGCCTTTGGCGGAGTTTGAGGCAGAGCCTCAACCTTTCTTCCACCCTCCGGACACGAAAACGGCGCCGGAGCGATGCCCCGGCGCCGTTCCCTCGCGCGTATCCGGATCAGGCCGCCGGCCGGGCTGCCAGCCGCTTGACCTGGCACTGGGCGATGCGGCGCTTGAGCACCTGCGCCTCGACAGGCAGGTCGCGGTTCGGCGTGGTCAGTAGGAACGCGTCCAGGCCGCCGTTGTGCTCGATGGTGCGCAGCGCGCCGGTGCAGATGCGCATCCGCACGCTGGTGCCGAGGATGTCGGACAGGAGCGAGACCTGCTGCAGGTTGGGCAGGTAGCGGCGGCGCGACTTGTTGTTGGCGTGGCTGACGTTGTTGCCCGTCAGGACACCCTTGCCGGTCATCTCGCAGCGGCGGGCCATGGCGTAACCTCGAAATGGAATGCGGCGCCGGGCGGAGGACCGCCTGCGCGTGGACAGGGGCGGGGTATGGCGGGCGACGGCTGCGGCGTCAAGCCCGCGGGCCCGAAGGAAGGCCAGGGTCCTGCCCTGGACCCGCCAGGGGCAGCGCCCCTGGACCGGCCTCCGGAAGAGCCTGCGGCGCCCGGACTCCCGGGAGCGGTCTCCAGAGGCCCTGGCCCTTGGCGGGTCCGGGCAGAGCGCGACCTTGCTTCAGTGCTCGCCGCCGAACTCGCCGTCGCGCACGCTGTTCATCGCGTTCTCCAGCACGCCGAGCACCGCCTCCGGCTCCATGCTGTGCGACAGCAGCCCGAGCGCGCCGCCCAGCAGCGCCGAGGCCACCGCGATCGGCGACAGCTCCTTCTCCAGCATGTGCTTGATGGCGTGGGCGACGACGGCCCCGGCCTTGCTCAGCTCCTCGGGCAGCTCCTCGGCGGCGGCGGCGTCATGGTCCTGCATCGTGTGGTCCTCCAGCCTGCCCGCGGGCGGCGTTGTCGTGTGAAATGGCGCGCCGGGACGAAAACCCTACTCGGCGGCCTCGGCCGGCTGCCCGGCCTCCTCGCTCTGCAGCCGCCACATGCTGCTGTAGGCGCCACCGCGCGACAGCAGCTCGGCATGGGTGCCGCGCTCGACCACCAGGCCGTCGGACAGGACGAGGATCTCGTCCGCGTCGACCACGGTGGATAGGCGGTGCGCGATCACCAGCGTGGTGCGCCGCGCCGAGACGGTCTGCAGCGCCTGCTGGATGTCCTGCTCGGTGCGCGTGTCGAGCGCGCTGGTGGCCTCGTCGAGGATCAGGATGCGCGGGTCCTTGAGGATGGTGCGCGCGATCGCGACCCGCTGCTTCTCGCCCCCCGACAGCTTCAGCCCGCGCTCGCCGACCTTGGTCTGGTAGCCCTCCGGCAGCTTGGCCACGAAGTCCGCGACCTGCGCCAGGCGCGCGGCCTCCTCGATCTCGGCCATCGACGCGCCCGGCCGCCCGTAGGCGATGTTGTAGAGCAGCGTGTCGTTGAACAGCACGGTGTCCTGCGGCACCACGCCGATCGCGGCGCGCAGGCTGTCCTGCGTGACGTCGCGCACGTCGCGCCCGTCGACCAGGATCGCGCCCTCGGTGACGTCGTAGAAGCGGAACAGCAGCCGCGACAGCGTGGACTTGCCCGCCCCGGTGTGCCCGACCACCGCGAGCTTCTCCCCCGGCCGCACGGTGAAGCTCACGCCGCCGAGGATCTCGCGGTTGTCGTTGTAGCCGAAGTGCACGTCGTCGAAGCGCAGCTCCGGCGGTCCGCCGTTGGCCAGGCTCGACGCCAGCGGCTGCGCGCCCGGCCGGTCCGCGACCTCCTGCGGCACGTCGAGCAGCCGGAACATCTGCTCCATGTCCACGAGCCCCTGCCGCACGCCGCTGTAGACGAAGCCCAGGAAGTTCAGGGGCTGGTAGAGCTGCATCAGGTAGGTGTTGACCAGCACGAACTCGCCGACGGTGTAGCGCCCGTGCACCACGCCCTGCGCCGCCATCAGCATGATCACCATCAGCGCGCCGGCGATGATCACCACCTGCCCGAGGTTGAGCATGTTGAGCGAGACCTGCGTGCGCACCGCGGCGCGCTCGTAGCGGCCGAGCGCCTCGTCGAAGCGCCGGCTCTCGTGCGCCTCGTTGCCGAAATACTTGACCGTCTCGTAGTTCAGCAGGCTGTCGATCGCCTTCGACGTGGCCTCGGTGTCGACCTCGTTCATCGCGCGGCGGATCTTGATGCGCCAGGTCGTGAAGCCCAGCGTGAAGCCGATGTAGGCCACCACCGCGCCCAGCGTGACCACGGCGAAGCGCCAGTCGAACTTCCACCAGATGATCGCGGTGACCATCACGGCCTCCAAGATCGTCGGCACGATGTTGAACACGCCGAGCCTCAGCACCGTCTCCACCGCGAGCATCCCGCGGTCCACCACGCGTGTCAGCCCGCCGGTCTGCCGGTCGAGGTGGAAGCGCAGCGACAGCGCGTGCAGGTGCTCGAAGGTCTGCCGCGCCACGATGCGCACGGTGCGCTGCTTCACCCGCGCGAACACCGCGTCGCGCAGCTCGCCGAAGCCGCCCGAGGCCACGCGCAGCAGCCCGTAGCCCACCACCAGCGCGATCGGCAGCGCGACCACGGCCGCCTGGCCCTGGTGGGGCGAGAGCGCGTCGATGGCGTGGGCATAGACCAGCGGCACGTAGACCGTGGCGACCTTGGCCAGCAGCAGGAACACCACGGCGAGGCAGACCCGCACCTTGGCGCCGGGGTCGCCGTCCGGCCACAGGTAGCCGAGCAGCGAGCGCGTGGTCTGGAGGAGCGAGCGTTTCGCCCCGGGGATGGACAATGTCGAAGGGGCCATGCCACCGAATGTGGACCGGCCGCACGCCGATTGAAGGATCATCCGAGCATGTCGGCCGCCCCGCCCGCGATCAGCCCCCCCGCCGTGGCTTCGGCGCATCGCCCCGCACGGGCGCCACGCCGGTGAGCGCCGCCGGCGACACGCTGCTGCGCCACGTCCGCGCCTGCAACAACGCGGTGCTCCCCGGCCGTCGCGCGCCGCTGCGGCTGGGCGACGCGCAGATCGGCTGGGTGCTGCCGGAGACCGTCGCTCTGCTGGAGGACCTCGGCGCCGCGCGCGAGGCGGACGGGCTGCGCCTGCCGGACGCCGCCGGTCTCCCCGCGCTGTCGGTGGCGCTGCTCGGCCGGCTCGGCTTTGCCCCGCGCGGCGAGCTGTTCGACGTCCGCGCCACGCCGGACGGCCCCGCCCTGGCGCAGGCCGACCGCGGCGCGCTGCCGGCGCTCGGCATCGCGGCGACCGGCGTGCACCTGAACGGCCTGGTGCGCCGCGCCGACGGGCTGCACCTCTGGGTGGCCCGGCGCGCGGCCGACAAGCGCCTCGACCCCGGCAAGCTCGACCACCTGGCGGCCGGCGGCGTCCCCGCCGGCCTGTCGCCCCGCGAGACCCTGGCCAAGGAGGCGGCCGAGGAGTGCGGTCTGCCCGCGGCGCTGGCGGCGCAGGCGCGCGAGGTCGCCGTGATCTCCTACACCATGGAGCGCCCGGAGGGCCTGCGGCGCGACCGCCTGCACTGCTACGACATCGACCTACCCGAGGACTTCACGCCCCGCCCGGTGGACGGTGAGGTCGCCGGCTTCGAGCTGTGGCCGGTGGCGCGCGCGATCGAGGCCGCGCGGCACACGGACGACTTCAAGTTCAACGTGCCGCTGGTGCTGATCGACCTGGCGCTGCGGCTCGGCCTGGTCGACGGCGAGGAAGCCGCGCGGCTGCGGACGGCGCTGGCCTGAAAGGAGGGCCAGGGCTCTGCCCTGGACCCGCCAAAGGGCTCGCCCTTTGGAAACCATCTGCAAGGAAAAGCACCCTTCCGGATGCGGGTCCGGGGGCGCCTGCCCCCGGCGGGTCCAGGGCAGAGCCCTGGCCTTCGCCTCAGGCGTCCGGGCCGCCCATCGGCGTGGCTTCGCGGCTCTCGCCCGGCTGCTCGCGGTCGGTCTCCTCGACCTCGGGCTGCTCGACGTACTGCCGCCGGTTCTGGTGCGGCCCGTTGTAGGCGGGGGCCTGCTGCTGGGGCGCGGCGGCCGGCGCGGGCTGGCCCTGGTTGGCCGCCTGGGTCATGGCGTTGATGATGCGGAAGTAGTGCTCGGCGTGCTGGAAATAGCTCTCGGCCATGACGCGGTCGCTGGAGCTGTTGGCGTCGCGGCCGAGCTGGAGGTACTTCTCGAACAGCTGCTGGGCGGTGCCGCGCACGCGCAGGTCCGGGCCGGAGCTGTCGAACACGTGGTTGCGGTTGAGCGGGATGGAGCCGGTGTGGTGGCGGATCGGGCTGCCGCCGCCGCCGCCCCCCCCGCCGCCGGAGCCCGGGCTGGTGCCGCGGTGGTTGCGGCCGCGCATGCGCTTCATGGTCATGGGTGTCGCGAGCCTTCCTGGGTTCGGCGGCCGGCGCTGCCCGGACGCGGGCGGTGCCGGCGCGATCGTGGTCGCCGTGGTGCGGGGCGCCGGGCTGGCGGGCGAAAGCCCTGCCGGCCGCAGGAGCCGGGGCGCCGGCCTGAAGCGCCGGCGGCCCGGCCCGGAGCCCTCCCCGCCACGGGGGCGGTCCGAGGGGCGCGCCTCTTGCACCGTAACCTAGCGGCGGCGGCGTGTGCTGCCAAACGCTTTTTCCCGCGCGGTGCGGCCGGGGCTACGGGGCGGCGCCGAGCACCAGGGCGCGCGGCACCCCGCCGAGGTCGTCCCGCGTCCCGAGGTGCACCAGCCCTGCGGCGCCGGCCAACGCACGCACCGCGCCCTCCTGCCCCTCGCCCAGCTCCAGCACCGCGACGCCCTCCGGCGCCAGCAGCCCCGGCAGCGCCGCCACGATCCGCTGGTAGCACCCCAGCCCGTCGGGCCCGCCGTCGAGCGCGCGCCGCGGCTCGTGCAGCGCCACCTCCGGCATCAGCCCCGCGATGTCGCCCGCCGCGATGTACGGCGGGTTGGACAGCACCAGGTCGAAGCCGCCGCCCGCCCCGATCGCGTCCGCCCAGCTCCCGCACAGGATCGACGCGCGCCCCCCCAGCCCGCAGGCGCGCGCATTGTCGCGGGCAAGGCGCGCGGCTTCCGCGGACAGCTCCACGCCCAGGCCCCAGGCGCCGGGGAACTCGGACAGCGCGGCGAGCAGCAGGCAGCCGGTGCCCGTCCCGAGGTCGAGCACGCGCCGCACCGCCGCCCGGTCGGGCCGGTGCAGCAGCGCGGCCTCCACCAGCGCCTCGCTGTCCGCCCGCGGCACCAGCGTGTCGGCGGACACCGCGAGGTCGAGCGTCCAGAACCCCTGCCGCCCGACGATCAGCGCCATCGGCTCGCGCGCGGCGCGGCGGGCCAGCAGGGCCGCGAACCCCGCCCCGTCCACGACGGCGTTGCGGTCGCGCAACAGGTCGGACAGGCTGCGCCCAAGGGCGTGGGCGAGCAGCAGCCTTGCCTCCCGCCCGGGGCTCTCCACCTGCGCGTCGGCGAGCGTGGTCGCGCCCAGGCGCAGCAGCATCGCGATCGTGGCGGACGAGGTCGGCGCGGGGCTCATCCCGGCCGCCGGCGGGACGGCCCGGGGGGGAACTGGATGGCGCGAAGCGTGACGGCCGCGGGAGCCTGTCTGGCCATGGCGATGCTCACGGCGCCGGGCGCGTCACGAGCCGCGCCCCCTGCCGCGTCCGGCGGGCACGCGCAGGTCCGCTTCCAGATCCGCGACCAACTGGACGAGCGGGAGGTCGACGAGTTCACCACGATCTACGTCAACAGCACGGTGGTCGGCGCCTTCCATCTCGACGGCAGGAACCCGGACATCGTGCTCGACGTCGCGGTGCCGCAGGCGGACCACTACGAGGTGGCGCTGTGCGGCTCGATCACCATCCGCAACCACGACGGCGAGCAGGAAACCCACCGCGTCAACAGCGTCGGCGAGGTGGACGACGTGGAGGGCCGCGTTTTCGAGGCCCTCGGCGCCGCCGACTTCACCGAGTTCTACCTGGTCGACCGCACCCTCGCCCGCCAGCCCACCCAGCCGCGCCGCGGCGAGGGCGGCGTCTGCACGCCCGCCACGTCCTGAACCCCTCGCCCCGCCGGCGGCTGGCGCGCCCTGCTGGACTCGAACCAGCGACATCCCGCTTAGAAGGCGGGTGCTCTATCCAGCTGAGCTAAGGGCGCCCGGGTCGGCGTCAGTGCGTCCAGTTGCCGATGCGGTCGAAGCGGAAGTTGTCGGCGTAGACCTTGGGCTTCTGCACCCGCGCCGCCACCAGCTCCACGTCGCAGGTCAGCCCGCGCTTGGCGGCAAAGGCGAGCGCCTCCTCGCGGGTGTCGAAGCGCAGGCGCACCTGGGCCTGCGTGTCGCCGCTGCCGAACCAGCCCATCAGCGGGTCCTGCTCGCGCCGCTCGGTCGGCTCCCACTCCAGCACCCAGAACTCGGTGCCCGCGACTCCCGACTGCATCGAGGTCTTGGCCTGCTTGAAGACACGCGCACGCATCGGAGCCCCCGTTCGGCTGCATCGGACCTGGTCGGGGCGGCCGGACTCGAACCGGCGGCCTCGTGTACCCAAAACACGCGCGCTACCAGGCTGCGCCACGCCCCGAACCTGGGGCCCGTATAGCCCAACGCAACCCGCGATGGCGAGAGGCAGCAAGGCCAAAGGCTCCGCCTCTGGACTCTGCCAAAGGCTGCGCCCTTGGAACGCATCCCTTAAGTAGAGCCAGTCCAGGGCGGCTCGCCCTGGCGGGTCCGGGCAGAGCCCGGCCTTACTTCGCCGCCCCGAACCCCGCCCCCTCGACCTTCGCCCCCACCGTGAGGTTGAGCCGCTGCGCCGTGCCCGCCGCCAGCTCCAGCGTGGCGCGCGCCGGCGCCCGGCCGTCGATCACCGCGAGGCTGTGCGGCACCGTGTCCTCCGCGATGTGGCTCACCACGCCGTCGGCCGAGATGAACAGCATGTCGAGCGGCACCAGCGTGTTCTTCATCCACATCATGCTCTGCCGCGGCGTGCCCCAGTCGAACAGCATCCCCCCGTCCGGCGGCACGGCCGTGCGGAACATCAGGCCGGTCTCCTGCTGCGCCGGCGTGGTCGCCATCTCCACGGAGAAGGCGTGGCGCACGCCGTCCGTCCCCGTGATCGTGAGCGGCTGCTTCGGCAGCTCCGGCTGCGCGGCGGTGCCGGGCGCCGCGTCCGCCGCGCGCGCGGGCGACGCGCCCAGAACCACGGCCGGCACGCACGGCGCGAGAAGGACGGCCGCGGCCAGCAGGCGGGCACGCAGGAGGGCATTACTTGGCATGGCGCTTGGCTTCCGTGTTGTCCGCCGCACCCTAGCCCCGGCGCGCGCCGAGGCAAGCCGGCCCGCCCTTCACGGTGCCACCACCCGCGCGGCGATCTCGCGCACCGCCTCGCGCACCTCCCCCTCGCGCGCGGCGTCGCGGATCGTGGTGAACCAGTGCTCCGGCGGGTTCCGCCCCGCCGCCCGCCCGAAGCGCAGCGCGCGCAGCACCGCCTCGGCCTCCGGCGTGACGCGCTCCGGGATCGCAACGGCGTTCAGCGTCGCCCACACCCCCGCCCAGCAGCGCCCGACAGACCACGGGTTGTAGCCCCCGCCCCCGGTGACCACGAGCCGACGCGCGCCCTCCACCGGCAGCGCCAGCAGCGCGGCCGCCGCGCCAAAATGCGCGTTGTTGGACAGCGACAGCCTGGCCAGCGGGTCCTCCTCCAGCGCGTCCGCGCCACACTGCAGGAGGATCGCCTGCGGCCGGTGCGCCGCCACCAGCGGCAGCACCGCCCGCTCCAGCAGGAACCGGAACTCCGTGTCGTTCAGCCCCGCCGGCACCGGCAGGTTGCGCGCCGCCCCGCCCGCGCGGTCCTCCACCGCCCCGGTGTGCGGCCACCGCCCCGCCTCGTGCACGCTCACCGTCAGCACCCGCGGATCGTCGGCGAAGGCGTCCTGCACGCCGTCCCCGTGGTGCGCGTCGATGTCCACGTAGGCGATCCGCTCCAGCCCCGCGTCGAGCCACGCCAGCACCGCCAGCACCACGTCGTTGAGGTAGCAGAACCCCGACGCCTGCCCCGCCCGCCCGTGGTGCGTCCCCCCGCCCGGGCAGTGCACGACGCCCCCGTCCGCCACCAGCCGCGCCGCCAGCAGCATCCCCCCCGCCGACGTCATCGGCCGGCGGTACACCTCGGCGAACACCGGGTTCCCCCGCGCCCCGAGCTGGAACCGCTCCCGGTCCGCCTCCGTCGCATGCCCAACACGCTCCGCCTCGCGCAGCGCCGCGACGTACGCCGGGTCGTGGAACCGCGTGACCTGCGCCACGCTCGCCATCGGCGCCTCGCGGTACCGCGCGTCCGGGAGCCACCCCATCGCACGGCACAAATCCACGCAGGTCGACACCCGCGGGATCGCCAGCGGGTGCGCCGCGCCGTACGTCGAGCCGCGGTAGACCTCGCTTCCGATCATCAGGGGCAACACGGGCGAGGATCCTTGGACGAAGGAGCAAGCATGGGCTCTGCCCAAACCCGCCAGGGGCGAGCCGCCCCTGGACCGGCCTTACTTGGGGAAGGCGATCCAAGGGCCCAGCCCTTGGCGGAGTTTGAGGCGGAGCCTCAACCTTGCTTTCTTTCCCGCAGCCCGTTGACGCGTCGGGTTGCAACCGGCAGGACCCGTCCGATAGCGTTTGCGCACCGAACAGCGGAGTGGCCTTGCATGGAAATCACCGGCGAACGTCGTGTGCCCTCGCCGCGCAGCAAGGTCTGGGCCTCGCTGAACGACGCGCAGGTGCTGCGCGCCTGCCTTCCCGGCGTGCAGAGCCTGGAGCAGGTCTCGCCCACCGAGTTCCGTGCCCGTTCCGAGGCGCGCGTCGGCCCGGTGAGCACGCCCGTCGCCTGGACCGTGCGCCGCACCGCGGCAGAGGAGATGACGTCGGCCACCTGGGCGCTGGACGGCAAGGCCGGCGAGCACGGCAGCCTGTCCGGCACCGCCACGGTACGCCTGGCCGACCAGGGCGAGTTCACCCTGCTTTCGCACACCGCCTCCGTGACCCCCTCCGGCCGCGTCGCCCAGCTCGGCGAGCGTGCGCTGGACGCCGCGGCCGGCACGGCGCTGGGCGGCTTCCTCGACCGTTTCACCGCCGAGGTCTCCGGCGTGCCCGAGTACGGCGCCGACGGCATCCTGGCCGGCGGCCTGGAGAAGCTGGCCGACCTGCGCCCCGGGCCGCGCGCCCCGGCGCTGGTCAACGCGCTGGCGATGATCCCGGCCGCGCCGCTGGGCTTCCCGCTGGTGTTCTGGATGGGCAGCGCGGCGTTCTTCGTGGTCGTGCTGCTGGTGTTCGGCTTCATCTAGAGCCGCGCCGCCGCATTGCGCGCCCCGCCGCCGCGCCCCAGATCGCGGGTGCGGCCCGGCCGCCGGCGGCCCGCCCGGTGCGCGCCGGGGCGCCGCAACACCGGAGCCCGCCCATGTCGGATCGCAGCACGACCCCGCCCGCGGGCGCAGAGGACCTCCTCGCCCTGGCCGCCCGGTGGCACGGCGAGGGCGGCGAGGTCGCCATCGCCACCGTCACCCAGACCTGGGGCAGCAGCCCCCGCCCCGCCGGCAGCCACATGGTGCTCGCCCGCGACGGCCGCATGGCCGGCTCGGTGAGCGGCGGCTGCATCGAGGGCGCGGTGGCCGAGGCCGCCGCCACCGTGCTCGACGACGGCAAGCCCGTGCTGCTGGAGTTCGGCGTCAGCAACGAGCGCGCCTGGGAGGTCGGCCTGGCCTGCGGCGGCCGCGTCCGCGTGTTCGTGGAGCGCCTTTCGTGACCCCCGCCCTGCTCGCCGCCCTGGCCGCAGCGCGCGACGCCAAGCGCCCGGCGGTGCTCGCGACGCGCCTGCCCGACGGCGCCCAGACCCTCCTAGTCCGCGACGACGCCGGAAGCCTGGACACGCCCGGCGCCACACCGGGCCTCGCCGACGCGGCCGACGCGGCCCTGCGCGACGACGCCTGCCGCACCGTGACGCTGGGCGGCGCCCCCGAGGAGAGCTGGTTCCTCCAGGCGTTCAACCCCCCGGTTCGCCTGGTCGTCGTGGGCGCGGTGCACATCGCCCAGGCCCTGGTGCCGCTGGCCTCCGGGCTCGGCTTCGCGGTCACGGTCGTCGACCCGCGCGGCGCCTTCGCCAGCGAGGCGAGGTTCCCCGGCGTGGCCCTGTCCCGCGACTGGCCCGACGAGGCCCTCGCCGCCCTGCGCCCCGACAGCCGCACCGCCGTCATCACCCTGACCCACGACCCCAAGCTCGACGACCCCGCGCTCGACGCCGCCCTGCGCTCGGACGCGTTCTGCGTCGGCGCCCTTGGCTCGCGAAAGACGCACGCCGCCCGCCTCGACCGCCTGCGCGCCCTGGGCCACGACGACGCGGCCCTGGCGCGCATCCACGGCCCGGTCGGCCTGGACATCGCGGCCGTCACCTCGGCCGAGATCGCCCTCTCCATCGCGGCCCAGCTCGTGCTGGCGCGACGGCGCACCGTGGCGCCCGGGCGGGCCGCGGAGGTGACGCCCGCCCACGTCCGCGAGGAGGCCGGCGTCGACGAGGCCGTGAGCGGCGTGCCCGTCGCGGGCTGAAGGCAGGCAAGGTCGGGCTCTGCCCGAACCCGCAAAGGGTCCGAGGACCCTTTGATCCCCTTCCTTAAGGGATGCGTTCCAAGGGCGCAGCCTTTGGCGGAGTCCAGAGGCAGCGCCTCTGGCCTTGCTCCCTGTGGCGCTCCCGCCCCGCCTCGTCCATATTCGATCGCTCCATGCGCACCCTGCCCCGCTCCGCCGTCCAGGTCCGCGCGACCCCCGACGGCGTCCTCACCTACCTCGTGGACCTGCCGCCGGAGGACCTCCCCCCCGTGCGCGGCCGCGACCTGGAAGCCGCGTGGGCCGCCGCCGGCGAGCTTGCGCGTGCGGCGCGTCGCGGCCCGTCGCGGGTGTTCCGCTTCCGCGGCCGGGGCGGCGAGTCCGTGGACCTGGCGCTGACCGACCCCGACGCCTGCTGCTGGGCGCGCGCCGTCGACCAGACCGTGGGCATGGGCCACAGCTACGGCCTGTCGCTGTGCCTGCGGCTCCTGGCGCTGGTCGAGCTGCTGGGGCGCGCCGCCTGGGCCGGCGGCCGGGCCGCGATCGGCGGCGGCCCGCACCCGGCGCTGCTCAGCGCGGCCGGCGCGGTGCCGCTGACCCCCGACCTGCGCCTCGACGAGCCCGGCCTGCGGGCGCGCCTGTCGCACCTGCCCCGCTTCGGCGGCACCTCCCCTTCCGGAACGCACGCATGACCCCGACCCGACCGCTCGCCACAGGCGCCCCGCCGTCCCACGCGAGGCGGGCGGCGCCCCGCGCGCTGGTGGCGACGCTCGTGCTGCTGGCGGGCTGCACGTTCGGCGGGCCGCCGAAGCCGCGCACCGACGCGCAGCGCGCCACGGCCGCGTGCAAGGTGGACGCCGACCGCGCCTACCTGCAGCAGAACCGCGTGCTGCTCTCCGAGCGCAGCCAGCGCGACACGCCGTTCTCCTCGTCGGGCACGATCGGCGTGACCTCGGCCGGCCTGCCGCAGCTCTACGGCCGCTCCGCCGATTTCGAGGCCTGCCTGCGCAGCCACGGCGTCGAGGGCGCCGCCGCCGAGCCCGCCGTGAGCGGCGCCAGCGCCCCGCAGATGGACCCCTCCTACCAGCCCTGAGCCCACGCCACGCGGCGACGCGCCCGCCTGCCACCACCCAAGGAGACCGCCATGTCCAGGATCGTTCGCACCGACGCCAACCCGGTGATGTCGAAGGCCGTCGAGTACCACGGCTTCGTCTTCACGCAGGGCTGCGTGGCGCAGGACCTGTCGAAGGACATCACCGGGCAGACCGAGGAGGTCCTGGCCGCGATCGACGAGCTGCTGGAGCGCCACGGCACCGACAACACCCGGCTGCTGCAGGCGCAGATCTGGCTGAAGAACATCGCCGACCGCGAGGCGATGAACGCCGTGTGGAGCCGCTGGCTGCCCGACGGCCAGGCGCCGGCGCGCGCCTGCGTCCAGGCCGAGATGGCCGACCCGCGCTACCTCGTCGAGATCATGGTCACCACCTGCAAGTAGAACGCGAGTTCATGACGCTTCCATTCTAGTGTGGTGGCGTGCTAGGCACAGTGTTGCGTGCGAGGCACGTCGATCCGCGTCACGATCACGGCCCGAATCGACGCGCTGCACTGTCCCGAATGGGATTTGTTTCCTTATATTACGAGCCGTCCACACCCTGTTTTGGTGAAAGGTGCCGATCCTCAAGTTTTTGTGAGCCCGGCGCTTGCCACTGCGCCGCCCGGGTGGCTTACCCGTGGGGCACAAACGACAAAAGGGTTTGGCTCATGCGGCTATCCGGCTCCGGCGCTCGCCTTCTCCTGCTCTGCTCCGCGGTTGCACTCGGGCTCCCCGCGGCGGCGCAGGCCAGGGGCCGCCACACCGGATACGCCCATGCCTCCTACGCCCGCCACGGCACCGCGATGCGCGGCGCGCGCCCTGCCGCCTGGCTCCACGCCGGCCATGCCCGGTTCCGGCGCTACGCCGGCGGCGGCGCGGTGCTGCAGTGCGTGGCCTTCGCCCGCGAGGACTCCGGCATCGAGCTGACCGGCAACGCCGTGAACTGGTGGGACAACGCGGAAGGCGTCTACGACCGCGGCCTGCGCCCCGAGACCGGCAGCGTGCTCAGCTTCCGCGCCAACGGCCACATGCGCCTCGGCCACGTCGCGGTGGTCAGCGACGTGCTCGACAGCCGCACCATCGAGATCGACCACTCGCACTGGGGCAGCCGCGGCATCAGCCACGCGATGTCCGTGATCGACGTGAGCGAGAACAACGACTGGAGCGCGGTGCGCGTCGAGGTCGGCCACACCGGCACCTACGGCGGCATCTACCCGACGCACGGCTTCATCTACGCGCGCCCCGCCGGCGGCGAGCGCGTCGCCCAGGCGAGCACCGCCGTGACGCCGCGCCTGGTCTCGCTCGAGACCCCCGCGCGCCGGACCACGGACGCGTCGTTCGAGGTCGCCGAGGCCCCCGCCGGCCGCGCGCTCGACCTCACCTACGCGCAGCGCTGACCCGCCGCAGGATCCTGCACGACCCGCGGGACCGGCGCGCCTTCGAGCCTCCCGCCGAGGCGCGCGAAGCCTGACGCCGTCCCGGCCTGTGCCGCATGTCCCGGCAACCGTCTCCCTGGTCATGGTCCGGGACCGTTGCTAGACGGCAGGGGACAGCAGGGGACGAGACCATGGAATATCCGGCCGACACCATGCACGCGCTGCTGCGCGCGGGCGCCGACGACGCCGCGGCGATCGGCGCGCCGGACCGCGCGCCCCTGACCCACGGCGGCCTGCGCGCGCTGGCCGACGCCACGGTCGCCTCGCTCAACGCCATGGGCATCGGCCGCGGCGACCGCGTGGCGATCGTGCTGCCCAACGGCCCGGAGATGGCGGCCGCCTTCATCTGCGTGGCGGCGGGCGCGACCACCGCGCCGCTCAACCCCGCCTACAAGCCCGACGAGCTGGACTTCTACCTCTCCGACCTCGGGCCGCGCGCGATGCTGGTGCTGGCCGGCGCGGAAACCCCCGCCCGCGACGCCGCCACGCGCGCCGGCGTGCCGCTGGTCGAGCTGACCCCCGGCGCGCTGGCCGGCTCCTTCACCCTGGCGCCCGCCTCGCCGCTGTCCGGCACCGCGGCCCGCCCCGGCCCGGCGCAGCCCGACGACACCGCGCTGGTGCTGCACACCTCGGGCACGACCTCGCGCCCGAAGATCGTGCCCCTGACGCAGCGCAACGTCACGGCTTCGGCGCACCACATCGCGACCACGCTGTCGCTGACGCCCGACGACGTGTGCCTCAACATCATGCCGTTGTTCCACATCCACGGCCTGATCGCGGCCACGCTGTCCTCGGTCTCCGCGGGCGCCTCGGTGGTGTGCACGCCGGGCTTCAACGCCTTCAAGTTCTTCGCGTGGTTCGCCGAGGTGAAGCCGAACTGGTACACGGCCGTGCCCACGATGCACCAGACGATCCTGGAGCGCGCGCCGCGCAACGCCGAGGCGATCGCCACGAGCCGCCTGCGCTTCGTGCGCTCCTCCTCGGCCTCGCTGCCGCCGCAGGTGATGGCCGCGCTGGAGGACACGTTCCACGCCCCGGTGCTGGAGGCCTACGGCATGACCGAGGCGTCCCACCAGATGGCCTCCAACCCGCTGCCGCCCCGCGCGCGCCACGCGGGCTCCGTGGGCATCGCCGCCGGCCCCGAGGTCGCGATCATGGGCGACGACGACACGATCCAGCCGCCGGGCGGGCTGGGCGAGATCGTCATCCGCGGCGCCAACGTCACCGCGGGCTACGAGAACAACCCCGACGCCAACGCCAAGGCCTTCACCGACGGCTGGTTCCGCACGGGCGACGAGGGCACGATCGACGAGCACGGCTACCTCCGCCTGACCGGCCGGCTGAAGGAGATCATCAACCGCGGCGGCGAGAAGGTCAGCCCGCTCGAGGTCGACACCGTGCTGATGGACCACCCCGCCGTCGCCCAGGTCGTGACCTTCGCTGTCCCCCACCCCAAGCTCGGCGAGGAGGTCGGCGCCGCCGTCGTCCTGCGCGAGGGCCACAGCGTCGACGAGGCAGGCCTGCGCGAGTTCGCCACCGCCCGCCTCGCCAACTTCAAGGTCCCCCGCCGCATCGTCTTCCTCGACGAGATTCCCAAGGGCGCCACCGGCAAGATGCAGCGCATCGGCCTGGCCGAGCGCCTGGGCGTCACGGCGTGAAGGTCGCGGTCTTCGGCGCCGGCGCGATCGGCGGCCTGCTCGGCGCCAAGCTGTCCGCGTCCGGCGTGGACGTGACCTTCGTGGCGCGCGGCCCGCACCTGGCCGCGATGCAGGCCAACGGCGTGACCGTGCACAGCCGCACCGAGACGGGCACGGACACGCTGGTCGCGCGGCCGCGCTGCGTGGCCGACGCCGGCGAGGCGGGCGTGCAGGACTACGTGTTCGTGACCCTCAAGGCGCACTCCCTGCCCGGCGCCGCCCCGCAGATCGCGCGCATGATGGGCCCGGACTCCACGCTGGTGACCGGGATCAACGGCATCCCCTACTGGTACTTCCACGGCGTGGACGGCGAGCACCGCGGCCGCCACGTGGAGAGCGTCGACCCCGGCGGCGCGCTGCTGCGCCTCCTCCCGCCGGAGCAGGTTCTCGGCTCGATCGTCTACCCCGCCGCCGAGGTCACGGAGCCCGGCGTGATCGAGCACACCTACGGCGACCGCTTCAGCCTGGGCGAGCCCGACGGCAGCCGCTCCGAGCGCGCGGCCACGCTGTCCGCCCTGCTGATTGCCGCCGGCCTCAAGGCGCCGGTGCGCCCCCGCATTCGCGACGAGATCTGGGTCAAGCTGTGGGGCAACCTTGCGTTCAACCCGCTCTCCGCGCTGACCGGCAGCACGCTGGACCGCCTGGCGGGCCAGCCCGACTTGAGGGCGACCGCGCGCGCGATGATGGTCGAGGGCCAAGCCGTGGCCGAGGCGCTGGGCATCCGTTTCGGCATTTCCGTGGACAAGCGGATCGACGGCGCGGCCGAGGTCGGCGTGCACAAGACCTCGATGCTGCAGGACCTGGAGCGCGGCCGCCCGATGGAGATCGACGCGCTGCTCGGCGCAGTCGTGGAGCTGGGCGACGCGGTGGGCCAGGCGATGCCGGCGTGCCGGGCGGTGCTGGCGCTGGTGCGCGAGCGGGCGCGGCTCGCGGGGTGCTATGGGTAGCAGGCAAGCATGGGCTCTGCCCAAACCCGCAAAGGGTCCGAGGACCCTTTGATCCTTTGACTTAAGAAGGGGATTCCAAAGGCGAGCCTTTGGCGGAGTCCAGAGGCAGAGCCTCTGGCCTTGCTTCCTGCCTCCGGCACAGCACCTCCGCCTTCGCGAGCTCCTCCGGCGTGTTGACGTTGAAGAACGGGTCGACCAGCTCGGCGTCGAACTCCGCGACCGCGAGCCCGACCGCCTGCATGACCCTGCCGAGCTGCCGCTCTCCGGCCGCGAGCGCCTGGCGCACGGCGGCCGCGTGCTCTGCACGCCAGAGGCCCGTTGCGGGGTGCAGCCTTCCCCCCGACCTGGCGCAGGCAACCCCGGCGGCCTGTGCGGCTCTCGCGTGTCGCAGCCGTGGCAGCAGGTCACGCGGCAGGAAGGGCGTGTCGGCGGGCGCGACGAGCAGGTCGGCGCCGGGCTCCGCCCTGCCGAGCCACTCCAGGCCGGCGAGGATGCCGGCGAGCGGCCCTGGCCAGCCCGCGACGGTGTCCGGCAGCAGGGTGGCGCCGAACGCCTGGTAACGATCCGGCCGGTCGTTGACGCTCAGCAGGGTGGCACCCGCCGGCTGGCCGAGGCGGGCGAGAACGTGGGCCAGCAGGGGCCTGCCGCAGAGCATGCGGAGCGGCTTGTCGACGCCGCCCATCCGTGTCCCCTGCCCTCCCGCCAGCACCAGTAAGACGCAGCCTTGCACGTCAGGGCTTCTCGGCGGGCGAGGCGGACCGGAACGCGCTGACAGGCATGGCCACCTGGAGCAGGAAATCCGCAATGCCGGTGATGTCGCCCAGGTCGAGAACCGGCACCGGCAGGCTCAGCGGCGCATCGCTGGCGACCGCCTGGATGCAGGGATCGCCGGGCTGCAGCAACGCCTTGCCCAGGGCGGGACGATGGACCTCGAGCTTGGGAAACCCGTCGCGCTTGAAGCCTTCCACGAGGACGATGTCGACGGGGGACAGACTGGCAAGAAGCTCCCGTAGGGAGGGTTCCGGTTCATCCCGCAGCTCGTGGATGAGCGCCCAGCGACGGGACGACGCGACGAGGACCTCGGACGCACCTGCCTCTCGGTGCACATGGCTGTCCTTGCCAGGCTTGTCGATGTCGAAGTCGTGATGTGCGTGCTTGACGGTCGACACGGTGTATCGACGACTTCGAAGCTCGGGAATAAGGCGGGCCATGAGTGTGGTCTTGCCGGCACCACTCCAGCCGCACAGGCCTGCGAGTCTCATTGCTCGACCTGTGACTCAACTCTTAAGTGTGGTGTCAATACGGAACCCTCTTCTACCATGAGGATCATGCGTATGTCGGCGTTTAATCTTGGTTGCGGGGACAGGATTTGAACCTGTGACCTTCAGGTTATGAGCCTGACGAGCTACCGGGCTGCTCCACCCCGCGTTGGTGGTGTATTATGGGTGGGCTTGAAGACCTGGCGGCGACCGACTTTC
>JBPBQX010000110.1:0-21707 GCA_050955025.1 Janthinobacterium lividum
GGACAGGCCGGACAGGCCCTGCAGCGAGGTGTCGTCGATCTGCGCGTCGTCGGTCAGGACGTAGGCGAGGTGGGTCGCCAGGGCGGGGCTCTGCTCCGGGGCGGCGCCGAGCGGGGTCTGGCCGGGGAACAGGTTGCCGCGCGGCGTGGCGGGAACGCTCGCCTGGGCCGGGATCGCGCGGGCGGGAACGGAGACCGGGGCGGGAGCGGGCGGCGCGGTGCGGGCCCGGGCGGGAGCGGCGAGCAGGGCGGCGGCCAGGAGGGCGGCGGCGGCGGCCCGGCCGAGCAGGCCGCGCAGGCGCAGGCCGAGCACCAGGTCGAGGGCGAGGAGCGCGGTCGCGGCGGCCAGGAGCCAGGGGCCGAGGGGGCGCTCTCGGCCGGCGGCGACCAGGGGCAGCACGGTGCCGGGACCACGGCCGGCGTCGCGCAGCGCCGGGGCCGCGGGCGGGGTGCCGGGAAGCGGGACGGGCGCGTTCGCGGGCGCGTCGAGGGCGTTGGCGAGGTTGAGGGAGCGGCGGTCGTTCTCCGGGCCGTAGAGGCCGGGGGGGTGGCGGGGCGAGACGGGGGTCGTGGGGAAATCCTGCCCGGCGAGGCCGGTGGCGGCGGGGGGCGGGGGGCCGAGCACGCCGGCGCCGTCCAGCGTCTCGGCGGGGGCGAGGCGGGTGGCGTCGTCGGCCGGAGCCACGCCGGCGGCGAGCTGCACCAGGCGGTCGAGCATGTCCACGAACAGGCCGGACAGCGGCAGGTTGGACCACTCGGCGTTGGCGGTGACGTGGAACAGCACGATGCGGCCGCGGCCCAGCGTGCGCTCGGTGACCAGCGGCGTGCCGTCGGACAGGCGGGCCCAGGTGTGCTGCGACAGCGCGGCGCCGGGCTCGGCGAGCACCTGGCGCGTGACCGTGACCTCGGCGGGCACGGGCAGGCCGGCGAAGGGGCTGTCGGCGGGGAAGGGCGCGAGCCCCTCCGGCTGGCTCCACGACATCGCGCCGCCGAGCTGCCGGTCGCCCGCGAGCAGGGGCACGGGAAGCAGGCGCGCATCGGGCGCGGCCGCGTCGCCGGGAGCAGGCGGGCGCTCTGCCGGGTCCATCGCGTCGGGGGCGGCGGCGTCGGGAGCGCCGGAGGTGTCGGCGGCGGCAAGCCTGGGGCCGGCGAAGCGGAGCAGCAGGCCGCCCTTCGCGATCCACGGGCGCAGCAGCTTCGCGTCCGCGGCGGACACCTCGCCGTCGGCCATCACCAGCACGGAGACGTCGCGCCCCAGCAGCGTCGCGAGGTCGCCGCGGCGCAGCTCGGACACCGGGGCGAGCGCGCGGTCCAGGTAGAACAGCGTGCCGGTCAGCGGCGTCTCCGCGCCCGTGCCGGCGGTGACCAGGCCGACGGGCCGGCGGCGGAAGCGCTCGTCCAGGAGAACGACGCCGGCAGCCGCGGGCGGGCCCTGCAGCACCAGGCGGGTGAGCTGGTTGCGCAGCTCCACCGGCAGGGCGACCGGGATCTCGGCCAGCGCGGCGCCGGCGGGAACGATGGCCTCGGCGCGGGCCAGGGCGCGGCCGTCGCCGGCCTCGGCCAGCACGGCGAGGCGCGTCTCGCGTGGCTGCGGCAGGAGGGCGACGCGGGCGACCAGGCGGTCGGCCTCGGCGCGGGGAGGCAGCATCAGGCGAATGTCGGGCGCCGCGCGCGACAGGGTCGTGACCGGGCCGGCGTGCTCCAGGGCGCGTCGGAAGGCGTCGTCGCCAGGGGCGGCCAGGCCGTCGGACAGGTAGACGACCGCGCCCGGCGTGCCCGCGGCGGCGAGCGCCTCGGTGGCGGCGGCGCGGTCCACCGGCCAGGCGTGCGGGCGCAGGGCGGCGAGGCGGGGGCGCAGCTCGGCGACCGGCGTCGCGGCGGTGGCGCGCGGGGCGGCGTCGGCGTCGTCGCGGGCGGTGGCGAGCAGTGACACGGGGCGGCCGGCGCGCTCGGCGCGGTCGAGCACGCGGCCGGCGGCGGCCAGGCGCTGCGGCCAGTCCGCGGCCGACGCCCAGCCGTCGTCGACCACCAGCAGCACCGGGCCGCCGCCGGGCAGCACGCCACGGTCGGCGTTGAGCACCGGCCCCGCGAGCCCCGCGATCACGAGCGCCGCCGCGGCCATGCGCAGCAGCAGTAGCCACAGCGGCGTGCGCGACGGTGTCTCCTCCGTGCGTCGCAGCCCGGCGAGCAGGCGGATCGCGGGGAACTCCTGTAGGCGCGGCGCGGGCGGCGTGGCCCGCAGCAGCCACCACAGCAGCGGCAGCCCGGCCAGCGCCAGCAGCAGGAAGGGCGTCGTGAAGATCACGCGGCGGGCGCCGGGTCGGCGGGGTGCGGGCCGGCGGCCGGCGGCGCGCCACCGGCCGGGGCGGACAGGGCGGCGTACAGCGCCAGCAGGGCGCGTTCCGGCGGCGTGTCGGTGCGGTGCGTGGAGAAGCCGAAGCCGGCGGCGCGGCAGATCGCGGCCAGGCCCGCCTGCTGCGCCGCGAGCGCGTCGGCGTAGGCGTCGCGCAGGTTCTCCGTGCGCGGCACCAGCACCTCGGGCACCTCCGCGGACGCGCGCCCGGCGACGTCGCGGAAGCGCACGCGGCCGCTGAACGGCAGCGCGGCCTCTGCGGGGTCGAGCACCTGCACGAGATGGCCGGTCACGGGCGTTGCCGCCAGCGCCGACACCGTGGCGCGCACGGCGTCGAGCGGGCCGAGGAAGTCGCCGAGCAGCACCACGCGGGCGTGGCGGGGCAGCTCCGCGCGCGGCGGCACGCCGGAGTCGGCGCCTTTCCCCGCGCGCGCGGCGGCCTCGGACAGGGCGAGGGACTGCGCCAGGCCGTCCAGCGCGGCGCGGCCCGAGGCAGCGGTGCGCGCCGCGGGGTCGGCGTCGAGCAGGCGCACGCGCTCGCCGCCGCGCAGGAGCAGCGAGGCCAGCGCCAGGAGCAGCAGGCCGGCGCGCTCGGACTTCTCCGGCAGCGCGGCGGCGGAGCGCCAGCGCATGCCGGCGCCGCAGTCGCGCCACAGGCAGACGGTCTGCGCGGCCTCCCACTCGGTCTCGCGGATGTAGGCGCGCGAGGCCTTGGCGGACTGGCGCCAGTCGATGCGGGTGGCGGAGTCGCCGGGGGTGAAGGGGCGGTACTGCCAGAAGCTGTCGCCCTGGCCGGTGCGGCGGCGGCCGTGCACGCCCTGCGACACGGTGTTGGCGACGCGCTCGGCGGCGACCAGCAGCGGGGGGAGGCCGGCGCCGAGGGCCTCGGCGCGGCGGGAGTCAGACAAGGTCGGGCTCTGCCCGAACCCGCGAAGGGTCCGAGGACCCTTCGATCCCTTGACTTAAGTGAAGCCATCCAAGGGGCTTCCCTTGGCGGAGTCCAGAGGCAGAGCCTCTGGCCTTGCTTGCTTCCGCGCTCAAGCCAGGCGCCCGACCAGGTGCGTGATGAGCCCCTCCAGCGTGGCGCCCTCCGCGCGCGCCGCGAAGGTCAGCGCCATGCGGTGGCGCAGCACGGGGTGCGCGAGGGCCGCGACGTCCTCCAGCGACGGGGACAGCCGGCCGTCGAGCAGGGCGCGGGCGCGGCTGGCGAGCATCAGCGCCTGGGCGGCGCGTGGGCCGGGGCCCCAGGCGACCTCGCGGCGGACGCGGTCGTCGGCGGCGGTCTCGGGCCGCGCGCCGCGCACGAGGGCGAGGATGGCGTCGACGACGCTCTCGCCCACGGGGATGCGGCGGATCAGCGCCTGGGCGGCGAGCAGCATGTCACCCGAGAGCACCGGCTCGGCGCGGCCGGCGCTGGCGCCGGTGGTGGCGAGCAGCATGGTGCGCTCGTCGGCGAGCAGGGGGTAGGGGACGTCGACCTGCAGCAGGAAGCGGTCGAGCTGCGCCTCGGGCAGCGGGTAGGTGCCCTCCTGCTCGATCGGGTTCTGCGTGGCCAGCACGTGGAACGGGCGGGGCAGGGGGTACTCGGTTCCGCCCACGGCGACCTTGCCCTCCTGCATGGCCTGCAGCAGCGCGGACTGGGTGCGCGGGCTGGCGCGGTTGATCTCGTCGGCCATCAGCAGCTGGCAGAACACCGGGCCGTGGACGAAGCGGAAGGAGCGCCGCACGCCCCCGGAGCTGGTGTCCTCGTCGAGCACCTCGGAACCGGTGATGTCGGCGGGCATCAGGTCGGGGGTGAACTGCACGCGCCGCGGCTGCAGGCCGAGCACGGTGCCCAGCGTCTCGACCAGCAGCGTCTTGCCCAGGCCGGGGGCGCCAACCAGGAGCACGTGGCCGCCGGACAGGATGGCGACGAGCACCTGCTCGACCACGTCGGCCTGGCCGAACACCACGCGGCCGATCGAGGCGCGGGCGGCGGCGGCGCGGGCGCACAGGGCCTCGACCTCGTCGAGAAGGGGAGCCGTCGTCGATGCCGCCAGTGCCAATGAAGCCGCTCCACCCTGTTCGACGCGCGTTGCCCATGACTGTGGGGTGCCTGGGGCAAGGCGTCGAGGGCCGGGCCTGCCCGAAGGAAGCAAGCATGGGCTCCGCCCAAACCCGCAAAGGGTCCGAGGACCCTTTGATCCCTTGACTTAAGGGAAGCCATCCAAGGGGCTTCCCTTGGCGGAACTCGAGGCAGAGCCTCGACCTTGCTTCCTAGCTGCCGCCGAACAGGCTCTGCTGGAGGGCCAGTTCCTCGGCGAGGCCGGCGTGGACGGCGCGGAGGCCGTCGGCGTCCGGCGCGGTCCACAGGCCGCTCTGGCAGGTGCGGTCGTCCTCCCAGCCGGGGTAGTCGAGCACGGGGTAGAGGCAGATCCCGTCCACGGCGACGCCGCGCGCCTGCGCCGCGCGGACCTCGGCGCCGACGTAGTGCAGCCAGGCGGCGCGGCCCGCGCCCTCGGCCCCGGTCTCGGCGACGAGGATGGGGCGGTCGTAGCGGGCGGCGACCTCGGCGAGCATCTCGGAGAGCGGGCGGTGCGCGTGGTGGCCGAGCGGGATGGTGTAGTTGCCCAGGTACCACTGGTTGTCGGGGTAGAAGTTGACGCCCACGACGTCGAGCACGTCCGGGCCGCCGCCCAGCTCGGGGGCCAGGCGGCCGCACAGCATGTCGCAGGCCTCGAACTGCACCAGGCGGTGGTGCTCGGCCTCGGCGTCGTCGGCGGGGTCGCCGCTGCCGGAAGCGACGTGGATCAGCGGCTCGGCGGTGATGAAGCGCGCGCGGGGGTCGACGAGGCGCACGGCGCGTGTGGCGGCGACGGCGGCGCGCACGAGCTGGCGCTTGAGCGCGTCGCCCTGGCCCAGCGCGAAGGGGCCGAAGCGGCCGACCTCGCCGCCGGCCCAGGCCCAGAAGGAGATCTCGTTGACCGGGCAGAAGAACGGCGCGCCACCCTCGTCGCGCACCAGCGTGGCCACGGCGGCGGCGAAGCGGGCGAGGCTCTCGGGGAACGCCGGCGAGAACACGTCGAGCCAGTCGGGCACGCCGTAGTGGCAGAGGTCCCACACGACGTCGACGCCGGCCTCGCGGGCCGCGTGCAGCATGGGGCGCAGGGTGGACCAGTCGAGGCGGCCCGGCTCAGGCTCGCACAGGTGCCAGCGCACGCCGTCGCGCGCGGCGCGGATGCCGTGGGCGCGCAGGGCGGCGTAGTCCGTGGCGGCGAGGCGGTCGTGGCCGGTGGCGGCAAGCAGGTCGAGGCGGCGCCCGCCCCGCGCGCGGTGCGACGAGCACTCGAAGCCGGCGAGCACGAAGGAGGCGAAGGCGGGGTCGGCGTCCATGGCGTGCGCGCTCACGACGGGTGCACGGCGGCAGCAACGGGGGGCACGCAGCGCGGGTGGAGCCGGTCGGGGCGGTGCCACCAGCCGGGCTCGCCGAGGCAGGGGTGGGCGAAGCAGCCGTGCGTCGCGAGCGCCTGCGCCGCCTCGCCGAGCAGGGTGAGGCGGGGGGGGGCGGCGCGCACGTCCCAGGCGCCGGGCTCGTAGCGGCCGCGTCGCTGCTGCAGCAGGCTGTCCCAGTCCATGGCGCCGAACAGCGCCCAGACCGTGACAGCGCGCACGTCGATGCCCTCGTCGCGCACGGCGTGGGCGGCGTGCCAGGCCTCCAGGAGCCAGCGCACCTGCTCGGCGTCCTGGGCGCAGCCGAGGTGGACCTCGGTGGCGGCGAGCGGGCGGCCGTAGCGCGCCCAGGCCTCGCGCAGGCGTGCGGCCCAGCCGAGGTCGGCGGAGGGCACGCCGGCGCGCACCGCCTCGGTGTCGGCGTAGCGGGCGGCGCCGGCGCCGGTGCGGGCGCGCAGGGGGTAGCGGCTCGATCGGTGGTCGAGGAAGCGGTCGGAGGTGACGTAGTGGTTGATGCCCACGAGGTCGGGCGCGGCCTCGGCGGTGCGCAGCTCGTCGAGCCAGGCGGGGTCGACGCCGGCGCGCAGGAAGCGCTCGTGCCAGGGGTGCCCGGAGTCGACCAGGCCGCACAGCAGGTCGAGCGACAGCCAGCGCCGCTCGTTCTCACGCGCGGCGCGTGCGGCGAGCGGGGCGGTGGAGAAGACGCGGCCGAGGTCCTCGGTCTGCACCAGCGTGGCGCCGGGGACGCGGGCGCGTATGGCGCGCATGGACAGGAGCACGGCGCGGCACTGGATCGCGACCATGCGCAGGAACAGCCGCTCGTCGTCGGCGTGGGGGTGCCAGGTGCGGTAGAGGCCGGAGAAGCGCGCCGTGGTGAGCGGCTCGTTCACCGGGGTCCAGGCCGTGGCCCACGGGTAGCGCTCCGCGACGCGGGCGGCGTGGGCGGCGAGCGCCTCGGGCAGGCCAGGGTCGAGCAGGTCGGTGCCGGGCGGGCCGGAGCCGTGGTGCATCAGCCCCACGACCGGGGCGAGCCCGAGGCGGCGCATCTCGGCCATGCGCGCGTCGTGCCAGGTCCAGCCGCAGTGCGCGGGGCCGGGGGCGCAGCGTTCCCAGAGCACGGCGGCGCGCACGGTGCGGATGCCCATGGCCGCGATGCGCACGAGGTCGTCGAAGCGGTCGTGGTGGCCGGTCTCGCGCGTCTGGTCGCGCCAGGCGTCGTGCAGGCGCACCACGCTGCACTCCGCCCCGCCCCACACCGCGACCGGCGGCTGCGGCGTGGGGACGAGTTCGAGGGCGTCGGGCGGCACGATGCTAGTCCGCCGCCTGGCTCGCCAGCACGGTATCGTTCGCGTCGGCGGCGTCCCGGCCGCGCGGCAGGGCGGAGTCGAGGCGGGCGAAGGTGGCGAGCGCCTGACCCACGACCTGGTCCATGTTGAGGTAGCGGTAGGTGGCGAGGCGGCCCACGAAGACCGTGTCGGCGGTGGCGTCGGCCAGCGCCTCGTAGCGCTTGTAGAGCGCCTGGTTCTCCGGGCGCGGGATCGGGTAGTACGGGTCGCCGTCCGCCGTCGGGTACTCGTAGGTGACGCTGGTTTGCGGGTGGACCTGGCCGGTGAGGTGCTTGTACTCGCTGACCCGGGTGAAGTCCTCGGTCTGCGGGAAGTTCACCGTGCCGACGGGCTGGAACCGCTCCTGGTCCAGGGTCTCGTGGCGGAAGCGCAGGCTGCGGTACGGCAGGCGGCCGTAGCGGTGGCCGAAGAACTCGTCCACCGGGCCGGTCCATACCAGGCGGCGGAAGGAGACCTTGCCGAGCACGTCGGCGTAGTCGGTGGAGGTGCGCACGGTGATGTTGGGGTGGTCGAGCATGCGCTCGAACATCGCGGTGTAGCCGTCGAGCGGCATCGCCTGGTGGCTGTCGGTGAAGTAGCGGTCGTCGCGGTTGGAGCGCACGGGCACGCGCGCGGTGACCGCGCGGTCCAGCTCGGACGGGTCGAGCGCCCACTGCTTGCGCGTGTAGCCCTGGAAGAACTTCTCGTACAGCTCGCGGCCGACGCGGCTGACGACCACATCCTCGCTGGTGCGGATCTCGGCGACCGGCTCGGCGCGGGCGGCGAACCAGTCCTCCAGCTCGCCCTCGGTGAGCGACAGGCCGTACAGCGTGTTGATGGTGTCGAGGTTGATGGGGATCGGCACGCGCATGCCGTCGACCTCGCCGAGCACGCGGTGCTCGTAGGGGCGCCATTCCGTGAAGCGCGACAGGTGGGCGAACACGGCGTCGGAGTTGGTGTGGAAGATGTGCGGGCCGTAGCGGTGCACGAGCACGCCCGCCTCGTCGAGGTGGTCGAACGCGTTGCCGGCGACGTGGGGCCGGCGGTCGATCACCAGCACGCGCTCGTCGCGTTGGGAGGCCAGGCGCTCGGCGAGCACCGCGCCCGCGAAGCCTGCGCCGACAACGAGCCAGTCATACATGGGCGATATCCTTGGTGGAGCCGGGGGAAGGGCTGGAAGAGTCGCCCGCGGGCGACAGGGCGTGGACGGCGGCGATCTCGGCGCGCATCGCCGCCCAGGTCATGTCCCACGACATCAGGGCGAGCCGGGCGTCGACGCGCGCCAGCCAGGGCGCGCGCGGCTCGGCCAGGGTCGCCTCCAGCGCGGCCACCACGCCCGGGGCGTCGGCGGCGATGCGCACCAGGGCGGTCCCGCCCTCGCGGTCCGGGCCGCCCCAGTCGCGGACCACGTCGGCGACCGGAGTGGAGACCACCGGGACGCCGGCGGCGAGGAACTCCGGCGTCTTGGTGGGGCTGATGAAGCGCGTCGCCTCGTTGAGCGCGAACGGCATCAGGCCGGCGTCCCAGTGCGCGAGGTGGGCCGGCAGCTCGGCGTAGCGCCGCCCGCCGAGCCAGTGGAGGTTGGGCGCCTGCGGCAGGGCCTCGGGCTCGAGCTTGGCCAGCGGGCCGAGCATCACGAACTCCCAGTCCGGGCGCAGCCGGGCCACGGGTTCCACCAGCGCCAGATCGATGCGCTCGTCGATCACACCGAAGTAGCCGATGCGCGGGCGGCGCAGCGCGGCCTGGCCGGCGGGGTCGGGCAGGGCGTGGGCGCCGGTGGCGCGGGCCGGGGCGAAGTGCGCGGCGTCGATGCTGGAGGGGAACAGGTGGACGCTGGGATGGCGGCCGCGCTTGGCCTCGTGGAGGCTGCGGCCGCCGCAGAACACCAGGCCGGCGCGGTCGAACAGGGCGGACTCCAGCCGCTGCAGGCGGGACGGCGCACCGCGGAACAGCGACAGCTCGTCCATGCAGTCGTAGACGACCACGGGGGCGTCGAGGTGCCCGGCCACGGCCATGAACATCGGCGAGTAGAACCACAGGACGTCGGGCGCGCGGCCCAGGCCGGCGAGCGTCGCGTCCAGCAGCGCGCGCTGCGCCTGCTCCGACGCCGCCTCGTCCAGCCCGCCGGGCAGGTGCGGCGTGGCCACGGTGACGCCCTCCGGCGTGGCGCGCACCGCCATGCGGGGCGGCTCGGCGCCGCCGTGCACGGGTTCCTCCAGGAACAGGACGCGATAGTGCGCGCTGGCGCGGGTCAGCAGGTGCTGCGGCCTCTGGAACACGAAATCCCATCGCAGGTGCGACAGGCAGAGCAGGAGCGGCAGCGTGTCCGACCCGGGCAGGGCCGTCTCGTGGAGTGGTGGCATGGACTTCCCTGGTGGCCTCGGCTGGTGCGCGAGGTGGTGAACGGGCCCGCGCGGCCATGGTTCGTAACAGGTCGGACACCATTGCGCGACCCTATCGGCATTCCGGCACGCAGCAGCCACGCCACGGCCGCATGGGCGACGCCCGAAGCGACCTGAAGCGGGCACGACTGCCGCAGAAGTGTGCGCCCCACCGGCGTGCCAGCAGCAGTTGTGAAGACCGCCTGCCCGCACGCTTGCGCGTCGGTTTCTCCGTGGCACGACGACGATGCACGGGGATAGTGGCGGGAACACGGCCATCACCCAGTGTTGTACTGTCTCCGGAGGCCGGCACGAAGAATTGCGTTGGCCCGTGGTGCGGTGCCGCCGCGTTGTGGGGCACGCCGGGCCGACGCGGCGCAGGCGGAGGGACCGGACGGCCGACGCCGGCCCGCGACCACCCGCCGGAACGGAGAATGCGGTGCCCGAGTACCAGAGACACGACCACCAGAGACACGAGGCGGCGCTGCTGCTGCAGGCGGTGCCGACGCGCTGCCCCACCGCGCTGCGCGACCTGTACTGGCGCGCCGAGCGCGACGCGCCCGGGCCGGGCGCGGTCGAGGCCGAGGCGCATCTCGACGGGCGGATCGGCTTCGGGGAAGGCACGCGGCTGCGCTTCGACACGTATTTCGGGGCGCTGTTCGAGACGCAGTGGCGCCTGCACACGCGGCTCGGCGCGGTGGAGCTGCGGGTGCGGGTCGAGGGGCGGGTGCGGCTGCGCGTGCTGCGGCGCGGGCACGGCCGCGTCACCCTGCTGCACGAGGCGGCGTCGACGGGGCCGGAGCTGCGCGTGACGCTCGGCGACGGGGCGGTCAGCTTCCGCCAGCACGGGGCGCTGTACTTCGAGCTCGTGGCGCTGGGCGGGCCGGCGGTGCTGCACCGCGCCGAGTGGGTCGCGCCGGAGGAGCGGGGCGAGCCGGTGCGTCTCGCGGCCGTGTTCTGCACCTTCAACCGCGAGGCCGACATCGCGCGCGTGCTGGGAACCCTGGCCGACGCGCCGGCGGTGATGGCGCGGCTCGCGCGGGTCATCGTGGTGAGCCAGGGGCGGCCGGGCCTGGCCGCGCACCCGCTGGTGGCGCCGCTCGTCGCGCGGCTGGGCGCGCGACTGACGCTGGTCGAGCAGGGCAACCACGGCGGCGCCGGCGGCTTCGGGCGCGGGCTGCTGGAGGCCATCGACGACCCGGCGGTGGACCACGTGGCGTTCCTCGACGACGACGTGGTGCTGGAGGCCGACAGCCTGCTGCGCATGTCCTCGTTCCTCACGCTGGCGCGCGGCGACCTCGCGGTGGGCGGCCACATGCTCGACGGCGCCCAGCCCACGCGGCTGTTCGAGGCGGGCGCCACCATCGGCGAGCGGCACTGGGACCTGCACCCCGAGCACGGCGACCTCGACGTGGCCGCTCCCGAGGCGCTGGCCGCGCTGTGCGACCCGCGGCCGGTGCACTACAACGGCTGGTGGTGCTTCGGCTTCCCGCTGCGGCTGGTGGAGCGCGTCGGCATGCCGCTGCCGTGCTTCATCCGCGGCGACGACACGGAGTTCGGCCTGCGCCTCTACGAGGCGGGCATCCGCACGGTGCCGGTGCCCGGGATCGCGGTGTGGCACGAGCCGTTCTACCTCAGGCTCGGCGGCTGGCAGCTCTACTACGAGACGCGCAACATGCTCGTCGCCATGGCGCTGCACCGGCCGCAGGGGCCGCGCGCGGTGACGCGCCGCATGGCGCGCCAGGTGCTGCTGCACCTGATGACCTACCGCTACTACTCCACGGCGCTCGTGGTGCGCGGCATCGAGGACTTCCTCGCCGGCCCGGACGTGTTCCGCGGCAGCCCCGCGGCGCGCCACGCCGGGCTGGGCGCGCTGCGCCAGGCATACCCGCAGGAGGCGGTGCCGCGCTCGACCGTGCTGCAGCCGCTCGCGGTGCCGAGGCTGCCGCGCGGGCGGGCCGGCTACCTGTGGGCGCTGGGGCGGGCGCTCGTGCGCAACGCCCTCGCGCCGACGCGCGGCGGGCCGGCGCGGCGCATCGCGGTGGGCGACTTCGCGTGGGTCACGCTGGCCGGCTCGGACCGCGTGGCGCTGGAGACCTGGTGGGACACCGAGCTGCCCGACCTGCACCGCTCGCGCGAGCGCTTCCGCGACCTCGCGCGGCAGGCGGCACGCGCGCTCTGGGCGCTGCAGCGCCACGGGCCGCAGGCCGCCGCGCGCTGGCGGGAGGCGGCGCCGGAGCTGCGCTCGGTGGCGTTCTGGCGCGACACGCTGGACGTCCCGGCCCCGCAGGAAGCGCCGCTGCTGGCGGTGGCGGAGTAGGGAGCAAGGCCGGGCTCCCCCTCCGCTGGCCCTTCCAACGACCCAAGAGGGTCGTCGGAACCTTTGGCCAGCTCCGCCCGAACCCGCAAAGGGTCCGAGGACCCTTTGATCCCGTGACATGGGAAAAGGCATCCTGCGCGACGGGGCGTCGGGTCTTTCAACCGTCGGGGGGGTCTCCCTATATCCCGGGGGCAGACGACGCGGGTTTCTGCCCCGGGAGACGCATCCTTGACCGACACCATGCCCCAGCGCTGCTCCGGCCTCACGACCGTCGCCCCCGGCTACGCGACGCGCGACGTGCCGGCGCCGCGCCGTGCGCGCGTGGAGTGCGGCGACCTGCCCTTCGTGATCCGGCGCGACGGCGCCTGGCTGTACCGCGGCAGCGTCGTGCAGCGGAAGGAGCTGGTGTGCCTGTTCGCCAGCGTGCTCAGGCGCGACCGCGACGGGGCGTTCTGGCTCGAGACGCCGGCCGAGCGCGGGCGGATCGAGGTCGAGGACGCGCCGTTCGTGGCGGTGGAGCTGGACTGGCGCGGCTGCGACTGCGCGCAGACCCTGTCGTTCCGCACCAACGTCGACCAGTGCGTCACCCTCGACGAGGACCACCCCCTGCGCGTGCACCGCGACCCCATGACGGGCGAGCCCACCCCCTACGTCCTGGTGCGCCCCGGCGAAGGCGCCGCCGGCGTCGAGGCCAGGGTGAACCGCGCCACGTACTACGAGCTGGTCGCGCTCGCGGTGCCGGAAACCGTCGGAGGGCGCCGTCTGCTGGGCGTGTGGAGCTGCCAGCGCTTCTTCCCGCTCGGCGACATGCCCGACGAGACGGCCGACGACGCCGACGACGATCTCGAGGATGGGGCCGGGGCGGACTGAGCGGCGTGGCCCTCGATGCCGACGAGATCCGGCGCCGGCTCGCGCGGCCGGTGGCGGAGGTCGACCTCGCGCCCGCGGTGCGCGCGCGCGAGGACAGGCGGCACGGGGCGGCGGACGTGCTGCTCGTGCCGGAGCTGACGACCACTGTGGGCGAGTCGGCGCCGGACGACCTGGTGGCGGCGTCGGTGCTGGTGGCGATCGTGCTCGGCGCGGAGCCGGGAGTGCTGCTGACGCGGCGCCACGCGGGGCTGCGTCGCCACGCGGGGCAGGTGAGCTTCCCCGGCGGGCGGCGCGACCCGGGCGACGCCGACGCGGAGGCGGCCGCGTTGCGCGAGGCGTGGGAGGAGGTCGCGCTGCCGCCGGGCGCCGTGGAGCTGCTGGGGCGGCTGCCGGACCAGGCGACGGGGACGGGGTTCCTGATCACGCCGGTGCTCGGGCTGGTGGAGACGCTGCCGCTGCTGCGGCCGTCGCCGCACGAGGTGGACGCGATCTTCCGGCTTCCGCTGTCCGTGCTGCTGGACCCGGACGCGCCGCAGCGGCGCGAGGCCGTGCTCGGGGGGCGGACGCGCGAGGTCTGGGTGTGGCCGCATGCGGAGCACCACGTGTTCGGCGCGACGGCCTCGATCCTGGTGCAGCTGGCGCGGCGGCTGCGGTGACGCGGGCCGGCAAGGAAGGCCAGAGGCCCTGCCTCTGGACTCCGCCAAGGGAAGCCCCTTGGATGGCTTTACCTAGTAAGCGGGATCAAAGGGTCCTCGGACCCTTTGCGGGTTCGGGCAGAGCCCGACCTTGCTTCCCCGCATGACCCCGGCCCTGGAAGCGCTGCTGGAAACGCCCGGCCTGGCGCCGGTGCTGGCCGCGCTGCCGTCCGCGCGCCTCGTGGGCGGCTGCGTGCGCGACGCGATCGCGGGCCGCGCGGTGGCGGACGTCGACCTGGCGACGCCGGACCCGCCAGACGCGGCAACTGCGGCGCTGCGGGCGGCGGGGCTGCGGGTGATCCCGACGGGTCTGGCGCACGGCACGCTGACGGTGCTGAGCGGGCCGTCGCGGTTCGAGGTGACGACGCTGCGCCGCGACGTTGCGACGGACGGGCGGCACGCGGTGGTGGCGTGGACGCAGGACTGGGGCGAGGACGCGGCGCGGCGGGACTTCACGATCAACGCGATGTCGCTGGAGCGCTCGGGCGCGGTGTTCGACCCGTTCGGCGGGCGTGCGGACCTGGCGGCGGGGCGTGTGCGCTTCGTGGGCGAGGCGGCGGCGCGGATCGCGGAGGACGCGCTGCGGGTGCTGCGGTTCTTCCGGTTCCAGGCGCGCTACGGCCTGGGCGAGCCGGACGCGGACGCGGTGGCGGCGATCGCGGCGGCGACGGGCGACCTGGCGCGGCTGTCGGGCGAGCGCGTGTGGGGGGAGCTGCGGCGCATCCTGGCGGCGCCGGACCCGGCGGGCGCGCTGGCGCTGATGGAGCGGCTCGGCGTGCTGGCGGCGGTGCTGCCGGGGGCGCAGGCGGCGGGGCTCGCGCGTCTGGCGGCGGCGGGCGGCCCGGCGGACGAGGTGCTGCGGCTCGCCGCGCTGCTCGCGGGCGGGGCGGCGGACGTGGACGCGGTGGCGGCACGGCTGCGGCTGTCGGGCGCGGAGCGGGAGCGGCTGGCGCTGCTGCTCGAGCCCGGCGTGCCGGGGCCGGGCGAGGACGACGCGGCGCTGCGTCGCTGGCTCGCGGCGGTGCCGGGCGAGGTGCTCGCCGGGCGGGCGTGGCTGCGCGGCGGGAACGGCGAGGGCTGGGCCGGGCTGCGGGCGCGGCTGGCGGCGGCGGCGCGGCCGGCGTTCGCGCTGGAAGGGCGCGACGTCGTGGCGTGCGGGGTCGCGCCAGGGCCGGAGGTCGGGCGGCTGCTCCGCGAGGTCAGGACGTGGTGGGTCGAAGGCGGGTGCGCGGCAGGGCGGGAGGCTTGCCTGGAAAGGCTGCGGGACCTGGTGGGGCAAGGATAGCAAGGCCTTCTTTTTCTGAAGAAAAAGAAGCAAAAAGACTTTGCCACGCAGGGTTCAAGGCCGCCGGGATTGGCGGGGATCCTGTGGGTGGACGTTCTCTGGTTCTTTCTTTCAGGAAAGGACTTGCTTGCCTTGCCGGAGGCTCGCGTGTGTCGCCGGGCGGGTGCTACAGGCGTTGCCATGGATGCCCTGATCGACATCGTCCCCGCGGTCGCCAAGGAGGACGGGACGCGCGCCCTGATGCGGCGGCTGTGGCGCGACCAGCTGCGCCGGCACCGCGGGCGGCTGCTGCTGGTGCTCGGGCTGACCGCGGTGATGGCAGGGCTCACGGCGCTCTACCCCGTGGTGATCCAGCGCGCGCTGACGATGTTCGAGGCCCGCGACCCGCGCATCCTCTACCAGGTGCCGCTGCTCGTGATCGCGGTCGTCACGGCCAAGTCGGCGGCGCAGTACGGGCAGACCGTGCTGCTGCAGCAGCTCGTGCTGCTCGTCGTGCGCGACCTGCAGGGGCGGATGTTCTCGCACCTCGTGGGCGCCGACCTGGCGCGGGTGGAGCGCGAGGCGCCGGCGCAGCTCGCGGCGCGCTTCACCACGGACGCCGCGACCATCCGCGAGGCGCTGATCCGCGCGATCAACTCGGTGGGCAACGTCGCGATGGTCGCAGGCCTCGTCGTGTCGATGGTCTACCTGGACTGGGAGCTGAGCCTGCTGGCGGGGCTGCTCTACCCGCTGGCCGCGGTGCCGATCGCGCGCATCGGCAAGCGCGTGCGCCGCGCGTCGGGCGGCATGCAGGAGCGCATGGGCGAGACCGCCACGCTGCTCACGGAAAGCTTCGCCCAGGCGCGCACGGTGCGCGCGTTCCGGCTGGAGGCGGTGGAGCAGGCGCGGGCGGAGGCCTCCTTCGCCAAGCTGTACTCGGCGCTGCTGCGCATGACGCGGGGACGGGCGCGGGTGGAGCCGGTGCTGGAGGTGCTCGGCGGCACGGCGGTGGCCGCGGTGCTGGGCTTCGCGGGCTGGCGGGCCGCGATGGGCGGGTCGTCGCTGGGCGACTTCACCGGCTTCGTCACCGCGCTGCTGCTGGCGTCGCAGCCGCTGCGCGCGCTCGGCTCGCTGAACGCGGCGCTCCAGGAAGGGCTCGCGGGGCTGTCGCGGGTGTTCGCGGTGATCGACGAGGCGCCGTCGATCGTGGACGCGCCGGGGGCCGCGGCGCTGCCGGCGGGGCGCGGGCACCTGCGCTTCGAGTCGGTGGGGTTCGTCTACCCCGACGGGCGTGCCGGGCTGCGCGGGCTGGACTTCGAGGCGCGGCCGGGGCTGACGGTGGCGCTCGTGGGTCCGTCGGGCGGGGGCAAGTCCACGGCGCTGTCGCTGATCCCGCGGCTGCACGAGGTGTCGTCGGGGCGGATCACGCTGGACGGGGCGGACATCCGCGGCCTGACGCTGGCGAGCCTGCGCGACGCGATCGCCTACGTGGGGCAGGACGCGCTGCTGTTCGACGACACGGTGGCGGCCAACATCGGGCACGGGCGCCCCGGCGCGTCGGAGGCGGCGATCGAGGCGGCGGCGGAGGCGGCGGCGGCGCACGGCTTCGTGGCGGCGCTGCCGGAGGGCTACGCGACGCGGGTCGGGCCCGGCGGGCAGCGGCTGTCGGGCGGGCAGCGGCAGCGGGTGGCGCTGGCGCGCGCCCTGCTGCGCGACCCGCGCGTGCTGCTGCTGGACGAGGCGACCAGCGCGCTGGACGCGGAGAGCGAGGCGGCGGTGCAGGAGGCGCTGGCGCGGCTGCGGGCGGGGCGCACGACGATCGTGGTCGCGCACCGCCTGTCCACGGTGCGCGACGCGGACCTGGTGGTGGCGATGGCGGACGGCGCGGCGGTGGAGTGGGGCACGCACGCCGCGCTGCTGGAACGCGACGGCCTCTACGCGCGGCTGGTCAGGACGCAGGCGCTGGCGCAGTAAGGCAAGGTCAGGCTCTGCCCGAACCCGCAAAGGGCCCGAGGCCCTTTGATCCCTTGACTTAAGGTGCGCGTTCCAAGGGCGCAGCCTTTGGCGGAGTTTGAGGCGGAGCCTCAACCTTGCCTGCCGCTCAGAGCATGGTGTCGCCGTTGCTGATGTCGTTGGAGTTGCCTTCCGGCGCCTGCTTCTGCAGGAACGCGCGGACCCCGAGGACCACGCCCAGGAAGACCAGGACGGCGACACCCGCCTCGGCCGCGCCGATCACGAAGCCCATGCCGCGCACTCCCGCTGTTCGCGGACCAGCGTAGCAGGTCGGGGCGCCAGGCCCGGCATGGTTTCGCGGGCGCTCAGAACAGGGCGACGAGGATCAGGCCGGCGACCATCAGGCCGCTGCCGCACAGGCGGAGCAGGGACGCGGGGTGCTCCTTGAAGCCGACCCAGCCCATGTGGTCGAGCAGCACGGAGGCCAGCAGCGCCGCGGTGACGGTCAGGCCGGTGAACAGCGCCGAGCCGAGGGACTCGGCGAACATCAGCATCGAGACCGCGTAGCCGGCCGCGATGAAGCCGGCGATCCAGGCCCACCACGGCGCGGCTGCGGCGTCGTGCGCGCTGGGCAGCTTGACGCCCGCGAGCACGGAAGCGGCCACAAGGCAGGCCAGCAGGCCGAGCGCGGAGGCCAGGCCGAACACCAGGCCGGCCCACCACGGGCTGCGCAGGCTGCGGCTGAGCTGGGCGGTCGAGCCCGCCTCGACCGTGGTCAGCGCGCCCATCACGACGACGAACAGGATGCCAAGCAGGCGCATGGAGCGGTCTCCGGCGCCGGGTGCGGCACAGCCGTCATCTGGGGCGGGCGGCGAAGGCGCAACCAGGGAGCAAGAAAGGTTGAGGCGCTGCCTCAAACTCCGCCAAAGGCTGCGCCCTTGGAACGCACAACTTAAGTAAATGGGATCAAAGGGTCCTCGGACCCTTTGCGGGTTTGGGCAGAGCCCATGCTTTCCGGCGCACAAGCGGGGGTGAACGGTCGCGCGGCGAACCGGGCAGCGGCGGCGGGGTTCGGGTGGGGCACGCCACAACAGGAGGCACGCCATGGCCCAGGACCCGCGCACTAAATACCCGCAGCCCCCGTTCGCGCAGCAGGCGCAGGACGCCCCAGGCTCGTCCGCGCGGATGCAGCCGGAGCCGGACTGCGGCGAGCTGAGCTACAAGGGGTCGGGGCGGCTGGAAGGGCGCGTCGCGGTGATCACCGGGGCGGACAGCGGCATCGGCCGCGCCGTGGCGATCGCCTATGCGCGCGAGGGCGCGGACGTGGTCGTGGCCTACCTGGACGAGCACGAGGACGCGGAGAAGACCGGGCGCTGGGTGCGCGAGGCGGGGCGGCGGGTGCTGCTCGTGCCGGGCGACCTGTCCGAGCGCGAGCCGTGCCGGGCCCTGGTCGAGCGGGCGGTGGCGGAGTTCGGGCGCATCGACGTGCTGGTGAACAATGCGGCCTACCAGCACACGCGGGCGTCGATCGAGGAGGTCAGCGACGAGGAGTGGGAGTATACCTTTGCCGCGAACGTGCACTCGATGTTCCGGGTGACGAAGGCCGCGATGGCGCACATGGCGCCGGGGTCCGCGATCGTGAACACGTCGTCGGTCAACTTCAAGCACCCCATGCCGAGCCTGCTGGCGTACTCGGCGACCAAGGCGGCGATCGCGAACTTCACCGCCGGCCTGGCGCAGGGCGCGATCGAGAAGGGCATCCGCGTGAACGCGGTGCTTCCCGGGCCGATCTGGACGCCGTTCATCCCGACCGGGATGGAGGCGGAGCAGGTCAAGACGTTCGGCAGCCAGTCGCCGTACGGGCGGCCCGGGCAGCCGGCGGAGCTGGCGTCGGCCTACGTCATGCTGGCCGAGGAGAACGGCAGCTTCACGTCGGGCGCCATGATCACCGTGGGCGGGGCGATGCCGATCCTCTGAGCGGGGCGCGTCAGGGCCGGCTCCGGGGGCGCGGCACCCCGGGTCGCGCCCTCGCGGCGCGAGGCCAGTCGACGCAGATGTGACCGTCCCGGCGAGCGGCAAGGGCACGGTTTCCTGACCGGGAGGCGCTGCATCCGGGCCTCCGTGGGCGCGTTCTGTTCCGCGAAAAGGGAGTGGAACATGAGCGACACGAACATTGCGATGGACGTCTACGTGACCGGCCTGCGCAACCAGCACGCGGTCGAGACGCAGGCGATCGGGACGATCAAGAACCAGCTCGGCCGCATGGAGGCCTACCCCGAGCTGCACGCGAAGATGGAGCAGGAGCGGGCACGCTCGACGGAGCAGGCGGCACGCCTGGACGGACTGCTGGAGAAGCACGGCAGCAGCGCCTCGGCGGTGAAGGAGGCGGTGACCGGCTCGGTCGCGACGGTGGCGGGCTTCGCCCACGCGCTGTCGCCGGACGAGGTGCTGAAGGACGTGCTCGCGGCCGTCGGGTACAAGGCGTACGAGATCGGCTCCTACAAGGTTCTCGTGACGCTCGCCGAGGCGGCCGGGGCGTCGGGCGACGTCGCGGTGCTGGAGCACTCGATGAAGGAGGAGCAGGAGATGGGCGACTGGCTCGGCGAGCACCTGCCGGGCCTCGTGCATGCCTATCTCGCGCAGAAGAAGGCCGCGTAGTCCGTCCGTCGCGACGGAACCTTGCGGGGCGGCGGCCGGCGGTGCCGGCGGCCGTGGCGCGCGTTCGCGTGTGGTCCGGGGATACCGGAACGGCGGCGCCGGGGACGCGTTGCCCTTTGACGGCGGCAGGCGCGGGTCGTTGGTCCCGCGTCGCATCCATCCACCAGGGAGATTCCGATGAGCGGCGACGCGCACGGCGACACGGCACACGAGGTCTACCACACCGGGCTGCGCAACATGCATGCGCTGGAGATGACGGCGATCGAGCTGACCGAGCGCCAAGTCGAGCGCATGGAGAACTACCCCGAGATGGCGGCGCGGCTGCGCGCGCACCGCGACGAGTCCCAGGCGCAGGCGCAGCGGCTGGAGGCGATCCTGACGCGGCACGGGACCACGCCGTCGACTGTGAAGAACGCGGCGATGGGCGTGATGGGCAACGTGGCGGCGGCACTGCACGCGCCGGCGCCGGACGAGATCCTGAAGAACACGTTCGCGAACTTCGCGTTCGAGCACCAGGAGATCGCGGGCTACACGAGCCTGCTCGCGATGGCGGACCTGGTGGGCGACACGGAGTCGGTGGCGCCGCTGCGCCAGTCGCTCGCCGAGGAGCAGGCAATGGCGAAGTTCATCGAGGGCCAGATCGTGCCCACCACGCAGAAGTTCATGTCGCTGACCGCGCAGGGCGCCAAGGCCGGCATCTGAACGCACCGGGGCCGGGGTCTCCGCCCCGGCCTCTTCGTCGATGTTTCCAAAGGCGAGCCTTTGGCGGAGTCCAGAGGCAGCGCCTCTGGCCTTCCTTGCCTTACGCCGGCGGCGGCGCGGTGCGCGCCAGGGCCGGCAGCTCCGAGATCCTCTCGAACCAAGCAGCCAGCTTCGGGTGCCCATCGCGCCAGGCGTCGCCCGCGAAGCGAAGGTCGAGGTAGCCGAGCGCGCAGGCGATCGTGAGCGTGCCGAGGTCCGGGTGGGCCGAGGGCACGTCGGCCTCCAGGTTGTCAAGGCAGCGGGCGACGATGCCCTTCTGCCGGGCGATGAAGGTCTCGCGGGCGGCGTCGGCGGGCTTGCGGCTTTCGAGCAGGCGGCCGACCGCCGCGTCCATCATGCCGTCGCCCAGCGCCTGCAGCTTCAGGGCGCGCCAGCGCAGCGCGCCCTTCGGCGGCAGCATCGGGATGTCCTGGCTGATCTCGTCGAGGTACTCGCAGATCACCGGGCTGTCGTAGAGCGCGAAGCCGTCGTCGGTGACGAGGCAGGGGACGCGCGACAGCGGGTTGTCCGCAACCAGCTCGTCGGGCGACGCGTGCGCGTTGGTGGGCACCAGCGCGATCTGCCCGTCCAGGCCGTGCATGATCGCGCAGGCCATGACCTTGCGGACGAACGGGCTGGTGGGGGAGTGGTACAGCTTCATCGGAAACGGTCCTTGCGCTGGCGGAGGTCGCCCAGTGTTGCCGCGTCGGGCGCGCGGAGGAAGGGGTTGGCGGCGCGCTCCTCGCCGAGCGTGGAGGGCACCGTGGCCTCGCCGGACGCGCGCAGGCGGTCGACGTCGGCGGCGCGCGCGCGCAGCGCGGGGTTGTCGGGGTCCACGCTCAGGGCGAAGCGGGCGTTGGACTGCGTGTACTCGTGGCCGCAGCACACCAGCGTGGCGTCGGGCAGGGCGTCGAAGCGGCGCAGGCTGGCGAACATCTGCGCCGCCGTGCCTTCCAGCAGGCGGCCGCAGCCCAGCGAGAACAGCGTGTCGGCGCAGAGCAGCAGCGGCCCCTCGGGGAAGAACACGCTGATGTGTCCGACGGTGTGGCCCGGCGTGTCCATCACCGCGCCGCGCGCCGTGCCCAGCGGCAGGGTGTCGCCGTCGCGCAGCCGGATGTCGAGGCGGGGCAGGCGGTACTCGTCGGCCGCGGCGCCCGCGACCGGGGCGGGGTGGCGGGCGCGGACCTCGTCGGTGGCGGCGGTGTGGTCGGAGTGGTGGTGCGTCAGCAGGATCAGGTCGAGGCGGCCGGCGCGGGCCACGGCGTCCAGGCACGGCCTCGCCTCGGCGGGGTCGACGAGGGCCACGGCGCCGCTGTCCGCGTCGCGCAGGAGCCAGGCGTAGTTGTCGGAAAGGAGCGGGATGCGCTCCGCCATGAGGGTCATCGGGGTCTCCGCGGTGGCGTGGGGGTGCAACGCGCGGGGGGGCGGGGGGATGCCGAAGGCCGGGCCCTGCCCGGACCCGCCAAGGACCTGGGGTCCCTGGATCCCCGTCCCTTAAGTGGAGGCGATCCAAGGGCCCTGCCCTTGGCGGAGCTCGAGGCAGGGCCTCGACCTTGCTTGCTTCCCCGCGCGGCGTGCCCATGCTACCCGGCGCCCGCGCCCCCAGGAGAGCCCCCGATGTCCGAGTTCACGCCGGCCCCCGAGTCCGAGCCCGCCCAGCCGCCGCTGATGGTCAACCACCAGTACGTGAAGGACCTGTCCTTCGAGGTGCCCGGCGCG
>JBPBQX010000111.1:0-18636 GCA_050955025.1 Janthinobacterium lividum
CTCGCCCGGCTTCCTCGCGGCCTACAACGCGGGGCCGGGCAACCTCGACGCCTACCTCACCCGCGGCCGCCGCCTGCCGGCCGAGACGCGCCGCTACGTCGCGATGATCGCGCCCTACATCCGCGACTCCAGCCCGAACAACCGCAGCCAGGCCGACATGCTGGCGATGAACCACGTGCCCACCGCCGCGCCGGAGGAGCCCACTGAGGTTGCCGACGCCGGCGAGGAGGACGCGGCGCCGCCGGTCCGTGTCCAGCGCGCCGTGGCCGTCGCCCGTGCCGAGCCGCACCCAGCCCGCCAGTACGCCGTGCGCAGCGAGCGCCAGGCCGAGCGACTCGCCGCGCGCGACCGCCTGCCCGAGCCGCCGCAGTGGTCCGGCTTCGCGGCGCGGCCCGTGCAGGTCGCCTCCGCCCGCGGCCACGGCGCCTTCGCCCGGCTCGCCCCCGCGCCGAGCTTCCAGACCGCGGCGTTCGCGGCCCACCACGGCGGCGCGCGCCTGATCACGCCGGCCATGGCCGAGGCGATGCCGCACGGGGCCGGCGGCGCCGGCAACTGGGCGATCCAGGTGGGCGCCTACGGCAACCAGACCCAGGCCAGCGCCGCCGCCGGCCAGGCCCGCGCCGCCGCCCGGCTCGGGCAGGCGCACTCGGCGGTCGCCGGCGTGCACGGCGCGGGCGCCACGCTGTACCGTGCCCGCGTCACCGGGCTCTCGCGCGAGGGCGCGATGCAGGCCTGCGAGAAGCTCGGGCACGGCCACGGCAGCTGCATGGTCGTCTCGCCCGACAGCCGGTCCTGACGCGAAGACAAGGCCAGGGCGCTGCCCTGGACCCGCCAAAGGGCTCGCCCTTTGGAAACCATTCCGGAAGCGGGGCAGGGGCTCCCGGTGTACGGCATGTTGCGGCCTGGATTCGGCGGGCGGGGTGTGCTTCCTGCTCGCAGGGGTTGCAAGGAGACGACTGTTGCGCATTGCGGTGATCGGCGGCGGCTATGTCGGGCTGGTGTCGGGGGCGTGCTTCGCCAACCTGGGCATCGCGGTCACGGTGGTGGAGGCCGACCCCGGCCGGCTTGACGCGCTGCAGAACGGGCGCATTCCGATCTACGAGCCGGGGCTCGACAAGCTGGTCGCCGACAACGTCGCGGCGGGGCGCCTGGGCTTCACCGGCGGGATCGCCGAGGGCATCGCGGGCGCCGAGGTCGTGTTCATCGCTGTGGGCACGCCCTCGCGCCGTGGCGACGGCCACGCGGATACCTCCTACGTCTACGCCGCCGTGGAGCAGGTCGCGCGGGCTGCCACCGGCTACGTCGTGATCGCCACCAAGAGCACCGTGCCCGTGGGCACCGGCCGGCGCGTCGAGCAGATCGTGCGCGACGCCAACCCGGCGCTCGACTTCGACGTGGCCTCCAACCCCGAGTTCCTGCGCGAGGGCTCGGCGATCGGCGACTTCCAGCGCCCCGACCGCGTGGTGATCGGCGCTGAGACCGAGCGCGCCCGCGAGGTCATGCGCCGGCTGTACCGGCCGCTGTACCTGATCGAGACGCCGATCCTGTTCACCGGGCTGGAGACGGCGGAGCTGGTCAAGTACGCGGCCAACTCGTTCCTCGCGATGAAGATCACCTTCATCAACGAGATGGCCGACCTGTGCGAGAAGGTCGGCGCCGACGTGCACGACGTCAGCCGCGGCATCGGCCTGGACGGGCGCATCGGGCGCAAGTTCCTCCACCCCGGCCCGGGCTACGGCGGCTCGTGCTTCCCCAAGGACACGCTGGCGCTGATGCGCATCGCCCAGGACCACGGGGCGCCGTCGCGCCTGGTCGAGGCCACGGTGGGCGTGAACGACGCGCGCAAGTCGTCCATGGCGGCGCGCGTGGTCAAGGCGTGCGGCGGCTCGGTGCACGGCAAGACGATCGCCGTGCTCGGCCTGACGTTCAAGCCGGAGACCGACGACATGCGCGACGCGCCGTCGCTGCCGATCGTGGGGCGCCTGGTGGAGGCCGGCGCGCGGGTGCGGGTGTTCGACCCGGTGGGCATGGAGGCTGCGCGCGCCATGCTGCCGCCCGAGGTCGCCTACTGCACGGGCGCCCTGGACGCGGCGCAGGGGGCGGACGCGCTGGTCGTGGTCACGGAGTGGGGCGAGTTCCGCGCCCTGGCCCCCGCGGCGCTGGCGGCCGCCATGGCGGGGCGCGTCGTGGTCGACCTGCGCAACGTGTTCGACCCGCAGGCCCTGCGCGCCGCGGGGTTCGAGTACACCGGAATCGGTCGGCGGTAGCGGCCGCAAGGAAGCAAGCAGTTCTTTCTTGAAAGAAAGAACCAAAGAACTTTGCCCGAAAGCGTTCCGGCCCACCACGAGGGGCAGGGAACCTCGTGGCAAAGTCTTTTTGCTTCTTTTTCTTCAGAAAAAGAAGGCCTTCCTGCCTTTGCGTCCTGCGGCGCCTGACCTGCACAGCTTGGCACGCCGGCGGCGATCGCAAGGGGCCGCGTGGGGCCTGAGGCGGATGCGCCACACTCCTGCCGTGCCGCGGGGATCGGCCCGGCAACCCGGGCCGCGGCGCGGCGCTGTGCCCGGCATGCCGCCGCGATGAATGCGGCGGCCTGTCGTCAGGGAAACGCCGCATGCCGCAGTTCGACGCCACCATCAAGCACATCAAGGACGGCCTGAAGGGCTTCACCATCGCCGCCGCGACCAAGAACATCGAGGGCTGGGAAGCCACGCTGGAGAAGATCGACTCGCCGGCGGCGAAGACGATCGTCAAGGACCTCGAGAACCTCAAGAAGCACCTGCACGCCGACCCGATCCACGCCGAGCAGGTCAAGAAGCTCGTGCTGAAGCTCGGCAAGGAGACGGTCGCGATGGCCGGCAAGTCGGACAGCAAGAACGCCGAGAAGATCAAGGCGCTCGGCGAGGCGCTGACCGAGGCGGCCGAGTCCGCCGACACCGGCGAGGGCGACTCGAAGTCCGAGCCGAAGGCGGACGCCAAGTCCGAGACGAAGTCCGACGCCAAGTCGGGCGCGTCCAAGGACGGCGGCGAGCTGCACGGGGCGGCGAAGGCCGCGCACGAGGCGAAGGCCGGCAAGGACGAGGGCGAGAAGCCCGCGAAGAAGTGAGGCGAGGCGCCGGGCCCCGCGCGGGGCCCGGCGCGGTTCTCAGGCCTTCTCGACCTGGCTGTATTCCAGCTCCACCGGGGTGGAGCGGCCGAAGATCGAGACGCTGACCTTCACGCGGCCCTTCTCCTCGTCGATCTCCTCGACCGTGCCGTTGAAGCTGGTGAACGGGCCGTCGGCCACGCGCACCTGCTCGCCGATCTCGAACAGGATCGCGGGGCGGCGGTTCTCCACCCCCTCGGCGCTCTGCTTGAGGATGCGGTCGGCCTCGGCCTCGCTGATCGGGCTGGGCCGGATCTTGGTGCCGAGGAAGCCGGTGACCTTGGGCGTGTCCTTGACCAAGTGCCAGGTGTCGTCGGTCATCTCCATCTTCGCCAGCACGTAGCCGGGGAAGAACTTGCGCTCCGCGTTGACCTTCTGGCCGCGGCGCAGCTCGACCACCTCCTCGGCGGGGACGAGCACCTCGTCGATCAGGTCGGCCAGGCCCTTCTGGGCGGCCTGCTCCTTGATCTGCTGGGCGATCTTCTTCTCGAAGCCGGAATAGACATGAACCACGTACCAGCGCTTGGTCATCGCCAGGAACTCCTCAGAAGCCGCCGTGGAAGAGCTGGCGGACGCCAAGCCCGATCACCTGGTCGATGATGAAGAAGAACGCGGCCGCGAGCCCCGCCATCCCCAGCACCAGGCCGGTCGTCACCAGGGTTTCCTTGCGCGACGGCCAGGTGACCTTGCCCACCTCGGCGCGGACCTCGCGCACGAACTTCGCCGGACTTGTCGCCACAGTATGGAACCCCCGCTGGATGGCCGCGCCCGCGCACGGCGGGCCGGCTGGCAGGGGTGGAGGGTCTCGAACCCCCAGCCTCCGGTTTTGGAGACCGGCGCTCTAGCCAATTGAGCTACACCCCTGCGGCCGCCCCGCATCCCGGGGCAGCAGGCCGGCCCCGGGCGAGCCCGGCACCGGCACGCCCGAAAACCGGAACGCGCGCAGGCGCCGTAAAGAGGGCGGCGCGGCCCCGATGTCAAGGCCGGGCTGCCCGGGCGCCCCGCATCGCCGCCACCGAGACGGGGCGCGGGACGGATCCGCGCCGCGGCCCGCGACCAGCCCGGCCGCAGTCTGCTATCACCATGCCACCTTTCCGGAGCCGCCCCCCATGAACCAGGCCGCCGACCAGACGTCGCCGGACGCACGCCCCGCGGCGGACGCCCCGGCCGCCGCCGCCCAGGCCGCCACCCCGCATCCCGATCCCACGCCCCCCACGAGGCCCGCGCCCGCCCAGGCCCTGCCGATCGAGGACTATGCGCTGATCGGCGACACCACGACCGCGGCGCTGGTCGGGCGCAACGGCTCCATCGACTGGCTGTGCTGGCCGCGCTTCGACAGCGGCGCCTGCTTCGCCGCCCTGCTCGGCACCACCGACAACGGCCGCTGGCTGCTCGCCCCGGCGGACGAGGCCGCCACCGCGACGCGCGCCTACAGCCAGGGCAGCATGGTGCTGGAGACGGTGTTCACCACCGCCACCGGCAGCGTCTCGGTCACCGACTTCATGCCCATGGGCACCACCGGCTCGGCGATCGTGCGCATCGTCGAGGGGCGCACCGGGCACCTCGACATGCGGATGCGGCTCGGGCTGCGCTTCGACTACGGCACCTCCGTGCCCTGGGTCACGCGACTGGCCGACGGCTCCGGCATCCAGGCGATCGCCGGCCCGGAGATGGTCGTCCTGCGCACCGCGGTGAAGCTGCGCGGCGAGGACATGGTCACCACGGGCAACTTCCACGTCCGCGCCGGGCAGTCCGTCGCCTTCGTGCTGCAGCACGTGGCCTCGCACCTGCCGGTCCCCGCGGCGCTCGACCCGGCGGCGGCGCTGGCGTCGACCGACACGTTCTGGCGCGAGTGGTCGGCGCGCTGCACCTACGCCGGGCCGTACCACGAGGCCGTGCTGCGCTCGCTGCTCACCCTCAAGGCCCTGACCTTCAGCGCGACCGGCGGCATCGCGGCCGCCGCCACGACCAGCCTGCCGGAGCAGCTCGGCGGCGGGCGCAACTGGGACTACCGCTTCTGCTGGCTGCGCGACGCCACGCTGACGCTGTTCGCCTTCATGCAGGCCGGCTACTTCGACGAGGCGCAGGCCTGGCGCGACTGGCTGCACCGCGCCATCGCCGGCAACGCCGCGCAGATCCAGATCATGTACGGCCTGGCCGGCGAGCGGCGCCTCGACGAGTGGCAGGTCGCCTGGCTGCCCGGGTACCAGGGCGCCGCGCCGGTGCGCATCGGCAACGCGGCGTCCGGCCAGCTCCAGCTCGACGTCTACGGCGAGGTGATGGACGCCCTGCACCAGGCGCTGGAGGGCGGCCTGAGCCAGCCCCGCAGCGGCTGGGGCCTGCAGCGCGCCATCCTCGAGCACCTGGAAAGCATCTGGGAGCTGCCCGACGAGGGCATGTGGGAGGTGCGCGGCGGCGCGCAGCACTTCACCCTGTCCAAGGTCATGGTCTGGGTCGCCTTCGACCGCGCCATCCGCACCGCCACCCGACACCGCCTCGCCGGCCCCGTGGACCACTGGAAGGCGCTGCGCGACCGCGTCCACGCCGAGATCTGCGAGAACGGCGTCGACGCCGAGCGCGGCTGCTTCACCCAGAGCTACGGCTCGAAGGACCTCGACGCCAGCCTGCTGCTGATCCCCCAGGTCGGCTTCCTGCCGTGGGAGGACCCGCGGGTCGTTGCCACCATCGCCGCCGTCGAGAAGGACCTGCTCGTCGACGGCTTCGTCCTGCGCTACCGCACGGAGAGCAGCGTCGACGGCCTGGCGCCGGGCGAAGGCGCGTTCCTCGCCTGCACCTTCTGGCTCGCCGATTCGTACGCGCTGGACGGGCGGCGCGACGACGCGGTCGCCCTGTTCGAGCGCCTGCTCGCCCTGCGCAACGACGTCGGCCTGCTCAGCGAGGAATACGACCCCAAGGCCGGGCGGCTCGTGGGCAACTTCCCGCAGGCGTTCTCGCACGTCGCACTCGTGGCGACCGCGCTGACGCTGGAGCGGGGAGGGGCGCCGCGGGAGCGGTGCGGGGGGACGGGCGCGTAGGGCAGGAAGCATGGGCTCTGCCCAAACCCGCAAAGGGTCCGAGGACCCTTTGATCCCTTGACCTAGGGAAGCCATCCAAGGGGCTTCCCTTGGCGGAGTTTGAGGCAGAGCCTCATGCTTGCCTTCCTCCCGCCAGACGCCACGCCTCCCGGCACACGGCGACCCAGTCCTCCTCCGCCACCCGCGCCAGGTTCCCCGGCGGCGCCAGCTGCGGCAGCGTCGCCTCCAGCAGCCCGCCGCGGCGCCGCACCGCGGCCTCCGGTCCCTGCGACACCCACAGCAGCGGGCACCCGCCCCAGGCCGCGGCCGCGGCCGCGAGCGCGTCCGCCGCGTCACGCTCGGCGGGGTCGCGCTCCAGGTGCACCAGGATGCGACGGCCTTCGCGCAGCGTGGACAGCAGGCGCGCGCGCAGCATCTCCCGGGCCGCCGCCTCGCGGGCGCGCAGGGCGTCGGCGACGATTGCGTGGACCGGCACCTGCGTGTCGGTGCGCAGGCCCCAGCGCCGGTCGGTGGCGACCCAGGAGTCGGCCTCGGCGGCGACGGCGAGCTGGTCCGGGTCGCCGACGCCGAACAGGGCGGCGTCGAGCGCCTCGGCCAGCACGGCGGCGCCCAGCGGCCAGGACGACCAGCGCAGCAGGCCCGCCGGCTCGGCCAGGACGCGGCGCTGCACGAAGCCGAACTCCTCGTTCCAGCCCAGCGACTCGAAGCCGTCCAGCAGCGCGCGGTCCGCCGGCGCCGGGCCCGTGGCGGCGGCGTCCGGCCCGTCGGGCCCGGGCGGCAGCAGCGCGACGCGGCGGACGAAGAGCGCGAGCAGGCGGCGGTCGTCGCTGTCGCCCAGCTCGAACGGGCGGCGCGCGTCGGGCAGCAGCAGCGTCAGCGACAGCACGCGCCGGCCGCGCGCCGCCTCTGCCGGGATCGCGAGCGACGCCTCGCCCGGCGCGTCGAGGCGCAGGCGGCCGAGCAGGCGGCCGTTCGCCAGCACCAGCACGCGCTGCGCGCCGAGCTTGTGCGCCACGCGGTAGGGCGCGGCGTCGAGGCGCAGCACGCAGGCCCCGGGGCCCGGCGGCAGCGGCAGGTGCAGCCGGGCCTCGGAGTCGCCGGTCCAGGTGCCGTCGCGCTCCGCCTCGCACCAGCCCTCGCCGAGGATGTCGCGCCGGCCCGCGCCCGCGGCGAGCGGGATGTCCACGAACGGCGCGTCGTCGCTCAGCGGCATCGGGCGCGCAGCCACTCCCCCGCCAGCGCCAGGGCCTCGCGCGCCCGCGCCGTCCCGGCCATGTGCGCGAGGAAGCCGTGCGGCGCGCCGGGGGAGACCGCGTGGCGCACCTCAACGCCGGCCTCGCGCAGGCGCGCCGCCATCGCCTCGCCCTCGCCGCGCAGCACGTCCAGCTCGGCGGCCTGGATCAGCACCGGCGGCAGCCCCGCGAGCGGTGCGCGCACAACGGACGCGAGCGGCGACCCGCGTGCGCCCGCGTCGGGGACGTAGCGCTCCCAGAACCAGGCCATGTCCGTGGCGTCGAGGCCGTAGCCGGTGGCGAACTCCCTGTAGGAGGCGTCCGCCATGGCCGCGTCGCACACCGGGTAGATCGCCAGCACGCCGCGCAGCGCCCGCCACGCCGCCGCCACCTCCGGGTCCGCTCCGCCGTCGCGCAGCAGCAGCGCGGTCGCGAACGCCAGGTTGCCGCCCGCAGAGTCCCCGCCCAGCACCAGCCGGGCCGGGTCCAGGCCCCACGACGACGCCTCGGCCGCGACGCGGGCGAGCACGGCGGCGCATTCCTCGGCCGCGCGGGGGAACGGGGCCTCGGGGGAGAGCGCGTAGTCCACGCCGACCACCGCCATGTCGCCCGCCGCCGCCAGCTCGCGCATCAGCCGGTCGTGCGTGTCCAACGAGCCGAACACCCAGCCGCCGCCGTGCAGGAACACCAGCGCCGGCAGCGCCGCGTCCGTGCGCGGCCGGTGCACCCGCACGAGCACGCGCCGCCCGCGCGCCAGCACCCAGCGGTCGCGCGTCCCGGCCATCGCCGGGCCGCCGGCGTTCTCCGCGGCGCCCGCTGCGTCGGCCGCCCGGCGCTGCGCGTCGAGCGAGGGCGCCGGCGCTTCCTCGGGCCTGGCCCGCAGCAGGCCGAGCAGCTCCGCGTCCCAGCGTGGATCATCCGCGATCATGGCGGCCGTCCCTTCCAGCCCGGCCGGACGCCGTGGCAAAGCAAGCAAGCGCGTTCTTTCTTGAAAGAAAGAACCAAAGAACTTCTGCCCATGGGGCCTGTGCCAGGCGTGCGGGACAGGCTTCCTGCGGGCAAAGTCTTTTTGCTTCTTTTTCTTCAGAAAAAGAAGGCCTTGCTTTCCTGCTTTTTTCCGGGGATCGAGGGCCGCCATGACCCAGCCGAGCGACCGCCCCGACCCCGGCCCGCTGCGCGCCGAGCGCCTGTTCCGGCCGCGCAGCGTGGTGCTGCTCGGCGCCGCGACCGCGGACGGCGCCCGCCTGGCCGCCAACCTCGCGGGCTTCCGCGGCCGGGTGCTGCGCGCGGACACCCCCGAGGCGGTCGCGGCGCTTCCGGAGGCCGCCGACCTGGCGCTCGTGGCCACGCCCGCGGCGGAGGTGGCGCCGGCGCTCGCGGCGCTGGGGCGGCGCGGCACCACGCTGGCGCTCGTCACCTCGGCCATGCCCGGCGGGCACGCGGCGCTGCGCGAGGCCGGGCTCGCGGCGGGCGTGCGGGCGATGGGGCCGAACTCGTTCGGGCTGTGCGTGCCGGCGATCGGGCTGAACGCGTCGCTCGCGCACCTGCCGCCGCGCGCGGGGCGGGTCGCGCTGGTGTCGCAGTCGGCGTCGCTGTGCCGCGCCGTGCTCGACTGGTCCGGGCCGAACGGCGTGGGGTTCAGCCACATCGTCGGCGTGGGCAACAACGCGGGGCTGGGGCTGGGCTTCGCGGTCACGCTGGACTGGCTGTCGCGCGACCCCGGCACCGGCGCGATCCTGCTCGACATGCGACGGCTGCACGACCGGCGCGGGTTCATCTCCGCCGCACGCGCCGCTTCGCGCCTGCGCCCGGTCGTGGCGATCCGGCCGGGCGGGCGGCTGCTCGACGAGGACGGCGCGGCGGAGGCGGTGTTCGAGGCGGCGCTGCGGCGCGCGGGCATCCTGTGCGTGCGGCGCTACGAGGACCTGCTCGCCGCCGCCGAGACCCTGACGCGCGCACGGCCCGCGCGCCACGACACGCTGGCGATCGTGACCGGCTCGATCAGCCTGGGGCGGCTGACCGCGGACGCGGCGCTCGGCTCGGGCATCGCCCTGCACCAGCCGTCCGCGCCCGCCGCCGCAGCCCTGCGCGCCAGCCTGCCCGTGTCCATCGAGCGCGGCGTGCTGCAGCTCGCCGCCGACGCGCCCACGCGGCTCGCCGACGCCTGCGCCATGGTGTCCGTCGAGCCGGGGCTGGGCGGCGTGCTCGCCGTGCTCGCGCCCACCGGCGCCGCCGACGAGGCCGGGGTTGCCGCGCTGGCCGCCTGCGCGGCGGCCACGCGCCTGCCGCTGCTGGCCTGCGTGCTCGGCGAGAGCACCGGCGCCGCCCTGCGCGCCGTGCTCGCCGACGCCGGCCTGCCGGTGTTCGCCTCGCCCGAGCAGGCGGTGCGCGGCTTCCTGCACCTGGTGCAGCAGCGCCACGCCGCCGCCGCCGCGCGCGAGCTGCCCCCCGGCACGCTCGCCGACCTCGACCCCGACCGCGCCGGCGCCCGCGCCCTGCTGGACCGCGCCGCCCGCGAGGGCCGCGACGCGCTGTGGCCCGAGGAGTCGCTCGCGCTGCTGGCCGCCTACGGCATCGCCGTGCCCGCCTGGCGCGTGGCCCGCGACCCCGACGAGGCCGCCGCCGCCGCCCGCGTCGTCGGCCTCCCGGTCAGCCTCGAGCGGCGCGACCCGCACGGCCGGGACGACAACGGCGTGGACTGCCTCGACGCCGCCGACACGGCCGCCGCCGGCGCCGCCGCCCGGCTCCTGCTCGCCGACGGGTCGCCGCACGGGGTGCTGGTGCGCCACCGCCCGCCGCCGGCGCGCGCGCTGTCGGTGCACGTCGCCGACGACCCGGTGTTCGGCCCCGCCATCGCCTTCGGCCCCGGCGCCGGCGCCGCCCGCGTGGTGCACGACCAGGCGCACGAACTGCCCCCGCTCAACCTCGCGCTCGCCCACGCCCTGGTCGGGCGCACCGACGTCGGCCGCCTGCTCGCCACCGGCGCCGACACCGCCGCCGCCCGCCCCGACGCCGTCGCCGACACGCTGGTGCGCGTCAGCCAGATGCTCGTCGACCTGCCCGCGCTCGCCACGCTGTCGCTCGATCCGCTGCTCGCCACCCCCGCCGGGGTCGTGGCCGTCGCCGCCGCGGTCCGCCTGCGCCCGCCGCCCGCGCCCGCCGCCGCCGACCTCGCCATCGCGCCCTACCCGGACCACCTGGCCCGCGCCTACGCCGCGCCCTCCGGCGAGGCCTTCCTGCTGCGCCCGATCCGCCCCGAGGACGCCCAGGCCCACGACGCCCTGTTCCGCCGCCTGGCGCCCGAGGACATCCGCTACCGCTTCTTCGGCGGCCGCGCGCAGCTCTCCGCCGAGCAGACCGTGCGCCTCACCCAGGTCGACTACGTCCGCGAGATGGCCTTCGTCGCCACGCGCGGGGCCGACACGGTGGGCGTCAGCCGCCTGCTGCGCCCCGGCCCCGGCGAGCGCGCCACCGAGGCGGAGTTCGCCGTGCTCGTCGAGCCCGCCGCGAAAGGACAGGGGGTCGCCACCGCCCTGATGCGCTGCCTGCTCGAGTGGGCCGAGGGGCAGGGCGTGGCGCGCGTCGGCGGGCTGATCCTGGGGGAGAACGCGCCCATGCTCGCCTTCGCCCGCAGGCTCGGGTTCACCCTCGCGCGGGACCCGGACGACGTGGAGGTGATGCGGGCGACGCTCGACCTCGGGGCGCCAAGGCAAGGTTGAGGCTCTGCCTCAAACTCCGCCAGGGCGAGCCGCCCTGGACTGGCTTCACTTAAAGGGGGCCGGTCCAGGGGCGGCTCGCCCCTGGCGGGTTTGGGCAGAGCCCATGCTTCCTACCCCAGCCACATGCCCGCGACCTGCGCGAACGCCGCCTCGCCGCCGCCGCGCGGCACCGCCAGGACGGGGCACGGCGCCGCCTGCTCCGCCAGCGCCGCGACTGTCTCGCCGAGGCCCACGCTGCTGCCCTCGGTCTCGCTGACCAGCAGCGCCAGGACCGGCACGCCGCGCGCGCGCAGTACCGCCAGGGCCGTCAGGCTGTGGCTGATCGTGCCGAGGTAGCTCCCCGCCACCACCACCGCCGGGCAGCCGAGCCCCGCCACCCAGTCCAGCACGCCGCGCCGCCCGTCCAGCGGCACCATCACGCCGCCCACCCCCTCCACCAGCAGCGCCCCCGGCCCTTCCGCCGCCCGGCACACGCCAAGCACCGCCTCGAGCGAGATCGACCGCCCCTCGCGCCGCGCCGCCATGTCCGGCGACAGGGGCGCGGCGAAGCGGAACGGCGAGCAGGCGGCCACGGACTCGGCCGTCACCGCCCGGCCGAGGGCGCGGAGCAGCACGGCGGCGTCGGTGTCGCCGAGGCGCGCGGGGTCGTGGCCGCTGGCGACCGGCTTGAGCGCGGACACGGGGGCGCCGCGCGCCAGGGCGGCGCGGAGGAGGCCGGCGGAGACGTAGGACTTGCCGACGTCGGTGCCGGTCGCGGTCACGAACAGGGTGGGCATGGGGCGTCTCCAGGAAGGCCAGGGCCCTGCCCTGGACCCGCCAGGGCGAGCCGCCCTGGACTGGCCTCTCTTAAGGTGTGCGTTCCAAGGGCGCAGCCTTTGGCGGAGTCCAGAGGCAGAGCCTCTGGCCTTGCTTCCTTACGCCGCCAACTCCCGCACCGCCCCCGCGAGCCGGTCCACCTCGTCCTCGGTGTGGCGCGCCATGAAGGTGAAGCGCAGGCGCGCCGTGCCGTCGGGCACCGTGGGCGGGCGGATCGCGGAGACGAGGAACCCCTGCGCCTCCAGCGCGCGCGACCCCGCAAGCGCCGCCTCGGCCGTGCCCAGCACGAGGGGCACGATCGGGCTCTGCGCGTCCGCGAGGCCGGCGGCGCGGGTGAAGCGGCGGGCGAGGGCGAGGGGGCGCGCGGCATAGGCGGGGTCGGCGGCGATCACGTCCAGCGCCGCGGAGGCTGCGGCGACCACGCCCGGGGGCAGGCCCGTCGAGTAGATGAACGGGCGGGCGCGGGTGCGGATCAGGTCGACCACGGCCTGCGACGCGCAGAGATAGCCGCCGTAGCCGCCGACGGCCTTGGACAGCGTGCCCATCTGCAGCGCCACGCGCGTGGGCGGCTCGAACGCATGCGCTGAGCCGCGGCCCGCGCCGAGGACGCCCAGGCCGTGCGCGTCGTCCACCATCAGCCAGGCGTCGTACGACTCCGCCAGCGCGGCCAGGGCGGGCAGGGGGGCCAGGTCGCCGTCCATGGAGAACACGCCGTCGGTCAGGATCATCGCGCGGGGGTGGGCGGCGCGTTCCGCCGCGAGCAGGGCGGCGAGGTGGGCGACGTCGTTGTGGCGGAAGGTCTCCACGCGCGCGCCGGCGAGCTGGGCCCCGGCCCACAGGCAGGCGTGGGCGAGCGCGTCGACGAGCACCAGGTCGCGCGGCCCGACGAGCGCGGGCACGATCCCGGCGTTGGCCAGGTAGCCCGAGCCGAACACGCAGGCGGCCTCGGTGCCCTTGAGCCGCGCGAGGCGGGACTCCAGGCCGGCGAACAGGGCGTGGTTGCCGCTGACCAGGCGCGAGGCGCCGGCGCCGGTGCCGTGCCGCCGCGTCGCGTCCACGGCGGCGGCGACCACCGCGGGGTGGGTCGCGAGGTTGAGGTAGTCGTTGCAGCAGAACGACAGCAGGCGCCGGCCGCCCCGGTCGACCCAGGCGGCCCCGGACGGGTCGGCGGCGTCGCGCGTGGTCTCGGACAGGGTGCGGCGCAGCTGGCGGCGCTCCAGCCCCGCGAGCTTGTCCAGGGCGAAGGCGTCGAGCGAGTGCATCGCGGGCTCCCTGCGGGCCTGCGGACGAGCGGGTCCGGGGCCGGCGTGCAGTCGCCCATCGCGGCGCGCGGCGCAACCTTGCATTGCCGCGGCACCCCGCCATCTTCGCGCCGCGGTGGTGCGGTGCAACAATGTTTATAATTGGTGTATCCCTGCGCCGCGGATGCGCGTATTAATTTTGAGACAAAACGACCAGGCGGCTCCGCGGCGCAGGACGTGCCCGCGGCCGATGCACCGGGACGGAGAGACCGTGAGCGACACCTTCCAGAGCTACGGCATCCAGTCGTCCGCGGCCTTCGATCCGCAGATCGGGCTGAACGTGTCGGCGGACAGCGCCGCCGCCACCCTGCTGGCGGAGCTGTCCGCGCTCGGCCTGAACAGCGTGCGCGCCACGGCGACCACCGCGGCCGAGATCGGCACGCTGTCCAGCCTCGCCGCCGCCGGCGTCCGCCTCGACCTGGTGCTCGCGCCCGGGCAGAGCGTCGCCGCACTGGTCTCCGCCGCCCGCCAGATCGACGCGGGGCATCCCAACGCCGTGGCCTTCCTCGAGGGCCCGGACCTCGTCGCCAACCCCGGCTATACCTACGGCTCGCTGGGCGGGGATGCGGCCGGCGACCAGGCGAGCGCCGACCTCGTCGCGGCCGTCGCCCGGAGCAGCGGCCTCGGCACCGTGGCCACGATCAGCGACGCGACCTCCGTGGCCGCCACCGCCACGGCGCAGGCCAGCCCGACGTTCCTCAACATCAACCCCGGCGACGTGGCGCTGTCCTCGCCCGCCGACGCCCTGGGCGCCGCGCAGGACGCCGCCACCATCGGCGCCACCACGGGCAACCCGCGCTACGTCGTGACGAACCTGGGCGGCAGCGCCCCCGCCACGCTGCTCGACGGCCTGCTCGACGCGCAGTTCCGCTTCGGCTTCTCCTCGGTCGCCAGCACGTCCGGCACGGGCATCGCAGCGGTGACGACCTACACCAACGTGCTGCCCCCCACCTTCCTCGCCGCCGCCACCGCCGCCGCGTCCTCGCCGGCTGCGCTGACCGCCGGCGGGACGCTGACCGCCGCGGGCGCGGCCTTCGTCAACCTGGGCGCGCTGGTCTCGTCCGGCGCCGGCGGGTCCGCCGCGGGCGGCGCGCTGTCGCTGGGCGTGGCGCCCTACGAGCAGGGCGTGCAGTACGACGAGAACGTCGTGGTGTTCGCGGGGCCCGGCAGCAGCGCCGACATCCTGCTCTGGGGCGACGAGGAGGCGCCGAGCACGTCCGGGCACGGCCCGTCCGTGATCCGCTTCGGCACCGCGCAGTCCCTGGTCCAGGTGTTCGACCCGACCCAGGGCACGGCCGCCGTCGCGACCTTCTCCAACCTGTCCGAGCTGGACATCGCCAACTCGCCCGACGGCCCGCTGGTGATCCGCGTGTCCGACGACGCCGTCGGCTCCGGGTCCGGCACGGTCGGCACCTACGCGGGCGTCGCCGTGCCCGCCAGCGGCACGGGGGCGGTCGCCCCGCCCAGCAACGTCGGCACCGGCACGAGCACGACGGGCACCGGCACGGCCGGCACCGGCGCGGGGGGCATCGCGCCGCCCAGCGACACGGGCACCGGCAACACGGGTACCGGCACGGCCGCCGGCGTGACGACCACCGCCGGGCCGTCCGGCACCACCTTCGTCACCCCCGCCGCCGGCGCAAGCACCGTGGTCGCCAGCGCCGCCGGCAACGACGTGGTCAACAGCCGCGGCACGGACACCATCTCGGCCGGCGGCGGCACGAACATCGTCTACGCGTCCGGCCCCGCCGCCACGGTCAACGGCGGCACCGGCAACCTGGTGTTCATCGCGGGCGGCGGCGCCTACGTCGCGGGCGGCGGCACCGGCAGCGACATCCTCTACGGCGGCAGCGGCACCAGCACCCTGACCGGCGGCGCAGGCTCCGGCAGCATCCTCGTCGCCGGCAGCGGCAACACCACCCTCTCCGGCGGCGCGGGCTCCGGCGCGGTGATGTTCGGCGGCCCCTCGGCCACCAGCTTCCTCGGCAGCGGCGGCGGCGGCGACACCATGGTCGGCGGCACCGGCGGCAACACCTTCGCCATGACCGGGGGCGGCGTGGCCTTCGGCGGGCCCGCCGGCAGCGACACCTTCCTCACCGGCCCCGGCAGCGCCCTGATCGTGGAGGGCGGCGGCCCCACCCGCGTCGTCCTCGGCGCCGGCACCGCCACGATGTTCGCGGGCGGCGGCACCGACACCACCGTCGTGACCCAGGGCCTCGCCGCCCAGGCCGGCATCGTCGGCTTCAAGGCGGGCGACACCCTCGTCCTGTCCGGCTTCACCCCGCCGCAGGCCGCCGCCGCCCTGTCCACCGCCGCCACCGGCGCGTTCGGCACCATCCTGAACCTCGGCGACGGCACCAGGATCACCCTGTACGGCGCGCAGGTGTCCGCCTCGCAGATCACCGTCGGCTGACCGCCGCGCCGGCCCGGGGGCGCGTCGCCGCACGCGCCCCCTTGCCTGCGCCCTCCAGGCTGGCCAAACCAGCCGCCACGCGCCGCGCGACGCCGGCGCCGATGGAGGAGCCGCCCATGTCCGTCGCCCTGACCGCCCCCCTCGGCGCGGATCCCGCGCCGTTCGCGCCGCGCCACGACTGGACCCGCGCCGAGGTGCGCGCCCTGCTCGCGCTGCCGTTCCCCGAGCTGATGTTCCAGGCGCAGACGGTCCACCGCGCCCGCTTCGACCCGACCCGCGTGCAGGTCGCGACCCTGCTGTCCATCAAGACCGGCGGCTGCCCCGAGGACTGCGCCTACTGCCCGCAGAGCGCGCGCCACGCCCAGACCATCCCCGCCAGCCGCCTCCTGCGCGTCGCCGAGGTGCTCGGCGCCGCCCGCGCCGCCCGCGACGCCGGCGCCACGCGCTTCTGCATGGGCGCCGCCTGGCGCTCGCCCAAGGACCACGAGCTCGACGAGGTCTGCGAGATGGTCGAGGGCGTGCGCGCCCTCGGCCTGGAGAGCTGCGCCACGCTCGGCATGCTCAGCGCCCCCCAGGCCCAGCGCCTCGGGGCCGCGGGACTGGACTACTACAACCACAACCTCGACACCTCGCCCGAGCACTACGGCGCCATCATCACCACCCGCACCTACCAGGACCGCCTCGACACGCTGGGCCACGTCCGCGACGCCGGCGTCCACGTCTGCTGCGGCGGCATCGTCGGCATGGGCGAGGACGAGGACGACCAGGCCGGCCTGCTCCACGCGCTTGCCACCCTGCCGCGCCACCCCGAGAGCGTGCCCATCAACATGCTCGTCCGCGTCGAGGGCACCCCGCTCGGCGACCAGCCCGCCACCGACCCGATCCGCTTCGTGCGCGTCATCGCCGCCGCCCGCGTCCTGATGCCGCACGCCACCATCCGCCTCGCCGCCGGCCGCGAGGGCATGAGCGACGAGACCCAGGCCCTGTGCTTCCTCGCCGGCGCGGCGTCGATCTTCGGGGGCTCGCGCCTGCTCACCACGCCGAACCCGGGGGAGGACCGCGACGCGGCGCTCCTCGCAAGGCTGGGCATGACGCCGACGGCCGGGTGAAGGAAGCAAGGTTGAGGCGCTGCCTCAAACTCCGCCAAGGGAAGCCCCTTGGATGGCTTTACTTAAGTCAAGGGATCAAAGGGTCCTCGGACCCTTTGCGGGTTCGGGCAGAGCCCGACCTTCCTTTCCGATGAGCGGCCACCTCTGGCTCCCCTACACGCAGATGAAGACCGCGCCCGCCCCGCTCCACGTCGTCCGCACCGAGGGCGCGCGGATCGAGCTGGCCGACGGCCGCGTCCTGCTCGACGGCATCGCGTCGTGGTGGACCGCGTGCCACGGCTACAACCACCCCCGCATCGCCGACGCCGTGCGCCGGCAGCTCGACCTGGTGCCGCACGTGATGTTCGCGGGCCTGGTGCACGAGCCGGCGCTGGCGCTGGCCGGGCGGCTGGTCGGGATGCTGGCGGGGAGCGCGCCGCGGCTGGAGCGCGTGTTCTTCACCGAGTCGGGCTCGGTGGCCGTCGAGGTCGCGATGAAGATGGCGGTGCAGGCGAGCCTGAACCGGGGCAGGCGGCGCACGCGCTTCGTGTCGTTCCGCGACGGCTACCACGGCGACACCTTCGCCACGATGTCGGTCTGCGACCCGGACGGGGGGATGCACGCGCGCTTCGCCGGCGTGCTGCCCGCGCAGATCACGGCGGAGCTGCCGCGCGACGACGCGTCGGAGGCGGCGCTCGACGCGCTGCTCGGCCGCCACGCGCACGAGGTCGCGGCGATCCTGGTCGAGCCGCTGGTGCAGGGCGCGGGCGGGATGGTGTTCCACGCGGCCGACACGCTGCGCCGGGTGCGCAGGCTCGCCGACCGGCACGGCGTGCTGCTGATCGCCGACGAGATCTTCACGGGGTTCGGGCGCACCGGGGCGATGTTCGCCTGCCAGGCGGCGGGGATCGCCCCGGACATCATGACGCTGTCCAAGGCGCTGACCGGGGGCACGCTGCCGCTGGCGGCGACGGTGGCGTCGGCGGAGGTGTTCGCGGCGTTCTGGTCCGATGACCCGGGCGCCGCGCTGATGCACGGGCCGACCTACATGGCCAACCCGCTGGCGTGCGCGGCGGCGCTCGCCTCGCTGGCGCTGTTCGACGAGGAGCCGCGGCTCGCGCAGGTGCGGGCGCTGTCGGCGGCGCTGTCGCGGGGACTGGAGCCGTGCCGCGCGCTGCCGAACGTGCGCGACGTGCGCGTGCTCGGCGCGATCGGCGTGGTGGAGCTGGAGCACGCGCCGGGCGAGGCCGGCACCGCGGACCTGCACACGCTGCGCCAGCGCTTCGTCGCGGCCGGCGTGTGGCTGCGCCCGTTCGGCCGCATCGTCTACCTGACGCCGGCCTTCACGCTCGACGCCGACGAGATCGACACGCTGACGGCGGCGGTGCGGGCGGTGCTTGCCGCGGGGTGACGCGGCCGGGTGCTGCGCCTAGCCCAGCATCGCCAGGACCGTGGACTCCGTGCCGGGCTCCGCGCGCTCGGTGCACACGCGGTTGCGGCCGGTGCGCTTGGCCTCGTAGAGCGCGGCGTCGGCCCGCTCCACGAGGGCGGCGGCCTGCTCGCCCGGGCGGGCCTGGGCGACGCCGATCGACACGGTGACGTGGCCCACGGGGTGCACGGAGCCCTTGGTGACGAGGCGCTTGCTGCTCAGCGTCTCGCCGAGCTGTCGCGCCACGACGCAGGCCGCGCGCATGTCGGCGCCGGCCAGCAGGATCGCGAACTCCTCGCCGCCGTAGCGCGCCACGGTGTCGCGGCCCTTGACGTTGTCGGCCATCAGCCGCGCGACCAGGCGCAGCACCAGGTCGCCGACGCGGTGGCCGTGCGTGTCGTTGAACTTCTTGAAGTGGTCCACGTCGATCAGCAGCAGCGACAGCGGCGTGCCCGGCTCGG
>JBPBQX010000112.1:0-18044 GCA_050955025.1 Janthinobacterium lividum
ACCAAGTCCAGAAGGACCCAGTCCCGTCAACCCGCTTTCCCGAAAGCCCCACCACCAAACCCGGCAGAGCCGAGAAAAGTAGCAGACCAGAAGGAAGAAGCAAGAAGTTTCTTCGCCGCCGGTGAAAGAGGTTCTAGACGGCGGGCACGCCCCTGTCAACGCAATGTCGCAAATCTTCCGCATTCAGTGTCGAGCCAGGGTTCCTGGCGGATTCCCGAGGATTTTGGCGAGAAAACCGTGCTCTCGCCTCACGTCTGACAGAGGAAACCATTCTGGATGTCCGCCATGCGTTGGACGCATGGGACGGCGAGAGTCCAGGCGGAAACGCCTGGCCCGGCGCTGACGCGCCGGGCCAGGCCCTCAGACCGCGCCCCGACCCACGATCAGACCGTCACGGTCCGCCGAGATCAGCACGGCATCGCCATCGTGGATCGAGCCTTCCAGCAGCTGGCCCGCAAGCGGGTTCTGCAGGCTGCGCTGGATCACACGCTTCAGCGGCCGCGCGCCGTAGACCGGGTCGAAGCCCGCCTCGGCCAGCCAGTCGGTCGCGGCATCGTCGAGCGAGAGGACGATCTTGCGGTCCGCCAGCAGCGAGCGCAGCCGCCCGAGCTGGATGTCCACGATCGCCGCCATGTCCGAGCGCGCCAGCCTGCGGAACAGCACGATCTCGTCCAGGCGGTTGAGGAACTCCGGCCGGAAGTGGTCGCGCACCACGCGCATCACCTGCGCCTGCACCACGGCCGCCTGCTCGGAGGTCTCGCCCACCGCCTCCCCCTGCGCAGCCAGTACCTCGCTGCCCAGGTTGGAGGTCAGCACGATGATGGTGTTGCGGAAGTCCACCGTGCGCCCCTGCCCGTCCGTCAGCCGCCCGTCGTCGAGCACCTGCAGCAGGATGTTGAAGACGTCCTCGTGCGCCTTCTCCACCTCGTCGAACAGGATCACCTGGTAGGGCCGGCGGCGCACCGCCTCGGTCAGCATCCCGCCCTCGTCGTAGCCGACATAGCCCGGCGGCGCCCCGATCAGCCGAGAGACGGCGTGCTTCTCCATGAACTCGCTCATGTCGATGCGGATCATCGCCCGGTCGTCGTCGAACAGGAACTCCGCGAGTGCCTTGGTCAGCTCGGTCTTGCCCACGCCGGTCGGGCCCAGGAACAGGAACGAGCCGATCGGCCGCCCCGGGTCCTGCAGCCCGGCACGCGCCCGGCGCACCGCGTTGGACACGTGGCGCAACGCGTCCTCCTGCCCCACCACGCGGCGGCGCAGCTCGTCCTCCATGCGCAGCAGCTTGGCGCGCTCGCCCTCCAGCATCCGGTCCACGGGCACCCCGGTCCAGCGGGACACCACGCCGGCGATCGCGGATTCTGTGACCGCCTCGTTGACCAAGTGGCCTTCCGCGGGCTCGGCCTGGGCCAGGTTGATCTCGCTCTCCAGCGCCGGGATCACGCCGTACATCAGCTCCGACGCCCGGCCGAGGTCGCCGCGGCGCTGCGCCACCTCCACCTCGGAGCGCGCCGCGTCCAGCCGCTCCTTGAGCTTCTGCGTGCCCGCGACGCGCTCGGTCTCGGCGCGCCACGCGGCGGTCATCGCGTCCGAGCGCTCCTCCAGGCCGGCCAGCTCGTGCTGCAGCTTGTCCAGACGGTCGCGCGAGGCCGCGTCGTCCTCGCGCCGGAGCGCCTCGCGCTCGATGCGCAGCTGCAGGACGCGCCGGTCCAGCTCGTCGAGCGCCTCGGGCTTGCTGTCGACCTGCATGCGCAGCCGGCTCGCCGCCTCGTCGATCAGGTCGATCGCCTTGTCCGGCAGGAAGCGGTCGGTGATGTAGCGGTTGCTCAGCGTGGCGGCCGCGACCAGCGCGTTGTCGGTGATGCGCACGCCGTGGTGCAGCTCGTACTTCTCGCGGATGCCGCGCAGGATGCTGATCGTGTCGGCGACCGACGGCTCGCCCACGAACACCGGCTGGAAGCGCCGCGCCAGCGCCGCGTCCTTCTCGATGTGCTTGCGGTACTCGTCGAGCGTGGTGGCGCCGATGCAGTGCAGCCCGCCGCGCGCGAGCTCCGGCTTGAGCAGGTTGGACGCATCCATCGCGCCGTCCGCCTTGCCCGCGCCGACCAGGGTGTGCATCTCGTCGATGAACAGGATCACCTCGCCCTGCGCGGCCTCGATCTCCTTGAGCACGGCCTTCAGCCGCTCCTCGAACTCGCCGCGGAACTTTGCCCCGGCGATCAGCGCGCCGAGGTCGAGCGCCATCACCCGCTTGGAGCGCAGCGCCTCGGGCACGTCGCCGTTGACGATGCGCAGCGCCAAGCCCTCGACGATCGCGGTCTTGCCCACGCCCGGCTCGCCGATCAGCACGGGGTTGTTCTTGGTGCGGCGCGCGAGGACCTGGATCGCGCGGCGGATCTCCTCGTCCCTGCCGATCACCGGGTCGAGCTTGCCGGAGCGTGCGATCTCGGTGACGTCGCGGGCGTACTTCTTCAGGGCGTCGAAGTTCTGCTCCGCCGTGGCGCTGTCGACGGTGCGGCCCTTGCGGACGTCGGACACCGCCTTTTCCAGCGCCTGCGGGGTCGCGCCCGCGCCGCGCAATGCCCGCGCCGCAGGACTGTCGGAGCCGGCGATCGCGACCAGCACGCGGTCCTGGGCCACGAAGGCGTCGCCCGCCTTCTTCGCCGCCTCCTGCGCCGCGTCGAGCAGGCGCAGCAGGTCCGGCGTCACCTGGGGCTGCGACGCTCCCTGCCCGCTCACCTTCGGCAGGCGCGCCAGCTCCGCGTCGTTGGCGGAGCGCACCGCGTCCGGGTTGCCGCCGGCGGCGCGGATCAGCCCCGCGGCGGCGCCCTCCTCGTCGTCGAGCAGCGCCTTGAGCAGGTGCTCCGGGGCGAGGCGCTGGTGGAACTCGCGCACCGCGATGGTCTGCGCGGCCTGCAGGAAACCACGCGAGCGCTCGGTGAACTTTTCCATGTCCATGTGGATGACGTCCCTTCGTATCAGGCGACCGGCCCGGACGCGCCCCTCAGCAGGCGACGCGCCCCGGCCCCGACCCGTCAGATGGGAAACGCGCCGGAGCCGCTCAAGACCGGCGGCACGGCAGGGTTGAACACGCCCCTTGTCGTGGCGGCGGCCGGGCCTGAATGTCGCCGGGCGCCGGGACATGGCTGCGCCTGCGGGGCTGCGGCGATGCCCCTGCCTGGGCCGGGCGTCGCGACAAGGAACGGGAGCTGGACATGCGGGCCCACCGGATCACCAGCACGGGCGAGGCCACGCCGGGCGGGCGGCTCGCGGCGACTCGCCTCGTTGGCGTGCAGGCCGTCGCGCGCGCCGGCCGGGTGGCGGCGCGGCACGTGGGCGGCTGCTGCATCGCCGCCGGCCTGGCCATCGGCATGGCTGCGGCACCGGCGGGGGCCGCGCCGCGTTGCGCCCCGGCCGGCACGCCAGCGTCCGCCCTTCGTCCTGCCGACGCGTGCGCCTCGGACCTGGGCAGTTCCGCGCTGCTCGTCATGGCGGCGGGGCCTGCCGATGTCGCAGTCGACCCCGCTGGCGGGGCGCCAGGGACGCAGGGTGACGCGACACGCCCGGGGAAGCCCGGCGCCCAGGCGGCGGCCGCCGGCACGCTGGGACGCGCGGTCGGCATGCTGCCCCTGCGGCACGCGAGAGGCAGGGGGCGTCACGCGCCCGAGCCGACGCCGGGATGCACGGGCATGGCGACGCTGGACGGCGTGTCGGCGGCGCTGCAGGCCGGGCCGTTCGGCCGCCGCAAGGGGCTGGCGATCATGCAGTTCCGCAACGTGGTAACGGACAACGCGGCGGATGGCCGGGTCGCCTGTCATTCCGACGTGCTGCTGAGCGACGGCAGCCTGCACCGCGCGGAGTTCGGCCTGCGCCAGCTCCGGCACGGCACGCGGCTGCACATCGAGGTCGCCGGCGAGCGCGAGCACGCAAGCCCCGCCGCGGTCGGCACGCCGGCGCCGGAGCCCTCCGCCCCCGCGGCGCCCGACGCCGACGCGCCCGCCCCTGCCCCGCCGCCGGAGGAGCCCGCCTCGCATCTCCCGGCGACCTGATCGTCGGGCGGCGGATCGCGACGGATGACCCTTGCGCACGCGCCCTGCGGGCCCCACACTTCCATGCAGTCGCAACTTACTGAAAGGAGGTGATCCAGTGTCTCATTGTTTGACGCAAGCGCCGTTCGCCGTGACCTGGGTTTCTGTCGGGATGGAGTGCCTGGCGGCCTAGCTGCCCTCGTTCGACAAAACGCCGCTTTCAGACAATGCGAGAGGGCCCGGAACAGCGTTCCGGCCCCTCTTTCTTTGTGCGCCATGCCGTGTGTCCCCTGTCCGGGCCCGGCCCCGTCCGACCTCAGTCCCGCCCGGGCTTCGCGGCGTCGGCGGGCGGCCTGGCGCGGCGGCAGGCGTCCGAGCAGTAGCGCACCTCGTCCCACACCGCCGCCCACTTGCGGCGCCAGGTGAACGGCCGGTTGCACACCGGGCACGTCTTGGTCGGCAGGTCCGATTTCCGCCGCATCTTGCCAGCCACGCGCGCCTCCCGGTCCGGACCGCCCGGCAAGGCGCATCTGGTTGCGCGGTTGCCGATGTCGATGGCCATCCGCCCTGGAGGCCGACGGGCGGCGCCGGCCGGGGCGCTGCGATTCCGGCCGGGGCGGCCGCTTTCAAGGCGGGGCGCCGAGAACCCGGCCAGGATGCCTGCGTAGAGGACGCGGCCCGACGCTACGTCCGGCGAGCGCAGGAGGGCCCGATGGCCGAGAACAGGTTCGACGTGATCGTGGTCGGCAGCGGCCCGGGCGGCGGGTCGCTGGCGCAGCGCATGGTAGCGGCCGGCAAGCGCGTGCTGCTGCTCGAGCGCGGCGACTACCTCAAGCGCTCGCGCTCGAACTGGGACAGCAAGACGGTGTTCGTCGACGGCGCCTACCAGGCCGCGGAGACCTGGTACGACAGCCGCGGCCGCAGCTTCCATCCCGGCCTGCACTACTTCGTCGGCGGCAACTCGAAGGTCTACGGCGCCGCCCTGTTCCGGCTGCGCGAGGCGGACTTCGGCGAGATCCGCCACGAGGACGGCATCTCCCCGGCCTGGCCCCTGCCCTACTCGGCGTTCGAGAAGCACTACGGCGAGGCCGAGGCGCTCTACCACGTGCACGGGCAGCGCGGCGAGGATCCCGGCGAGCCGTGGAGCAGCATGCCCTACGCCTACCCGCCCGTCAGCCACGAGCCCCGGATCGCGGCGCTGAGCGACGACTTCGCGCGTCAGGGCCTGCACCCGTTCCACCTGCCGCTCGGCATCAAGCTCGACGAGCGCGATGGCCAGGTGCTGCCCACCAGCCCGTGCATCCGCTGCGACGCCTTCGACGGCTTTCCCTGCGCGGTCAACGCCAAGGCGGACGCGCAGGTGATCAACGTCGACCCCGCGCGCGCCGAGCACGAGGGCTTCACCCTCCTGACCAACGCCTATGTCGAGCGGCTCGAGACCGACGCGGGCGGGCGCACCGTGACCTCGGTGGTGGCGATCCGCGACGGGGTGGAGGAGCGCTATTCCGCCGACATCGTGGTGGTGGCATGCGGCGCGCTGTCTTCCGCGCTGCTGCTGCTGCGCTCGGCGAGCGACGCGCACCCGGACGGGCTGGCCAACGGGTCGGGCCAGGTCGGGCGCAACTACATGCGCCACAACCAGTCGGTGCTGATGGCGCTGCTGCGCGAGCCGAACCACACCGTGTTCCAGAAGACGCTGGCGGTGGGCGACTTCTACGCCGGCGCCGACGACTACGCGTTCCCGCTCGGCATGATCCAGATGTGCGCCACCTCGCACGGCGAGCAGATCCGCGGCGAGGCCCTGCCCGGCTGGCTGTCGTGGGTGCCGGAGATGCCGTTCGAGAAGATGGCGCTCTACTCGATGGACTTCTGGCTCAGCGGCGAGGACCTGCCGCTCGCGGAGAACCGCATCCGCTACGGCGCGGACCGCAAGGTGCTGCTCGACGTGACGCCCACCAACATGGAGGCCCACCGGCGCCTCAAGCACAAGCTCGAGGGCATGATGAGAAGCGTCGGCGCGCACCCGCAGCTGCTCGAGCGCAACCTCTACCTCGGCAAGGAGATCCCGCTGAGCGGCACGGCGCACCAGGCCGGCACCTGCCGCTTCGGTACGGACCCGGCGACCTCGGTGCTCGACGTGAACTGTCGGGCGCACGAGGTCGACAACCTCTACGTCACGGACGCCAGCTTCTTCCCCTCGATCGGCGCGGTGAACCCGACGCTGACCATCATCGCCAATGCGCTCAGGGTCGCCGACCACCTGAAGGAGCGCATGGGCTGAAGGGAAGCAAGGTTGAGGCTCCGCCTCAAACTCCGCAAAGGGTCCGAGGACCCTTTGATCCCTCTACTTAGGTAATGCGTTCCAAGGGCGCAGCCTTTGGCGGGGTCCAGGGGCAGGGCCCCTGGCCTTGCCTGCGTCAGATGACCTTGCGCGCCCTCAGGTTGTCGAGCGCCTCGCGCACCGCCGACAGCCCGCCGTTGGTGTAGAGGATGGTGATCCGCTCGCCGCTGAGGAACGCAAGCGCCGGGTTGCGGTAGCGCGTGTTGTAGGTCGCCGTGCTGGCCGGGTCGTAGCCGTAGCGCGCGGCCAGGTTCTCCAGCAGCACCTGCGCCGTCGTCACCGCCGGGATCGAGAACACGAAGTCCGCGTCCGACAGGTTGTGGATCTCGTACTCGACGAGGATGTTGGTCTGCCCCGCCGCGTTCAGGTCCACGGTGTCGGACGCGCGCGCTGGCGGCAGGCGGAGGTTGCCGGCGGTGTCGGCATGCAGATAGCCGCGTGCCACCGGGTCGACCTGGGCGATGATCGAGGCCGTGCGCAACCAGTTCACGACCTTGAACTCGTTGCCCAGCGTGGGCGCGCTGTGCGCCGAGGCCTGGGCGATGACGAAGGGCGCGGGCAGGTTGCGCGCGATCGACTCGGCGAGGCTGAGGATGTGGTGCCCGCCGGTGCGGCTGTCGCCGGCCGCGCCGTCGCTGTCGGACATCCCGTTGCCGCCGAAGCTGAACTCGGCGAACTCCGTGCCGTCCGCGTTCCACTGGAACACCAGCGTCTTGGCCCAGTCGTGCCACATCGGCGCCAGCAGCACCGTGTCGCGCGCGATCACCAGGTCGCTGTGCCGGGCGGCGTCGCGCGAGCCGAACGGCGGCAGCGGCGCCATGCGCGGCAGGCCGTCGGGGCCGGGCAGCCCATAGGCGAGCTTGTAGTTCTCGTCGAAGCTCGCAGCGCTGGAGAGGTTGAACGACTCGTGCACCGCCAGCCCGCCCGGGTAGGACTGGTGACCGCCGAAGTTGCTGCCAGGTGCTGTGCCGAAGCCCTGCGGCAGGTGCGGGCAGGCGCGGCCCTCGTCGCGCACCGGCGGGAACACGCCGGCCGCCGCACCGCCCGGGAACGCCGCCGCATCCGCCGGGCTGTAGAGCCCGGCCGCCAGCAGGCGCGAGAGGATCGCGGCCCTGCCGGCGGCGTCGAGGCCGGCGCGGTGCTGGATGCAGGTCTGCGGGTTGAACAGCGCGTCCTGGGTCTGCACGCGCAGCCTGCGGTCGGCCACGAGAGAGATCTCCTCCTGCAGCCGCAGCAGCGCGCTGCGGACCAGCGGCGAGCGGGCCGCGGTCGCCGCCGCATCCGCGTTGCCGGCGCCCGGCACCGTCTGGTCGGCAGCGCGCGCGAGGCGGCCGGCAACCCCGAGCGCGAGCAGCGCGCACCCCGTCAGCGCGATCTTTCTGGCCCGCATCCCGCCCTCCCCTGGTTTCCCTGAAACGCTAGCCGCCCCCGGTGACGCCGCGGTGACATGCAGGCGACGTTTCGCGGACGCCTCGGACGCGGGGCCGGGCGGACGTGCCGTGCCGCGGCGCGACGCCGCATCCGTCCGGGGGCGAGCGTGGAACCGGGATGCCGGCTGCCCGTTTTCCCCGGACGGCAGCGTTGCCGTTCAGGGAGACGATCATGGTTGACGAGAACCGCGTGACGGGCGCCGTGGACAAGGCCAAGGGCGCCATCAAGGAAGGCATCGGCAACCTCACGGGCGACGACAAGCTCAAGGCCGAGGGCGTCGCCGACAAGGCCAAGGGCCATGCCGAGACCGCCGTCGGCGGGGCCAAGGACACCGTTCGCGACGTCGCCGACAAGACCTGACCGGCCATCACCGGGCCCGGCGAGCCTGCCGGGCCCGGTTGCGTCGCCGTGCGGCAGGACGGGCTGAGCCCGCCCGGCCCGCCGCGCCGGCTAGCGCCGCTCCCGCCGCGCGAGGGCCACGGCGCCGAGCCCGGTGAGGGTCAGCACACTGGCCCAGAACACGTCGCGGTGACGGCTCGTGATCATTTCCCACGCGCCCTTGCGCGACTTCGAGTCGAAGCGGCCGTGGGCGCCGTAGGGCCCGGGCACCGGCTCAAACAGGTTGTCGGGCGCGTCGGGGGCGACGGGCTCGTCGGTGAGCTGGCCGGTATAGCCGGCCTTCGCGAGGTAGCGGTCGATGGTGCCGGGCGCGATCCGGTTGGCCAGGATCGCCGCGACCGTCGGGAAGCCCACCCAGATCTGGCGGCGCGGGTGGAAGGCGCCGAAGTAGATCGCGCGGGCCGGCACCTCGGGCTGGAAGATCGGCGGCACCGGCATCGCCTTGCGCCCCATCTTGTTGCGGGCCCAGTCGAACTGCGGCGTGTTCACCGCCGGCAGGTCCACCATCGTCAGGGTGACGTTGACCTTGTCGTGGATCAGCTCCGAGCGCAGCGAGTCCGTGAAGCCGCGGATCGCGAACTTCGCCCCGCAGTAGATCGACTGCAGCGGCACCGAGCGGTAGCCCAGCGCCGAGCCCACGCACACGATCGAGCCGCGGTTGCGCGTCCGCATCCGCTTCAGCGCCGACATCGTGCCGTGCACCTGGCCGAGGTAGGTCACGGCGGTGCCGCGCTGGAACTCCTCCGGCGTGATCCTATGCACGGGGGCGAAGACGGTGGCCATCGCGACGTTCACCCACACGTCGATCGGGCCCAGCTCGGCCTCGGTGCGCTCGGCGGCGGCCTCGACGGCGGCGGCGTCGGCCACGTCGGTGGGGATCGGCAGGGCACGCACGCCGTGGGCGCGGCACTGCGCGGCGGCGGCCTCCAGCCGGTCGGGGTCACGGGACAGCAGGGCCACGTCGCAGCCGTTGCGGGCGAACTCCAGCGCGGTGGCGCGGCCGACGCCGGCTCCGGCTCCGGTGATGACGGCGATCCTGGGCATGGCGAGACGCTCCTGTCGGTGGAGCGTCCCGAACACGGCGCGGGCGGCGGGGTTGCAGGAAGCAGGGCCGGGCTCCCCCTCCGCTGGCCTTCCAACGACCCAAGAGGGTCGTCGGAGCCTCTGGCCAGCTCCGCCCAGACCCACGAAGGGTCCGAGGACCCTTTGATCCCTTGACTCAAGGGGCGCGTTCCAAGGGCGCAGCCTTTGGCGGAGTTTGAGGCAGCGCCTCAACCTTGCTTGCTACGCCTGCTCCAGCTCCGCCCGGAGCAGCGCCCCGTCCTCTGCCGACAGGCCCGCGAAGTCGATGCGCCGGCCCTCGGTGAGCCGCACGCGGGCGACGTTGTACTTCTTGGCGACCTCGCCGATGCGCAGCAGCTCCTCGACCTCGATCTGCCCGTCGACCATGCGCGGCACGAGCGAGACGGTGCCCTCGTCGGCCGGGGCGTCGGCGTCGGCGCGGGCCGCGAACCAGGCGACGACCTCGCCCACCAGGGTCTTGCACGAGCCGCAGCCCATGCCGGCGCGGGTCGCGGCCATCACCGCTTTCGGGTCGCGCTCCCCGGCCTCGACGCAGGCGCCGAGCGTGGCCTTGCTGACGCCGTTGCAGTTGCAGACCTGGGCGTCGGCGGGCATCTCGTCGAGCGTGACCGCCTGAGGGGGGCCGCCGATGTCGAACAGCAGCGACAGGCGCTCGTGCGGCAGCGGGCTGTCGCGGTCGTAGGCCTGCATCAGGTAGGCGGCCTTGGAGATGTCGCCCATCAGGATGCCGCCGACCAGGCGCCCGTCGCGCACGATCAGCTTCTTGTAGGTGCCGCGGCGGGGCTCGGTGAACTGCACGACCTCGTCGTTCTCGTCGGTGGGCTCGGTCTGGCCCATGGACGCCAGCTCCACGCCCATGACCTTGAGCTTGGTGGCGAGCTTGGAGCCGGTGTAGGCGGCGTCGGGGTCCACGCCGGTGACGTGGTCGGCGAACACGCGCGCCTGCTCCCACAGCGGCGAGACCAGGCCGTAGACGCGGCCGCGGTGCTGGGCGCACTCGCCCACGACGTAGACGGCGGGGTCGTCGACGGAGCGCATGGCGTCGTCGACCAGGATCGCGCGCTCCACGGCGAGCCCGCACTCGCGGCCCAGCTCGACGTTGGCGCGCACGCCGGCGGAGATCACCACCATGTCGCAGTCCAGCGTGGTGCCGTCCTTGAACGCGACGCCGGTGACGCGGTCCTCGCCGAGGATCGCGGTGGTCGAGGCCGCGAGGTGGATGCGCACGCCCATCGCCTCCATCTGCGTGCGCAGGATGGCGCCGCCCGGCGCGTCGAGCTGGGCCTCCATCAGGTGCGTGCCCAGGTGGACGACGTGGACCTCGCAGCCGTGGTTCATCAGGCCGCGCGCCGCCTCCAGCCCGAGCAGGCCGCCGCCGATCACCACGGCCTTCCGGCTCGTGCCGGCGGCGGCGATGATGGCGGCGCAGTCGTCGAGCGTGCGGAAGCCGAACACGCCGGGACGCATGGCGCCGCTCGCGTCGTTCAGGCCCTGCAGCGGCGGGATGAAGGAGCGGCTGCCGGTCGCGATCAGCAGCACGTCGTAGGGGACGACCACGCCGTTGGCGCCGGTGACGGTGCGGGCCGCGCGGTCGATGGCGGCGGCGCGCACGCCGGCGTGCAGCGTGATCGCGTTCTCCTCGTACCACTCCAGCGGGTTGATGAAGATCCCGGCCGCGTCGTCCTTGCCACTGAGCACGTTGCTGAGGAGGATGCGGTTGTAGTTGCCGTAGGGCTCGGCGCCGAACACGGTGATGTCGAACAGCTCGTCGCCGCCGCGCGACAGCACCTCCTCGATCGCACGCGCGCCGGCCATGCCGTTGCCGGCCACGACCAGGCGGCGCCGGCCGGGCGCCGCGTCGCGCACGGCCGCGTCGGCCTGCTCCGGCACCGGCGCCTGGCGCGCCTGCATCGGCACGCCGCCGCCGTGCGTGTCCAGGGGCGCTCCGCTGTCCGGTGTCATGCTGTGTGGGTTTCTCCGACAAGATGCGGGAAGGGCCTGCGCGCGCCGGGTGCGGCGGCCTCGCCGTCGAGCGCCCCCTCGAGCGTCTGCGCGGCGGTGGCGCCCGGCGGCTGGGGGACGGCCGCCGGCGGCTGGGCAGGGGCGGCCGCGGCGCGTGGGGCGTCGGTGCGCTCCAGGTGCACGGCGCAGGCCTTGAACTCGGGCATCCGGCTGGTGGGGTCGAGCGCGGGGTTGGTCAGGTTGTTGGCGCAGCCCTCGCCGCCCCAGTGGAACGGCACGAACACGGTGTCCAGCCGGATCGCCGTGCCGAGGCGGGCGCGCACCACCACCTCGCCGCGGCGCGTGGTGCACCGGACCCAGTCGCCGTGCGCGATGCCCAGGCCGCGCGCGGTGTCGCGGTGCATCTCGACGTAGGCGCCGGGCTCCACCGCGGCCAGCTCGGCCACGCGCCGGGTCTGGGCGCCGCTCTGGTAGTGCGACAGCACGCGGCCGGTGGTCAGCACGTAGGGGAAGGCGCGGTCGGGCTGCTCCTTCGCGCCGTGGAACTCGACGGGGTGGAAGCGGGCGCGCCCGTCCTCGAAGGCGAAGCGCTCCAGGTAGAGGCGGCGCGACCCGGGGTGGGCGTCGGACGGGCACGGCCAGAACACGCCGTCCTCGGCGACCACGCGCTCGTAGCTGATCCCCGAGTAGTCGGCGACGCCGCCGGCGCTGGCGCGGCGCAGCTCGGCGAAGGCGGCGCGCGGCTCGGTGTCGAAGGTGGCCGTGGAGCCCAGGCGGGCCGCCAGCTCGCTGAGGATGTCGGCGTCGCGGCGCACGCCGTCCGGGAGCGGCACGACCTGGCGGCGGTAGATCACGCGGCCCTCGAGGTTGGTCATGGTGCCCTCCTCCTCGGCCCACTGCGCGATCGGCAGCACGACGTCGGCGCGCGACGCGGTCTCGGAGAGGAACATGTCGGCGACCACCAGCATGTCGAGCCCCGCCATGCGCCCGGCGAGCGCGGTGGCGTCGGGCGCCGAGACCAGGGGGTTGGCGGCCATCACCATGAGGCCCTTCACGCGCCCGCCCAGCTCGGCGAACAGCTCGGTGGCCGAGAGGCCGGGCTGCGGCAGGCTGTCGGGGTCGACGCCCCAGATCCCGGCGATCTCGGCGCGGTGCGCGGGGTTGTCGAGCTTGCGGTAGCCGGGGAGCTGGTCGGCCTTCTGGCCGTGCTCGCGCCCGCCCTGGCCGTTGCCCTGGCCGGTGATGGTGCCGTAGCCGCAGTGCACCTTGCCGGCGCGGCCCAGCGCCAGGACCAGGTTGATGAAGGCGAGCGTGTTCTCGGTGCCGTGGCTCTGCTGCTCCGTGCCGCGGGCGGACAGCACCATCGCGGTGGCCACCTCGCCCATGAGGTGGGCGGCCTGCACGACCTGCTCGGCGGGCACCCCGGTGATGCGCTCCACGCGGTCGGGCCAGTAGGACGCGCAGATGCGCTTCACCCTGGCCCAGCCGGTGGTGCGGGCGTCGATGAACGCCTGGTCGATCAGCCGGTCGCGCATGGCCACGTGCAGCAGGCCGTTGGCGAGCGCGGTGTCGGTGCCCGGCGTGAGCTGGAGGTGCAGGTGGGCGAGCCTGGCGGTGGCGGTGCGCCGCGGGTCGGCCACGATGAGCTTGCCGCCGCGCCGGCGCTGGTCGTCGAAGTACTGCATGATCGGCGGCATGGTCTCCGCCGGGTTGCCGCCCACGAGCAGGACGGCCTCCGCGCCGGGGATGTCGTCGAGCGGGAACGGCAGGCCGCGGTCCATGCCGAACGCCTTGATCCCCGCCGCCGCCGCCGAGGCCATGCAGAAGCGGCCGTTGTAGTCGATCATCGCCGTGCCCAGCGCCACGCGGGCGAACTTGCCCAGCAGGTACGCCTTCTCGTTGGTCAGGCCGCCGCCGCCGAACAGCGCGAAGGCGTCGCGCCCGTGCGCCGTCTGGATGCGCGCGATGCCGGACGCCACGCGCTCCATCGCCTCGTCCCAGCTCGCCTCGCGCAGCCTCGTGCCGCGCCGGTCGCGCACCAGCGGCGTGCGCAGGCGGCCGGGTGCCGAAAGCAGGCTTGCCGAGGTGAAGCCCTTCCGGCACAGCCCGCCCTTGCTGGAGGGGAAGTCACGGCCTGCCACGGCGTAGCCGCCGGCGCCATCCGGGGTCACGGTCATGGCGCATTGCAGGGCACAGTACGGGCAGTGCGTGTCGTGCGAGCGATCGGCCGTCATGCGGCCTCAGCGCGGCCGGACGGCGAGTGCACGCGTAAGAGGCAGTCTGCCCATGAGAAGGACCTCCCTGCGGCCGGTCGGGCCTGGACGGCGCGACGGCGGGCCGCCGTCCGTCTCGTCTGCCAGCCTGCGGTTGCAAGGAGCGGGCCAGGGACCCTGCCCGGGGGTAACGTGCCCCCGGGGTCCGCCTCCGGGGCGGTCAGGCGCGCTTGGGCTTGGTCTGGCTCTCGCCGAGCATGTGGCCGATGGGCGTGAGGGACTCGATGTGGTCGCAGAAGATCTTGAACACCGCGAGCAGCGGCACGGACAGGAACGCGCCCGGCACGCCCCACAGCCAGTCCCAGAAGAACAGCGACAGGATCACCAGCAGCGGGTTCAGCGTGAACCGTTTGGCCAGCAGCATGGGCGTGATGGTCTCGCCTTCCATGATGTGGATCAGCAGGTAGGCGCCGGCCGGCACCAGCGCGAACAGCGGCGTGGAGAAGGTGAGCAGGCCAACCACCAGGAAGATCACCACCCCGGTCAGCGGCCCCAGGATCGGGATGTAGTTCAGCAGGAACGCGACCGTGCCCCAGAGCAGCGGGTTGCCCATGCCGAACAGCCAGACCTGCAGCCCGTTCAGCACGCCGACCAGCAAGTTCATCACCGTGATGGTCGCAAGGTACATCGAGATGTTGCCTTCGATTTCGCGCGCGATGGCCACCGCGCGGCGCTTGTCGGCGAAGGTGGGCAGCACCTCGACCAGGCGGTGCAGCAGGCTGTCGCCGGCCGAGAGCAGGAAGAACAGGATCAGCACCACGGTGAAGATCTGGCCGAGGAAGGCCTTGGTGCCGGACAGGATCGCCCCGCCCACCGCGCCCACGCCGGACGGCATGCCGCCGCCGGCCGCCGGCGCCGCGGGCGCGGCCGCGCCCCCGCCGCCGCCGCCCTGCTCGGTGAACTGCCTGAGCTGCGTCATGGCGTGGCGCACCGTGTCGATCGGGCCGGCCAGGACCGAGACCTTCTTCTGGATCTCCGGCCAGGCTTCCGGCGCGCGCTTGATCCATTCCGACGCGGGGAACGAGATCGCGAACATCAGCGCCGCGGCGACGCCGAACAGCACCACGATCAGCAGCAGCGCCGCCAGCAGGCGCGGGAAGCGCAGCCGGCTGGTGAGGAAGCGCATCGCCGGCGAAAGCAGCAGGTTCAGCACGACCGCCAGCGTCAGCGGCAGCACGATCTCGGCGGCGGCCCACAGCGTGTAGAACACCGCGAGCACGGCCAGCATCACCATCGACACGGTGCGCGCGTCGAAGTTCGCGGAGGCCATCACCGCCTGCGCCTGGCGCTTCTCCTCGCGCTCCTTGGCGATCTCCTTGGCGTCGTCGTCTTTCAAGGCGTGGCGCTCCGGTTCGTGAGCGGCGCACCCTGGTCAAACACGGCCCCGGGGGCAAGGCCGCCCCTCGCTGCACCCCGCGCCACACGCTATACGGCGGCGGGCAGGAAGGCGCGGCGGGCATGCAGGATCTCTGGGCACGCTTCGCGGGCAGCGCCTACGCCCGCACCCTGCTGGCCTACGCCGCCTCGTTCGTGCTCGGCACGCTGATCGGGCTGGAGCGGCAGTGGCGCCAGCGCACGGCAGGGCTGCGCACCAACGTCCTCGTCGCCGTGGGCGCGGCCGCGTTCTCCGATCTCGGGCTGCGCCTGCTCGGGCCGGAAGGCGCCACGCGCATCATCTCCTACGTGGTGTCCGGGATCGGCTTCCTCGGCGCCGGCGTGATCCTCAAGGACGGCACCAACATCCGCGGGCTGAACACCGCGGCCACGCTGTGGTGCTCGGCCGCCGTCGGCACGCTGTCGGGCAGCGGCATGGCCGCGGAGGCGGCGACGCTCGCCGGCTTCGTGCTGGCCGGCAACACCCTGCTGCGCCCGCTGGTGAACTGGGTGAACCGCCGCCCGATCACGGCCGACGTCACCGAGGCCCGCTACAGCGTCCACGTCACATGCCTGCCGCGCGACGTGTCCGCGGTGCGCGACCTGATCGACGAGGCCCTGGACCGCGCCAGCTATCCGGTGCGCGAGGTCGAGACCCTGTCTGACGGCGAGGACCAGGTCGAGCTGGCCGCCGTGCTCGTGCCCACCACGGCCGAGGACGCGGAGCTGGACGCCGTGGTCGCCGCGCTGCTCGTCTCGCCGAGGGTGCTGTCCGCGACCTGGTCGGTCGAGGCGACGAACTGACCCACGGAAGGCTCAGGCAAGGCAAGGAAGCCTTCTTTTTCTGAAGAAAAAGAAGCAAAAAGACTTTCTCCGTTCGGCACCGCAGCGCCCGGTCGGCCTGTGTCCCCAGGGGCAAAGTTCTTTGGTTCTTTCTTTCAAGAAAGAACTGCTTGCTTGCTACGCCTTCGGCAGCCGCACCACGAACCGCGCGCCGATCACGGCGCCGTCCGGCCCGCGCCGGTTCTCCGCCGCGATCTGGCCCTTCAGGGCGTCCACGATCTGGCGGCTGATCGACAGGCCGAGGCCGGAGTGCTTGCCGAACTGCTCGCCCGCGGGGCGCTCGGTGTAGAAGCGGTCGAACACGTGCTCCAGCCGCGCCTCGGGGATGCCGGGGCCGTCGTCCTCCACCGCGATCTCGACGGACGCGCCCGCCTCCCGCGCGCGGAGCCTGATCGTGCCGGACGGCGGCGAGAAGCTCAGGGCGTTGCCGATCAGGTTGCGCAGCACCTGTACCAGGCGGCCTTCCACCGCCATCACCGACAGGCCGGCGGCCGGGGCGTCGAGCACCATGCGCGGCTCGCCTTCCTCGTGATCGTGGGTCGCCTCGTGGATCTCGGCGAGCAGCGCCAGCATGCGGGCCACGTCCACCGGCTCGGCCATGGTGCGCGACAGCTCGGCGTCCACGCGGCTGGCGTCGGAGATGTCGCTGATCAGGCGGTCGAGGCGGATCACGTCCTCGCTGATGATCGCGAGCAGGCGGCGCTGCTGGCCCTGGTCCTCGATGCGGCGCAGCGTCTCGATGGCCGAGCGGATGGAGGTCAGCGGGTTCTTGATCTCGTGGGCCACGTCGGCGGCGAAGCGCTCGATCGCGTCCATGCGCGCCCACAGCGCGGTGGCGCTGTCCGACAGCGCCTGCGCCAGCTCGCCGATCTCGTCGCGTCGGCCGAGCAGGCGGCGCGACACCGTGCCCGCGCGCCCCCTGCCCTCGCGCATGTCGTGGGCGGCGTGGGCGAGGCGCAGCAGCGGGCGGGCGATGGTGCGCGACAGGTACCACGACAGGGCCACGGTCAGCACCAGCGCGATCACCGTCAGGCTCAGGATCGACATGCGGATGGTGAACAGGGCGTTGTCCACCTCGCGGGCTGCGCGGGTCAGCACCACGATGCCCACGGTGTGGTGGCTGCGCTCGACCGGCTCGGCGACGGTGACGAGCAGGCGGTGGCCCTGGCGGCGGATGTAGGGGGGCAGCTCGCGGCTGTCGGACGGCGAGCTGATCCGCACCTCCTTCACGTCGGGCTGCCAGTCGGCGCCGGCTGCGTCGGGGCTGATCTGCACGGCGCTGTCCTGGTCGTGGGGCAGCAGGTTCAGCACCGTGTCGTAGACGTGCTCCACCAGGCCGAGGAACACGCCGCGGTCCACCGCCGGCGGCAGCGGCTCGGTGGTGACTGCGCCGCCTGCGCCGGCGCGCACGCGGCTGTCGGCGATCACCTGGCCGTCGGCGGCGTACAGGATCGCCTGGGCGTTGGGAGTGGGGTCGGTGAGGCGACGCAGCAGCGGCTGGGCCAGGTCGGGGAGCAGCACGGGGTTGGCGGGGTCGCTGGTGCGCACCGCGCTCTCGCCCAGGGCGCCGGCGTAGATCTTGGCCTGCTCGCGCAGGGCGAGCACCTCGGCCTCCAGCAGGCCGTTCTGGTACTGGTCGAGGTAGAGCAGCCCCGCCACCAGCAGCGCCAGCGGCAGCGCGTTGACCAGCAGGATGCGGCGCAGCAGGGGCGAGACCCAGCGCATGCGCAGGCTGGGCGGCGGGGCCAGGGTCGCGGGGAGGGCGCGGGGCGCGAGGCTGTCGGGCACGCTCTGGTCTCCGTCGGGAGAGGAGAAAGCAAGGCCGGGCTCTGCCCGGACCCGCCAAAGGCCTGAGGCCTTTGGAAACCCGTCTCTTAAGTAAGGCAGGTCCAGGGGCGCTGCCCCTGGCGGGTCCAGGGCAGGGCCCTGGCCTAGCCTTCCTTGTAGCGGTAGCCGATCCCGTAGAGCGTCTCGATGTGGTCGAAGCTCTCGCTGGCCTGCCTGAACTTCTTGCGGACGCGCTTGATGTGGCTGTCGATGGTGCGGTCGTCGACGTAGATGTTCTCGCCGTAGGCCGCGTCGATCAGCTGGTCGCGCGACTTCACCATGCCCGGCCGCGCCGCGAGCGCCTTGACCAGCAGGAACTCGGTCACCGTGAGCGCGATGTCGACGCCCTCCCACAGGCACTGGTGCTTGGTCTCGTCCAGGCTGAGCGAGCCGCGCACCATCACGCCGCCCGGCGCGGCGCCGGAGCCCTCGGCGCGCGACGCGTCGTTGCGGCGCAGCAGGGCGCGGATGCGCTCGATCAGC
>JBPBQX010000113.1:0-17511 GCA_050955025.1 Janthinobacterium lividum
AGGTAGTTCTCGCGGCCCTTGCGGACCACGACGCGGCGGCGGCGCTCGGCGGCGACGGGGTGCAGGCGGGCCAGCTCGGCGTCGATCTGGCGCTGCAGGTGGCGGGTGTAGGTGCTGATCCACACCGCGCCGCCGTTGCGCTCGGCCCAGAGGGAGGCCGGGGCGACGTAGCCCAGCGTCTTGCCGGTGCCGGTGCCGGCCTCGGCGAGCACGACGTGGGGGTCGCCGCGGACCTCGCGCGGGGCGAAGGCGGCGGAGGCGGCGTCGGCGTAGTCGGCCTGGCCCGGGCGCTGCTCGGCGTGGGGGCCGAGCATCTTCGCGAGGCGCTTGCGGCTGTCGGCGGGGGGGACGGGGTGGGAGCCGGGCGGCGGCGGGGGCGCGGTGTCCTCCCATTCCGGCAGGCGCTTCCACACGCGCAGGGCGTCGGGCGAGGCGGGGGCGTCGCTGGCGAGCGCGTCGGCCACGGAGGCCGCCCAGGGCCAGCCGGCCTCGCCCATGCGGCGCGCGAGGCCGGCGGCCTCCTCGTTGATCGGCAGGGCGCGGCCGGCGGCGAGGCGCGCGAGCAGGGTTGCGGCGATGCGGGGCAGGAGGGCGGCGGCGGCCTCCAGGTCGGCGGGGGCGTCGAGGTCGAGCGCGAGGGCCAGGCCGCGCGGGGTCGGCGTGACCGGGCGGGCGGGGCACACGAAGGCCCACAGCTCCAGCAGGTCGAGGCAGGGCGCGCGGGGCAGGCCGAGGCGGCGCAGCGTGGCGGGGGCGTGGACCAGGAGCGGCGGGGCGGACCCGCGCAGGGTGGCGGCGGCGGCGTCGCAGGACAGGGCGAGGAGCTCGCCGTCGGCGGTCAGCACGGCGGCGCGGTTGTGGCCGGCGACGACGGCGGCGGACTCGTGGGCGGTCATGGGAGGAAGCAAGGCCGGGCTCCGCCCGGACCCGCCAGGGGCGAGCCGCCCCTGGACCGGCTTCCCTTGGGGGTGCGTTCCAAGGGCGCAGCCTTTGGCGGAGTCCAGAGGCGGAGCCTTTGGCCTTGGCCACCGGTCGGGGGAGAGGTTGGCGTCATCGGGCCTATATGGGGGCTGCGCGATTGACCTAGCCACCCCCCCGTCCCTAGCGTGCGGCCATGTCCGAGTCACAGCCTGCCCAAGCCCCCGCGACCCGCCGGGACGCTCCGCACGCGCGGGCGCACGCCGTGCCCAAGGCGTGGCCGTTCGAGGAGGCGGCGCGCCTGGCGGGGCGGGTGGGCGGGGAACGCCCGGCGCTGTTCGAGACGGGCTACGGGCCGTCGGGGCTGCCGCACATCGGCACCTTCGGCGAGGTCGCGCGCACGTCGTGGGTGCGGCGGGCCTACGAGGAGCTGACGGGGCGGCCGACGCGGCTGCTGGCGTTCTCCGACGACATGGACGGGCTGCGCAAGGTGCCGGACAACGTGCCGAACCGGGAGATGCTGGCCGGCTTCCTCGGGCGGCCGCTGACGCGGGTGCCGGACCCGTTCGGCACGCACGAGAGCTTTGGCGCGCACAACAACGCGCGGCTGAGGGCGTTCCTGGACGCGTTCGGGTTCGAGTACGAGTTCGCCTCGGCCAGCGAGTACTACGCGTCGGGTCGCTTCGACGCGGGCCTGCGCCGGGTGCTGGAGTGCCACGACGAGATCGTGGCGGCGGTGGGGCCGACGCTGGGGGCGGAGCGGCGGGCGACGTACTCGCCGGTGCTGCCGGTGCATCCGCGCACGGGGGTCGTGATGCAGGTCGCGATCGAGGCGGTCGATGCGGGGGCGGCCACGGTGGTGTGGTCGGATGGGGGGGAGCGGTTCGAGACGTCCGTGCTGGGGGGCGCGGCGAAGATGCAGTGGAAGGCGGACTGGGCGATGCGCTGGTTCGCGCTGGGCGTGGACTACGAGATGAGCGGCAAGGACCTGATCGACAGCGTGAAGCTGTCGGGGCGGATCTGCCGCATCCTGGGGGCGGAGCCGCCGGTGGGCTACACCTACGAGCTGTTCCTCGACGAGCACGCGCAGAAGATCAGCAAGAGCAAGGGCAACGGGCTGTCGGTGGAGGAGTGGCTGCGCTACGCGCCGGCCGAGAGCCTGTCGCAGTTCATGTTCAACACGCCGCAGCGGGCCAAGCGGCTGTACTTCGACGTCATCCCGCGCGCGGTGGACGACTACGTGGCCAACGTCGCCAAGGCGCGGGCGATGGCCGAGGACCCGGCACAGGGGGACGCGCTGCTGGCCAACCCGGCGTGGCACATCCATGGCGGGCGGGTCGGGCAGGGGGCGGGGGCGCCGGTGGGGTTCGCGATGCTGCTGAACCTCGCGGGCGTGGTGAACGCGGACGAGCCGTCGCTCTTGTGGGGGTTCCTCGGGCGCTACGGGGTCGAGGGCGGACCGGAGCGGAACCCGTTCCTGGCGCGGCTGGTGGAGCATGCGGTGGCGTACCACCGCGACTTCGTGCGTCCGGGCAAGCGCTACCGGGCGCCGGACGCGAACGAGCGGGCGGCGCTGGCGGACCTGGCGGAGACGCTGCGGGGGATGGAGCCGGGGACGCGCGACGCGGAGGCGGTGCAGGACGTGGTGTTCGCGGTGGGCAAGCGGCACGACTTCCCGGAGCTGCGGGCGTGGTTCGGGTGCCTCTACCAGGTGCTGCTCGGGCAGCAGGAGGGGCCGCGGTTCGGGGTGTTCGCGGCGCTCTACGGCGTGGGCGAGACGGTGGCGCTGATCGAGGGGGCGCTGGCCAGGCCGGACCCGGCGGCGGGCGCGGGCGAGGGCGCGGGGGGCTGAGCGGTGGGGCGGGCGGGCCGGGCGGCGCGGCGCTGATGGGCGGCGGGGCGGCGGCGGCGCGCGGCGGGCGCGGGGCGGGCGTGGTCGTGGCGCCGGGGGCCGCGGGGCCGGGGCACGATCCCGGGCCGCCCGGCGCGTGGCGGCGCTGGCTGCGCAGGCTGCCGGCGCTGCTGGGGGTGGTGCTGCTCGCGGGCGCGGTGTTCGTGGTGCAGCGCGAGTTCAGGCACCTGCGCGTGGCCGACATACGCCTCGCGCTGGCGGCGATCCCGGGGCGCTCGCTGGGGTGGGCGGCGCTGTGGACCGTGCTGTCGTACGGGGTGCTGACGTTCTACGACCGGCTGGCGACGATCTATGCGGGGCACCGCGTCGCGTTCCGGCGCACGGCGTTCGCGTCGTTCTGCGCGTATGCGCTGGCGCACAACCTGGGGTTTGCCGCGCTGTCGGGGGCGGCGGTGCGCTACCGGCTGTACGCGCACTGGGGGCTGAGCCCGGTGCAGATCGCCAAGGTGGTGGCGTTCTGCTCGCTCACCTTCGGGCTGGGCGGCCTCGTGCTCGGGGGCGCGATCCTGGTGGGCGAGCCGGGGGTGGTGCCGCTGCTCGGCCGGCTGCTGCCGCACTGGGCGATGTGGGCCGCGGGCGGGCTGATGTGGGCCGTCGTCGTCGGCTACGTGGCGCTGGCCAAGGTGCTGGGCACGGTGCGGATGCGCGGGCACGAGGTGGTGCTGCCGGGCGCGCGCATGGCGCTGGTGCAGGTGTCGCTGGCCACCGTGGACGTGGCGGTCACGGCGGCGATCCTCTACGCGCTGCTGCCCGAGGCGGGGCGGCCGGACTACATCGTGTTCCTCGCGATCTACGTGTCGTCGTACACGGCCGGGCTCGCGGCCAACGTGCCCGGCGGGCTGGGCGTGTTCGACACCGCCATCCTGCTGGGGCTCGCGCCCTACATGCCGGCGTCGGTGGCGCTGGGGGCGGTGGTCGTGTTCCGGCTGTACTACTACGTCATCCCCCTGTTCCTGGCGGGGTCGATGTTCGCGGGCAACGAGCTGGTGCTGCGCGGGCGGGCGATGGTGGCGGCGCGCGGGGGGCTGCCGGTGGGCGAGGCTCTGGCGGCCGAGGCTCTGGCGGGCGGGGGCGCGGGCGCGGGGGCGGATGCGGGGCGGGCCGTGGCGGCGCGGGCGGAGGCGGCGGTGCGGTGGAGCGAGCCGGACTTCGCGGCGGCGGCGGCGACCGGGGTGGTGGCGCTGTGCGGGGCGCTGCTGCTGTCGCTCGGCGTGATCGACAGCCGGCCGGACTTCACGTGGATCAACCCGGACTTCGCGGGGCTCGCGACCAACGCGGGGCAGTACGTGCCCTCGCTGCTGGGCGCGGCGCTGCTGGTGTTCTCGCTCGCGCTGTCGCGCAGGGTGACGCTGGCGTGGGGGGGCGCGATCGTGCTGCTGCTCGCAGCCGCGGCGTTCACCGCGTCGCAGGGCGAGCCGCTGTGGGTGCCGGGCGTGCTGGTGCTCGCCGTGCTGCTCGTGGCGCCGTTCCGGGATGCGTACTACCGGCACGCGAGGGTGCTGGGCGGGGCCTGGCGCGGCGACGCGGGCGAGGGGCGCGATGGCGCGGGCGGCGGGCCAGGCGCGGGCACGCCAGGCGCGGGCACGCCAGGCACGGGCACGCCAGGCGCGGGCACGTCTGGCGCAGGCGGGCGGGGCGTGGGCGGGCAGGGCGCGGGCAGGCGGGGCGGCGTCGCGCACGGGGTCGCGGTGGTGCTGCCGGGGCTGGTGCTGGCGGCGGGGGTGGCGGCGCTCGCGCTGCTCGAGCCGCAGGTGCGGTTCGTGGCGCAGAACTCGTGGTGGGAGATCGTGGCCTCGCCGGAGCTGCCGGGGCGGCTGCGCGTCGCGGTGGGGGTCGCGGTGGGGGTCGCGATGCTCGCGGGGTGGGCGCTGCTGCGGCCGGGCGACGTGGGGTTCGTCGCGTGGGACGAGGCGGCGCGCGAGCGGCTGCGCGCGCTCGGCGGCGTGGCGGCGGGGGAGGCGGACGGGCTGGTGCTCGGCGAGGCGGGGCGCTCGGCGGTGGCGTTCCGGCGCACCGGGCACGTGCTGCTGGCGCTCGGCGACCCGTCGGGCGCGGACAGCGACCGGGTCAGCGCGGTGTGGCGGCTGCGCGACCTGGCGCAGCAGGAGGGGCGCGACCTCGCGGTGTGGGGCGCGGGGACGGGGCTGCTCGCGGTGTACGGCGCGCTCGGGCTGGCGCCGCTGCCGCTCGGCGAGGACGGGATGGTGTGCGACGCGGCGGGTGCGGCGCGCAGCGGGGCGTGGTCGGGGCGCGCGCTGTACTGCGTGGCCGGGCGCGACCTCGACGAGCTGCTGCCGCTGCTGCCGGAGCTGGCGGGGGCGGGGACGGACGGGCCGGGCGGGTCCGGCGGGCACAGGGTTGCGGGAGGCGCGTCGTGACGCAGGGGATGCTGTCGGAAGGGCTGCCGCATCCGCTGGGGGCGACGTGGGACGGGCTCGGCGTCAACTTCGCGCTGTTCTCGGCCAATGCCACGAAGGTCGAGCTGTGCCTGTTCGACGAGCGGGGCGAGCGCGAGGTCGAGCGCATCGAGCTGCCGGAGTACACCGACGAGATCTGGCACGGCTACGTGCGCGACGCCCGGCCGGGGACCATCTACGGCTACCGCGTGCACGGGCCGTACGCGCCCGCCGCCGGGCACAGGTTCAACGCCAACAAGCTGCTGCTCGACCCGTATGCGCGCGCCCACGTGGGCACGCTGGCGTGGTGCGACGCGCTGTACGGCTACACGCGCGGGCATCCCGACGGGGACCTGAGCTTCGACGGGCGCGACAGCGCGCCGTTCGTGCCGAAGTGCCGCGTGGTCGATCCCGCGTTCACCTGGGGGACGGACCGGCCGCCGCGCGTGCCGTGGGAGCGCACCATCGTCTACGAGACGCACGTGCGCGGCTTCACCAGGCTGCATCCCGGCGTGCCCGAGGCGAGCCGGGGGACGTTCTCGGGGCTCGCGCAGCGCGAGGTCGTCGAGTACCTGCGCTCCCTCGGCGTGACCGCCGTCGAGCTGCTGCCGGTCCACGCCGTGACCAGCGAGCCGCGGCTGGCGGAGCTGGGGCTCAGCAACTTCTGGGGCTACAACACGATCGGGTTCTTCGCGCCCGAGCGCAGCTTCGCGCGCGTGCCGGACTTCGCGTTCTCCGAGTTCAAGGAGATGGTCGCGCGCCTGCACTCGGCGGGGATCGAGGTGATCCTGGACGTGGTGTACAACCACACCGCCGAGGGCTCGGAGCTGGGGCCGACGCTGTCGTTCCGCGGCATCGACAACGCGTCTTACTACCGGCTGGAGGAGCGCGACCCGCGGCGCTGCGTCAACGACACGGGGTGCGGCAACACCGTCAACCTCAACCACCGCCGCGTGAACCAGATGGTCACGGACAGCCTCCGGTACTGGGTCGAGGAGATGCACGTCGACGGGTTCCGTTTCGACCTCGCGGTGACGCTGGCGCGCGAGCCGCACGGGTTCGACGAGCAGAGCGGCTTCCTCGCGGCGTGCGGGCAGGATCCGGTGCTGTCGGGCGTCAAGCTGATCGCCGAGCCGTGGGACGTGGGGCCCGGGGGGTATCAGCTTGGGAAGTTCCCGCCGGGGTGGGCGGAGTGGAACGACCGGTTCCGCGACGACATCCGGCGCTGGTGGAAGGGCGAGATGCGGCCGGCGCAGATCGCGCCCCGGCTGTGCGGGTCGGCGGACACCTTCGCCACGCGCGGGCGCAGGCCGTGGTCGAGCGTGAACTTCATCACCGCGCACGACGGGTTCACGCTGGCCGATCTCGTGGCCTACGCGAGGAAGCACAACGAGGCGAACGGCGAGGGCGGGCGCGACGGCACGGACAACAACAGCTCCACGAACTGCGGGGTCGAGGGGCCGACGGACGACGCGGCGGTGCTGGCGACGCGCAGGCGCCTGGTGCGCACGATGCTGGCCACGCTGCTGCTGAGCCAGGGCACGCCCATGCTGCTCGCCGGCGACGAGTTCGGGCGCACGCAGGGGGGCAACAACAACGCCTACTGCCAGGACGGGCCGATCTCCTGGGTGGACTGGAACCTCGGCGCGGAGGACCGGGCGCTGGTCGCGTTCGTGCGCAGGCTCACGGCGCTGCGCGCGGAGTATCCGATCCTCAGGCGCGGGCGGTTCATGACGGGGGCGTTCGACGTGGCGCTCGGCGGGCGCGACGTCACCTGGGTGCATCCCAGCGGCACGGAGATGACCGGGTTCGACTGGGACGACGGCACGCTGCGCTGCTTCGGGATGCTGATGGACGGGCGGGCGCAGGCCACCGGGATCAGGCGGCCGGCCACGGACGTCACGCTGCTCATGGTGCTCAACGCGGGCAAGGCGGCGGAAGGGTTCGTGCTGCCGCCGTGTGCAGGGGGCGCGCGGTGGCGGCTGCTGTTCGACACGGCGCTCGCGGATGTCGCGGCGGTTTATGGCATCGGGGAGCGTTACGAGGTCGAGGCGTTGTCGATGGTGCTGTTCAGGCTGAACGCCTGAAGGCAGGCAAGCAAGGAAGGTTGAGGCGCTGCCTCAAACTCCGCCAAAGGCTGCGCCCTTGGAACGCGTCACGAGGAAGAGGAGGGGGCGTTCCGGGCGCCGGGGCGCCAGCCGGCGGGTTTCGGCAGGCCGGCGTGGCCCGGGTCAGGGTTCGTGCGCGCGGCGGGGCCGGATCACGGTGCGCGGCGCGTAGGCGACGTGGCCGGGAGGCATGCTCCGCGACACGACCGCATTCGCCGTGATGATGCAGTCGTCGCCTATGCTGATCGGGCCGACGACCACGGCGCCGGTTCGCACGCTCACCCGGTCGCCGATCACCGGGATGCCGCCGTTCGCGCCGATCGTGACGTTGTGGTTGACCCAGAAGTCCGAGCCGATCGAGCGTGCCAGGACGTAGGTGTTCTGGCCGTGCTGGATGCGCAGGCGTGGCCCGACGTGCGCGCACTGGATGTGCAGCTCGGTGGCGCGCTTCATCGTTCCGGACGCGAACCTGTTCAGCGGCGCGCGTCCCGCGGTGCGGAAGTCGGAGAGGGACCGGAACTCGGGGAAGATGACGAACAGCTTGTCGTACAGCCGGACGAGGTAGTCGGCGTCGTCCCTGTCGGCCTTCAGGGCGTGGGCCTGGAAGAAGCCGTGCGGGCCGTACCACTCTCCCCATGCGAGGACGTCCTCGCGCAGCAGGGCGCCCTCGTCCGACAGGATGAAGGCCACGTGGTCGGGGGTGATCGTGGGCATGGTGCTGTGCTTCGGGCCTGGTGGTCGTCCGGCCGGACGGCGAGGACTGTCCCGGGGGCGGGTGCGCGAGTCAAGGATCGTGCGGGCCGCAGGAAGTCACGGGCTCACCTTGGCGGGGGTCACCCGGAAGTGGCGGGACCGGGTTCGCGGGGAGAGCATCAGCCCGATGTTCCACGCGTCGCTGCTCGGCGCGCATCCGGAGCTGTAGGACATCCTCAACCCGGTGAACCAGGCGAACGGGCGGCAGCAGCGCAGCCTCGCGGGGTCCGTGCTGGCGTATGGGGCGAACATCGACCGGCTCGACGCGCTCGGCGGCATGGTGGAGCGCATCACCCACAAGCACGGGGTGCTCGAGGTGCAGGAGGCGTCTGGTCTGTCTGAGGCAGATGGCGGTGCGGGCGAGCGTGGTGAAGGCGCGGCGGCCGGTGCGGATGCTGTGGCGCCGGACACGGGCGGGCCTGCGAAGCTGCGCTGGTTTGGTACCTCGGATCGCCCGCTGTTTCAGGAGGCCTGGATCTAGGCCAGCTCGGTCCTTCGTTGCCGTCTTGCGCTCCTGATCGCGAGCGGCAGGCTGCCGAACTCCTCGATCAGCGCCCGGTATTCAAGGGCCACCGGGTTCGGCTGCCGGGCCATGTTGTAGAGGCCGCACCCGTTCACGACGCCGAGCTTCTCGCTCAGGCCGATGTTCCAGTCCACCTGGTCCACCAGGCTGTACCAGGTGAAGCCGAGCACCGGCATGCCGTCCTCGCGCATGCGCAGGATGCTGATCCACTGCTTCCATAGCCAGCCTGCCGCCGCGGCGGGGTCGAACACGTTGGTTTCCGTGTGCATCAGCGGCTTGCGGTACCGTTCGATGTAGTCCTTGGCGATCAGGTACCAGCCCATCACGTCCTCGATGGCGAAGCGCTTGCCGCAGGGCTTGATGATGTGTTCGTTGCGCCCGTAGTAGTCGGCGCCAAGGATCTGGTGTCCGGACGGCTCGCCCTGCATGAACCAGGCGTGTTCCGCAGGCGTCATGCCGTTCGCCAGCAGGTAGTCCGTCATCTGCCGGCAGGAGCGGCGCGCGAACAGCAGGTCGAGTGCCAGGAAGCGCTGCTTGTTCGCGGCGACGACGCCGGGCGAGAGCAGCAGCCGCGCCTCGTGCACGACCTCGGCACTCTCGCTGTGCACGATGACGCAGTCCGGCCGCGCGCGCGTGATGGCCGCGCAGGCGAGCTTGCTCGCGGCCGTGAGATGCTTCAGCGCGGTCACGAACGCGAGGTCCGTGCGGATCTGCTCGTTCCAGAGCCCGTCGAGCGTGCTCATGCGGGCCGAGACGTAGATCTCGTTCACGGGCGTCCAGTAGCGCACCCAGGGATAGCGGGCGGCGACGGCGGCGGCGTACTCGGCGAAGTGGCGTGGCAGCGCCGGATTCTGGAAGTTGCCGATCCAGTCGGGGACGCCGAAGTGGAGGAGGTCGAGGATCGGCTCGATCCCCTTGTCCCGCATCTCCAGCATGACGCAGTCGGTGAAGCTCCAGTCGAAGCGGCCCGGTCCGAGGTGGACGAGATGGTAGGGCAGGCCGTAACGCAGGAAGGTCAGCCCCAGCTCCCGGACCAGGGCGAGGTCCTGCTGCCAATGCGTGTAGTGGCCACATTCCGCCAGGAGGTCGCGCCGGACACGGCCATTGTCGATGGTGGGGTTGGAGCATTCGATGCCGGTTGCGAACATGAACCGTTGCGGAAGCGGGGCCGTCTCCCCGGTGACCGACAGGTCGAGGTCCTGAACCGTGGTCAGGAAACTTTCTGTTTGCATGGCGGTCGAACCTGCCCTTGCCGGGCCTATTTGTCCGGTCGTGCAACTGTAGTCGGGATTTCATGAACAAAAGGTTCATGTCGCGGATCGACGGCGGGTTCGGCGCAACCGACACGCACCCGAAAGCGGTTTTGCCGTGGACGACGGTGGCGGAGGGGATCGCAGCACGTCCTGCGGCGGCAGCTTCCCTGGCTCTCAAGTCATGGGATCAAAGGGTCCTCGGACCCTTTGCGGGTTTGGGCAGAGCCCATGCTTGCTGTCTTGCCTCAGGCCGAGCCCGCGCGGCCGAGGGCGCCGGCGTCGTCCAGGGTCCAGGCGTTCCAGCACAGGTCCATCAGGGCGCGGGTGCGGTCGGGGGGCAGGATGCCTTCGGCGAGGCCGGCGAATTTCGTTTCGAGCTGGGCGTCGGACATGGGGTGGGCCTGGCTGCCGACGGCGTGCTCGATGAATTTGTGCAGGGTGCGGCCGTCGGCGAGGGTGACGGTCATGTCGACCTGGTCGGGGTGGAGGGCGGGGTCGGTCTGGACGGTGATCGTGCGGCGGACGGCGACGACGGCGGGGTCGTTGACGGCGGCGTCGGTGAAGGCCTGCTCGCCGGCGCGGCCGGTCACCAGGGCGACGGCCGTGGCGTGGACGGCGCTGAACTTGCCCTCCAGGCCGGTGCGGGGCTCGGTCTTGCCCATCAGGTTGAGGACGAGGGGGTGGGTTCTGAGGGCGACGGCGCGGATCTGGTCGGGGGCGATGCTGTTCTCGGCGCGGAGCTGGATGGCGGCGTCGATGGCGGGGTGGGCGACGATGCCGCAGGCGAAGGGCTTGTAGGTGTTCAGGGCGAGCTCGTAGCGGGTGCCGAGGCCTTCGGTGATCTCGGCCCAGTCGTGGCGGGTGCTCATGGCCTGGCCCCAGCCGTCGAAGCCCTCGATGGCGTTCTCCGCGGCGGTGTAGCCCTGCTGGGCGAGGAGGGCGGCGAGGAGGCCGTTCTGGGCGGCGCGGCCGGGGTGGAAGGCCTTGGTGTCGGAGCCGAACTGGACCTTGAGGCCGACGGGCTGCGAGGCGGCGAGGCCGAGGGCGTGGGTCATCTGGGTCTCGTCGAGGCCGAGGGCGCGGCCGGAGGCGGCGGCGGCGCCGAAGACGCCGGTGGTGCCGGTGATGTGCCAGCCCTTCGCGTAGTGCTCGGGGAACACGGAGTTGCCGATGCGGCACTCGATCTCGCAGCCCAGCGACAGGGCGTTCATGAAGTCGGCGCCGGGGATCGGGCGGTACTCGGCGAGCGCGGTCAGGGCGGAGGCGACGGGGCCGGCGGGGTGGATGATCGTGCGCAGGTGGGTGTCGTCGTAGTCGAGGACGTGGGAGCTGATGCCGTTCACCAGGGCGGCGTGCAGGGCGTCGAGGCGCTCGGGGCGGCCGAACAGGCTGCTCTGCGGGGGGCCGGAGAAGGGCTTGAGGGCGGCGAGGGCGCGGGTGGGGGCGTCCTGGCGGGAGCCGCCGACGGCGCAGCCGACCCAGTTCAGGAGGGTGCGCGTGGCCTCGTGGCGCACGGCGTCGGGGATCTGGCCGGCGGGGGCGGTGGCGGCGTAGCGCGCGAGGATGCGGGTGACGGGCGGGGGCGGCGGGCCCTGGGGGGCGGCGCCGGGCGGGGCGGCGGGTGGCGGCGAGGGGGGCGGGGCGGCGGGCTGGGCCAGGGCGGGGGCAGCGGTCGCGCCGGCGGCGAGGGCGGTGGCGGTGGCGCGCAGCAGGCCGCGGCGGTCGAGGGTCATGCTTGCTGCTTCCCGAGCGAGGGGCGCCGGACAAGGAAGGCGGCGGCGTCCCGTGCCGGTGGCATGGCACGGGACGGCGGGCGCGGCCAGTCGCGGGGGACGGGCCGCGGGGAGTGTGGTCCGCGGGGTGCGGGCGAGCTACTCCGCGGGGAAGTCGGTGGCGGCGCCGACCGCGCGCCAGGCGTCGATCTCGGCCAGCGAGGCCTTGAGGCGAGCGGTCACGCCGTCCAGGGCGAGGGCGCCCAGGACCAGGTGGCGGGGCGGGTGCTCGGCCGTCGTGATGTCGATCATGGCCTGGGCGGCGCGGACGGGGTCGCCGGGCTGGCGGCCGCTGTAGTTGGCGGTGGCCTTGAGGCGGGCGCCGGCGGTCTCGGCGTACTCGGGGATCGCGTTGGGGGTCTGGCGGAGCGAGCGGCCGGCCCAGTCGGTGCGGAACGGGCCGGGGGCCACGCAGGTCACGGCGATGCCGAGGGGGGCGGTTTCGGCGTGCAGGGCGTCGGAGAAGCCTTCGACGGCGTGCTTGGAGGCGGCGTAGTAGCCGGAGCCGGGGAGGCCGGAGAAGCCGGCGAGCGAGGTGATGTTGATGATGTGGCCCTGGCGGCGCTCGCGCATGCCGGGGAGCACGGCGCGGGTCAGGGCGAACAGGCCGAACACGTTGGCGTCGAACTGGGCGCGGATCTCGGACTCGTCGCCCTCCTCGATGCTGCTCTGGTAGCCGTAGCCGGCGTTGTTCACGAGGACGTCGATGCGCCCGAAGCGGGCCTCGGCGGCGGCGACGGCGGCGGCGATCTGCGCGGGGTCGGTGACGTCGAGGGCGAGGGGGAGGACGCGCTCGCCGGCGTCGGCGCCGAGGCCTTCGAGGCGGGCGGTGTCGCGGGCGGTGGCGGCGCAGCGGCCGCCGCGCTCGAGCACCAGGCGGGCCAGCTCGAGGCCGAAGCCGGTGGAGCAGCCGGTGACGAGCCAGACGGGGTCGGGGGGAAGCGCCATGGGGAGTTCTCCGTGGTGGGCAGATACCGTCGGCAACGCGGGGCGCGGGCGCGGGATTGCCTCGCGGGGCTGGCGTGCGCCACACGGGGGCGTGCGGGTTGGGAGTGGGCGGGATGGCGGGCGAGGTTCCGGGGTGGGCGGTGGAGCAGGTCGCGGCGGCGGGGCGGCGGATGGATGCGCGGGGGTGGGTTCCGGCGACGGCGGGCAACATCAGCGTGCGGCTGGACGGGGCGCGCATGGCGATCACGCGCAGCGGGGGGCACAAGGGGTTCCTCGACGCCGGCGGCGTGATGGTCGCGGACCTGGACGGGCGGGCGGTGACGGAGGGGGCGCGGCCGAGCGCGGAGGCGCTGCTGCACGGGCAGGTTTACCGGGCGTTTCCCGCGGCGGGCGCGGTGCTGCACGGGCATTCGGTGGCGGCGACGGTGCTGTCGATGGCGGGCGGGGGCGAGGTCGTGCTCGCGGGGTACGAGGTGCTCAAGGTGTTCGAGGGGGTGGGGACGCACGCGGCGTCGCTGTCGGTGCCGGTGGTGGAGAACGACCAGGACATCGCCAGGCTGGCGGGGGTCGTGGCGCCGGGGCTCGCGGGGATGCGGGCGGGGTACCTGATCCGGGGGCACGGCGTCTACGTGTGGGGGGCGGACATGGAGGGGGCGATGGCGCGGCTGGAGGGGCTGGAGTTCCTGCTGGCGTGCGAGCTGGAGCGGAGGAAGCTGCGATGAGGCAGGCAAGCAAGCCCAGAGGCTCTGCCTCTGGGCTCCGCCAAGGGAAGCCCCTTGGATGGCTTCTCTTCAGTCAAGGGATCAAAGGGTCCTCGGACCCTTTGCGGGTTTGGGCAGAGCCCATGCTTGCTGGCTTTCCCGCGTGAGGGCCGTGGTGGTCGACGTGGAGGGGACGACGACGCCGGTGTCGTTCGTCCACGAGGTTCTGTTCCCCTATGCGCGGGCGCGGCTGCCGGCGCTGGTGCGGGAGCGGGCGGGGGAGCCTGAGGTGGCGGCGGCGCTCGCCGAGGTGGCGCGGGTGGCGCCGGGGCGGGACGCGCTCGGTGTGCTGATGGAGTGGATGGACGGGGACGTGAAGGCGGGGCCGCTGAAGGCGCTGCAGGGGGTGGCGTGGCGCGCGGGGTATGCGGAGGGGGTGCTGCGCGGGCGCGTGTATCCGGACGTGGCGCCGGCGCTGCGGGCGTGGCGGGCGGCGGGGGTGTCGCTGTGGGTCTACTCGTCGGGGTCGGTGGAGGCGCAGAAGCTGATCTTCGGGCACTCGGACGCGGGGGACCTGGCGGGGCTGTTCTCGGGGTTCTTCGACACGGGGGTCGGGGGGAAGCGGGAGGCTTCGAGCTACGCGGCGATCGTGGCGCGGGTGGGGGTGGCGGCGGGGGAGGTGCTGTTCCTGTCGGACGTGGCGGAGGAGCTGGACGCGGCGGAGGCGGCGGGGGTGCGCGCTTGCCAGGTGGTGCGGGGGGAGGACGGGACGGTGGCGTCGGGGCGGCATGCGGCGGCGGCGGACTTCGCGGAGGTAGGGCGGGCGTTCGGGCTGGGCTTGTAGCGCCGGTCCAGGGGCGGCTCGCCCCTGGCGGGTTTGGGCAGAGCCCATGCTTGCCTTGCTTCCTGCAGGCGCGCCTAGACTGCGGGCCTGTCCGTTCGGGGAGTGTGGGTCATGGATCAGCAGGGCGCGGCGCTGGCGGGGACGTTCCGCATCGGCGGGGACCTGGAGGTGTGCCGGCTCGGGTTCGGGGCGATGCGGATCACCGGGGCCGGGATCTGGGGGGAGCCGGCGAGCCCGGAGGCGGCGCGCGCGACGCTGCGCAGGGTGCCGGAGCTGGGCGTCACGCTGGTCGACACGGCGGACAGCTACGGGCCGTTCGTCAGCGAGGATTTGATCCGCGAGGAGCTGCATCCGTACCGCGGGCTGGTGATCGCGACGAAGGGCGGGCATACGCGGGCGGGGCCGAATATCTGGCGGCCGGTGGGGCGGCCCGAGTACCTGCGGCAGTGCGTGATGATGAGCCTGCGCCGGCTGGGCGTGGAGCGGATCGACCTGTGGCAGCTGCACAGGATCGATCCGAAGGTGCCGCGCGACGAGCAGTTCGGGGCGATTGCGGAGATGCAGAAGGAAGGCCTGATCCGCCACGCCGGGCTCAGCGAGGTCAGCGTCGAGGAGGTCGAGGCGGCGGGGAAGCACTTCGCGGTGGCGACGGTGCAGAACCGCTACAACTTGGTGGACCGGGCGAGCGAGGCGGTGCTGGCGCACTGCGAGGCGCAGGGGATCGGGTTCATCCCGTGGGCGCCGCTGGCGGCGGGGTCGCTGGCGCGGCCGGGGTCGGCGCTGAGCGGGATCGCGGAGAGGCTGGGGGTGTCGGCGGGGCAGGTGGCGCTGGCGTGGGTGCTGAGGCGCTCGCCGGTGATGCTGCCGATCCCGGGGACGGGGAGCGTCGCGCACCTCGAGGAGAACGTCGCGGCGGCGGCGATCGCGCTGGGCGAGGCGGAGGTCGCGGAGCTGGACGCGCAGGGGAAGGCGGCGGGGGCGTAGGGAAGGAAGCAGTTCTTTCTTGAAAGAAAGAACCAAAGAACTTTGCCCGTTCAGGGTTCTTTCCTTATGGGCAAAGTCTTTTTGCTTCTTTTTCTTCAGAAAAAGAAGGCCTTCCTTTTTCTAGGCCTGGATGTCGAGCGTGGCGCCGGGGGTGGCCTTGGCGGACGGGGCGGGGGTGGAGGTGCTCGACGAGACGACGCTGCCCTGCGCGTCGGTCACGGTCGTGGTCGTGGAGCCGTCCGCGTTCGGGGTGACGCTGGTCGAGGTCGCGGCGCTGCTGGCCGGGGCGGGGGCGGACCTGGCCGGCGCCTGCGCGGGGGCGGGGAGGGTGCCGGCGGGGGTGTTGCCGCCGATGCTGCCGATGTTCATGGGGACCTCCGGGATGATGCCGCGGCCATTGTCGCCGACGATCGTGAAGGGACGGTTAAGCGGGGCCGGGCTTTTCCGGGCGCGGGCGCGGGGGTAGAAGGCGCGGCCATGACCCTTGCCGAGCGACTTGCCGCCGTGGACTCCTGGCTGCTGGACCGGGTGTTCCAGCCGCTCAGCGACCGGCTGGACGGGTCGACCTCGGCGTTCGACGTCGGGCTCAGTATGCAGCTCGGCGCGGTGGTGCTCGAGCTGGCGTCGGACGCGGCGCTGTATGCGGCGGGGATGCTCGACGTCACGGACGGGATCTACGACGGGTTCAGCGTGGCGTGCGGGATGTGGTTCTACGTCTACGTCGGGCGGCTGCGGGGGATGGTCTCGCCGGGGCGGCCCAACCCGCTGCGGCCGATGTTCCGGGTCCTGCGGCTGCTGGGGCTGGGGTTCGCGGCGTGGAGCCTGTTCAGCTCGGCCACGTCGGAGGCGGACGCGGCGCTGTCCTACGGGCTCACGGCGCTGTCGAACCTGGCGTTCATCGCGGGGATGTACCTGGTGTCGTGCCGCAGGCCGCCGCCCGGGGAGCGGCGCAGGGCCTGGGCGGGGTTCAGGTGGGAGGCGCCGGGGCTCGGGTAGGAAGGAAGGCCAGAGGCTCTGCCTCTGGACTCCGCCAAGGGAAGCCCCTTGGATGGCTTCTCTTCAGTCAAGGGATCAAAGGGTCCTCGGACCCTTTGCGGGTTTGGGCAGAGCCCATGCTTGCTACGCTTGCAGGAAGTCGGGGACGGAGAGGTAGCGCTCGCCGGTGTCGTAGTTGAAGCCGAGGATGCGGGAGCCGGCGGGCAGCTCGGGGATCTTGGCGGCGATGGCGGCCAGGGTGGCGCCGGAGGAGATGCCGACGAGCAGGCCCTCCAGGCGGGCGGAGCGGCGGGCGTATTCCTTGGCGTCGGCGCCGGAGACGGGGATGGCGCCGTCGAGCAGCTCCACGTCGAGGTTGCGGGGGAGGAAGCCGGTGCCGATGCCCTGGATCGGGTGTGGGCCGGGCTTGCCGCCGGAGATCACGGCGGACTCCGCGGGCTCGACGCCGAAGACCTTGAGGCCGGGCCACTCGGCCTTGAGCACGCGGGCGCAGCCGGTGATGTGGCCGCCGGTGCCGACGCCGGTGATCAGCACGTCCAGGCCGTCGGGGAAGTCGGCGATGATCTCGCGCGCGGTGGTCTGCTCGTGGATGGCGGGGTTGGCGGCGTTCTCGAACTGGTTGGGGATCCAGGCGCCGGGCGTCTGGGCGCGCAGCTCCTCGGCGCGGGCGATGGCGGCCTTCATGCCGCCCTCCTTGGGCGTGAGGTCGAAGGAGGCGCCGTAGGCCTGGACGAGCAGGCGGCGCTCGATCGACATGGACTCCGGGATCACGAGGATGAGCCTGTAGCCCTTGACGGCGGCGGCCATGGCGAGGCCGACGCCGGTGTTGCCGGAGGTGGGCTCGATGATGGTGCCGCCGGGCTTGAGCAAGCCGTCGCGCTCGGCGGCCTCGATCATGGCGATGCCGATGCGGTCCTTGATCGAGCCGCCGGGGTTGGCGCGCTCGGACTTGATCCAGACCTGGGCGTCGGGGAACAGGCGCGAGACGCGGATGTGGGGGGTGTGGCCGATGGTGTCGAGGACGGAGGCGGCGATCATGGCGGGGTTCCTGCGGATGCTGCGGTGGCAACGTTCGGGTGCGGGGGGTGGTTCGGCGCGGCGGGCGGCGGGGCGGCGGGGAGTGGCGGCCGTGGCGGCGCTGGCCGTGGTGGCGGGGTGCGCCGGGACTGGGGCGGACGGGCGGGGGAGCGTCGCGCGGCCGGCGGCGTGCCCGGCGGGGCCTGTGCGGGTGGTGCGTTCTGGCGGGGGCGAGACCGCGTACCGGGGGACGGTGGCGGGGCGGCCGGAGCTGTGCCGCATGGTGCGGCCGGACGGGGCGGGGGTGTTCGTGTTCGGCGTGTGGCGCAGCGACTGGCCGGGGGCGGGCGAGGCGTTGCCGGCGTTGCGCGCGGTGATCGGGGGCG